>NZ_JQJT01000021.1:0-174947 GCF_000745665.1 Burkholderia sp. WP42 | reverse complement strand
CCTTTCTGCGGGAAAGCCTGACCTACGATCGCGGATCGGAAATGACCTGTCATGTCGAACTGGCTGAACGATTGAATCTGGATATCTGGTTCGCGGATCCCTACGCGCCTTGGCAACGAGGCAGCAACGAAAATACCAACGGCCTGCTGCGCCAGTTTCTACCCAAAGGAATGGACCTGTCAGGCGTGACCCAGATGCAGTTGAACGATATTGCCAAGCTGATGAACGGACGCCCTCGTCAAACCCTCAACTGGAAAACCCCCGAAGAGGCCATGGCGATGGAATTGGCTGCCACCGGGTTGGCTAAACGTTGCACTTGATTCTTGAGACCGCCGAGTGGTGGACCGGCCCGTCGATTGTCGACAATCTATGATTGAGTTTTGGTTATTTTTTGATTTCAGCATGAGTCTTCGATTGAACCAACTGCTGTCGTTGTTGAGTGCTGGTGCGTTCCTTCTAGTTTCGCCGTCGGGTCATGCGGCCAGCTTTGATTGCACCAAAGCAACTTCCATCACCGAGAAAACGATTTGCGCCAACGACAAGTTATCAAAACTGGATAGCAAGCTTTCAGTCGCCTGGAACGATGCGTCGGACGTTGCCATTGCCCCGGCCGCCATACAGGCATCCCAATTGAAATGGCTAAAGTTTCGGGATGCATGTGGTGCAGATACTTCGTGTCTGAGTGCGCGCTACAACGAGCGATTGGCTGCACTGGTGGGCGCTCAGTCCACAGTGTATGTGGATCAGGCAGGTAATCGCCTGGAAGCATTGATAGAGGAAAGTCGGGGGCGGTCAACTGCCGCCGAAGGAAAGAGATGCACTGTCGACAAACGCCTCTGTGTTCAAGTCGTGCATGAAGATGCCGACTCTCCGCCACTAATACAGATCGACAGTTGGGGGGCAAACCCCTCCACCTATCGCTTAACGTTGTCTGGTATACCGGACGCTCCTCAAAACATAAACGTCACACTATGGCCTCACGTGTTGCGACTCGTCGATGACAATGGCGTCATTCTGGTAGGCGTGATGGTGAACGTCTCCACTGCGTACTCAGGCGGTGGCGGTGATGCGTCGGAATTGCGATTGTTTGAAGTAGGCGGGGAAAGGTCTACGCTCCATGAGCATGAAGTGTTGTCCGTCCCCATTGCAGGATCGTTGTTGATTCGCGCCTGTTTTACCGACCAAGACGCGCGCCGCCGGCTTGGTGCGTGCCATGACGATTACCAATTCACCGCAACGCTCGGACTAGATCAGTCCGTCAAATCTGGTTTTCCGCGCCTGATCTACCAAACGCGAGCCACAAGTTTTCCCGGCAAAGTTTCGCGCAATAAGGATTCTCTAGCTGGGCCGCCGCTGCGCAAGCGGGATCTCGTCACCGCCGTGGACCAACAGTGTACCTATAAGCGCATCTTCCATTTCAAGGCCGACCAGAGCATCTATATGCCAGAGCATCCATTGCCGGATTGCAGCAACTACACTGTTCCTTGACCGTGGATGTTTGGCGAGGTGCATCTAGTGTCCTGTTCCGTTGTTAGCCGATCTATGTTCGCGTAGGACGTTGGCGTCAACGGAACGGGAGACATCGGCATGCCCATGGGGCGACCGAAAGCGGAACTGGTACTGAGCGAAGACGAACGCTCGCAGTTGATGTCGATAGCACGTTCTCGTTCGATTTCGGCTGCTGGTCGCGCGGGCGCACGCGGCTGACGGCGAACCGAACAGCGCAATCGCACAACGCCTGCAACTCACGCGCGCCACGGTGGGCAAGTGGCGTCTGCGGTTTCTGGAGCAGCGAATCAACGGACTTTATGACGAAGTTCGTCCCGGCAAACCGCGCACGGTAGACGACGAGCAGCTGGCTCAACTGATTCACATGACCCTGCATACGAAGCCGGCAGATGGATCCACTCACTGGAGCGTGCGCATGATCATCGGCCATTCAATGCCGTAAAGCCCCACCCCTTGGCCGAATCAACCGACCGGCTCCCTGGTGCCGCTTAGGTCAAATCTCGGGAGAGCCCGATCGAGTCACACTTCCCAGATCCCATGCGACCCATGAGACGCCCGCCGCACGACGTATGCACGCAGCGGTCCCGACGGCGACACCATACATGCCATGCGTACGACCTTCGGTCACGCAAATCCACCATTAACCCGCACGATTTGCGAATTGATCCACGCTCCGTCCCGACCCACGAGGAACGAGACCGCATTGGCGATATCTACCGGTTGTCCAAGTCGTTCCAGCGGCGCCATTTTCGCGAGCATCGCCACCTGTTCTTCGGTTTTGCCGTCGAAAAACAGTTCGGTTGCGACGGGGCCAGGCGCGATCGCATTGACCGTGATGTTGCGTCCGCGTAGTTCGTTGGCGAGCACGTGGACCAGGCCTTCGACGGCCGCCTTCGAGGCGATATACGGCCCATAGCCCGGCGACGCCTTGGCGATTGCGCTGGTGGACAAGGCTACGATGCGCCCACCATCGCCCAACACCTCGGCGGCTTTGGCGAGTACCAGAAAGGTGCCACGCACGTTGATGGACATCATGCGATCGAACGCTGCCGCGTTGCCGGTCTCGATCTTCGCCATGCTCATTACGCCGGCATTGCTGACGACTGCATCGAGTCGGCCGAAGGCCTGTTGCGCCGCCGAGAACAGGCGCGCGACATCGTCCGCGTCGGACACGTCGCCCTGTACTGCAATGGCCGTGCCGCCGCGCGCCTTGATTGCCGCGACTGTCGCGTCGGCCTGAGCACGGTTGCCGGCATAACCTGCCGCGACGGCGAAGCCGTCGTCGGCGAGCCGCAGCGCGATCTCCTTGCCGATGCCGCGAGATGCGCCCGTCACGATAGCGGCGCGATCGGGTTGCGTCCTCATGCTTTCATCTCCTCGCGTGTTGCGACGGGCGGCGGCAAGATCAGGTCTTCCAGGCCCATCCTGCGCAAAAACGCGACCTGCTTCTCGTGATGAACCGCATCGATTGCTTCGGTACCCTTGCGCTGGCCATCGACGGTTACGCGCAATGGCCGCTGGCCGTGCGGCATCGCCAATACATCGAGCGCCGCCGTACCGACCGCCGATACATCGAGCGCGCCGCCGTTCCCCGCATCGATGGAAGCGAGCTTCTCGCCGAGACCCGCGATTCGCTGTGCCAGCGGGCCGTATTGCCGCTCGATGGTGGAATACGCAGGCGAACCCGCATCGGAGAAATGTTCGGTGCCTGAAGTAAAGGCGCCGGGGACGAGGATCACGCTGTCGATGCCCGACGGCCGCACTTCCATCGCCATGATCTCGGCGAGAGCATCGCCCGCCGCCTTGCTCGCGGTATACGGCCCGAGGAACGGCTCGTGCAGGCGCGACGTGGTGCTGCCCACGTACATCAACAGACCGCGGCCTTGCCGACGCATCGCGGGCAGCGCCGCGCGATTCACTCGCAGCCACGACAGCGCGTTGGTATCGATGATCTGCGCGGCCTGTTCCACCGAGAATGCTTCCGTCAGGCCCACCATCAACATGCCGGCGTTGTTCACGACCACGTCGATGCGTCCCTGCTGCGCGAGGATGAAATCGACGGCGGCACGGCAGGCCGTCTCCGACAGCACGTCCAGTTCGAGCACGTCGAGCGCGAGCGATTCCCGTCGTGCGAGCTGCTGCAGCGCGTCGCTGCGTTCGCGATCTTTCTCTTGCGGATCGCGCATGCTCGCATAGACCCTATGTCCTCCGCGTGCAAGCGAGAGCGCGATCGCCCGTCCGATGCCGGAGCCTGCGCCCGTTACCAGCACCACCTGATTCGTTTCGTATGTCATCGTCCGGCTCCTCGATCAGATGCGCGTGCGGATAAGCACCTTGCCGCGCGTATGACCCGTCGCGAGCTTCTCGAGCGCGGCGCGCGTGTCTTCCAGCGGGAAGATCGAATCGATGACGATCTGCAACTGCCCCGCCCGGAACTGCCTGACCGCTTCGGGAAGCGAAGGCGTCGCGCTTCCGAAGAACACCGCCTCACCGATACGCCCGTTTCGCGACGCGATGCCGAACTCCACCAGCGTCGCGATGCGGCCGCCCTCGCGCAACACCGCCCACGACTTCTCCAGCGTCTCGCCGCCGATCGGGTCGAGCACCAGATCGATATTGCGCATCTGTGCAAAGTCCTGCGTGCGGTAGTCGATCACTTCGTCCGCGCCGAGGCTCTTCACCAGTTCGATATTGCCTGCCGATGCCGTGGCAATCACATACGCGCCCGCCAGGTGCGCCTGCTGCACGGCCATGCTGCCGATGCCACCGGCTGCCGCATGGATCAGCACGCGCTGTCCCCGTTGCAGGCGCCCTGAATCGAACAGCGCCTGACGCGCTGTGCCGAATGTGGTCGGCAGCGACGCCGCCTGCTCAAAACTCATTCCGGCAGGAATCGCGCACAGCTCGGCGGCCGCGATCACCAGCTGCTGCGCGAATGCGCCGCCCGCACTCGGCGCGCTGCGGCCGAATATGCGGTCACCCGGCTGCAGATGCGTGACATGCTCGCCGATCGCCTCGACCACGCCGCTGAAATCGGTGCCCGGCGTGTAGGGAAGGGCGACGGGGAAAACCTGCTGCATGTAGCCTGCGACGATCTTCAGGTCGAGCGGATTTGCGGCCGCCGCTTCGATGCGGACGATGGCCTCATCGGGCCGCATGTCCCGCAGTGCGGTCTCGCCGATGCTGACGACATCGGGATGGCCGAAGGTAGTGACGACTGCTGCTTTCATGGTTTGCTTGAGGGCGATGCTCACGGGTCCCGTCCAGGTTTCAGAGGTTCGAGATTTCGGAATGAGGCAGCTCAGGCTTGCGTCGGAAACTGGCCGAGTTGAAGGAACAGGCCGAACCAGTCCTCCATGTGCCACGTGGTGGCTACGCGCTGACCATCCAGCGCGTGGAATTCGTGCAGGCGGAAGCTGACCTGCTTGCCGGTCGGGGCGATTCCGAACAGTTCGCCGCGATGCGTGCCGGTAATTTCCGCGCGCACCGCGATCTGCCCCGGCACCTGGACCATGTCGTGAATGACGATGCGCACGTCGGGGAAGGCCTGCGCAAAACTGCCAATGATCGGCTTGATGCCGGCCGGCCCAGGACCCTGGCCCGGCGCAAGCGGAATATCTTCCCAGTCAGGGGCGAGCACCGTGTCGACAAGGTCGGGGTCGTTGTCGCTGAATGCGCGGTACAGCGTTTCCACGGCCACGCGTTCGATGCGCAGGCGCTCGGAGAGTTGGGAGTCGATGGCGGTCATGGTTGTGCTCTCGTGGTGGCGTCGTCGTGACGTTGCGGTTGGAGGTGACGAGAGTGTGCGCCGCCGGTAGAATCCATCCAACAAATAGCGGATATAAATGATTATTTGATTTATGGATTTTCATGGCATCGATCTGAATCTGCTGGCCGCCTTCGACGTCTTGATGAGCGAGCGCAACGTCACCCGGGCGGCGGCACTGGTCGGCGTGAGTCAGCCGGCGATGAGCGCGGCACTGTCCCGGCTGCGTATCCTGCTCGGCGATCCGCTGTTTCTGCGCAGCGCGGATGGCCTGCTGCCCACGCCGCGCGCGCGCGAACTGGCCGAGCCCATTTCGCAGGCGCTACGGCAGATCGAAGCGACCCTGGTGAAGCAGCCGGAGTTCGTGCCGGGCAAGGCGGCGCTCGCGTTCAACCTGGGGTTGTCGGACTACCCGGCGTTCGTGCTTCTGCCCGCGCTGCTGGAAGCGCTCGGCGAGCAGGCGCCCGGCATCGCGATCAACGTGCATGCGTTCAACGACCGCGACGATGCGGTGGACATGCTCGATGCAGGCGAGATCGATGCGGCCATCGGCGTACCGCCTACGCAGCCGGTTGGCCGAATCCTCACTCGTCCGATCCTGCGCGACGAGTTCGTGACGATCGTCGCGAGTCATCATCCGGCGGCGCGGCGCGGAATGAGCATGAAGTCTTATCTGTCGCTGCCGCATGCGCTGGTGTCGCCGGAAGGGCAACGGCACGGGCTGGTGGACGAGGCGCTGGCGCAACAGGGCATGCAGCGCACGCTCGCGCTGACGCTACCGCAGATGTTCGCCGTGCCGGCGGTCGTCGCGCGCACGGCGATGACCGCGACGGTCCTGAAACGGGTCGCGCTCAATTCGCCCGCAGGCGGCAAGCTGGTGTTGTTTCCGCCGCCTATGCCGCTGCCGGATATCGTCTTTCACGTGATGTGGCATCGGCGTAGCGAAGGCAATCCGGCGCAGCAATGGTTGAGAGCGCTCATCGAGTCGGTGGCGCGAGCGCTATGAAGCGGTGCGGCGAAAGCGAGCGGGAACAAGCCCGAGTGACCGCCGCTGGCCTTCACTCTTGGGCCATACGAAGCCAATCGGGCTCGTCAGTGCACCGCCGCGATCACACCGAGGTGGATCGGCTTTGACGTGCCAGTAGTTCAATGGGTTTCGAGGTCGCGCTCGTCGACCTCGGACGCCGTCACGACTCGATTGCGCCCTGTCGCCTTCGCCATGTAAAGCGCCGCGTCGGCCCGCGCCAGGGCGCCCGCCAGCGTATCGCCGGGCGTGACGCATTCGACCCCCGCGCTGAACGTGCAGCGCACGCCTTCGTTTGGCGATCGTTCGACCGCAAGCCGCAGTTCGTTCGTCAACGCCGCTGCGTCGGTCATGCCCGCGTCCACGAACACGATCGCGAACTCCTCTCCACCCAGACGCCCGAAAAGGTCGCACGACCGCAGGCGCGCGGACACAACCGACGTGACATGTCTGAGGATTCGGTCGCCGACCGCATGGCCAAAGCCGTCGTTGACGGCCTTGAACTTGTCGATGTCCAGAATGGCGATCGACAGCGGTTTGCCCTTTTCCGGCGCTTCGCGAAGCAGGACGCTCGCCCTCGCCATGAACGCACGCCGCATGAGTACGCCCGTCAGTTCGTCGATACTCGCGAACTGTTCCATCTTTCGGACGAGCCGATCGTGCGCGAGCATCACCATGCCGGTCGACATGCACGGCAACGTGACGATCGCAAGCCCGAGAAACAGGACATTCCAGGGCGACGGTTGCGGAAAGGCCATGTGCGGCATGCCGAAGGCGGCCGCGACGGCTCGCGTGACGTGGAACAACGCACCCAGATAAGCGGCGGCGGCGACGAAGCGATAGGGGTAGCGCGCTCCATCACGCGGCGCGTGACGCAGCGCCAACGTACCCACGGCGATCCGTGCATAGGCGAGGAGGCTCGATGTGAGCGCGACCTTCGCGTCGATGTTCGGCGACACGCACGTGAAGTACACCAACGCAACGCAGACGATGGCGAACGCCGCCGACTCTATGTGCCACGCCGGATCCTTACCGAAAAACTGACGCATCCCCTGCACGAGCAGCAGCACCGCCACAAGCGTGATGAGCGCAGCGCCGAGGGTCACGATCTGTCCTGGCTGAGCGCCTGCGATGAACACCCACGACGATGCAGCGGTAAGCAGCGCGTGAGCCACGCACCAGCGGCCTATGCCCGGCACCGCAGTCCGGAGCAGCGAACCAAGGACGGCGACGCTCATCAGGCAAGACAGGATCACGATACCTATCAGAGCGAGCGGGGTGAGCATGAGATCGGGGTAGGTGACAAGAGAAGGACGCAGCAGGATAAACGAGACGGCACTCGACGAATGAAAGTCATACGAAAACGAATCGACTCGATGGCACCGCTGCGGCGGCGAGTGCGCATCGTATCGCATGTGCGGGTCTGGAAAGTATGCATGGATCATGCGCGGGCATTGCCATCGCTGGAGTGGCGTTCCCTGTCCGAGGCAGAATCAGGCATCGCGCGATCCGGTTTTTAGCAGCCTTCGAGTGATCGCTTGCGCTCGAGTCGAACGGCGGCGCCGGGTCGATCGCGGCCCGTGACGAAGTGACGACCAGGCAATCCCGGACCCGATCTCCCGCTGACCGAGCGATCGAGTCTTGCGTTACGTACATCATGCTCGACGCAGCCGACACCTCCAGCACCCCTAACGCGCCTTCCGCGCCGCCCGCTTGCGCATCGCGCGTTTCTTCTTGCACGCGCGCGCATGCCCCTCTGTTCGCTGAACGTGCCGGGCAACCGCATCGGTGACGGTCGGAAAGAAGCTCGCGGTGCCGAACACGTCGAACAGCCCGTAAGCGCGCAGCCGATCCTTCACCGGCCCCTTCATCTCCGCGAAATCGAGTTCGATGCGTTGCTCCGCCAGTTCGGCGTGCAGCGCGACGAGGCGGTCGGCGGCGCTCACGTCGATGTCGGTAACCGGCTCGGCGGCCACCACGATGCGCGTGACCGGGCTCGCCGAGCGCGCGATCGCGGCGTGCAGGTGTTCGCAGAAGATCTCGACGTTCGCGTAGAACAGCGGCGCATCCCAGCGGAACAGCACGAGCCCCGGCGTCTGCGCCGCGTCGGGATGCCGGCCGACGTCGTGATAGCCGCGCACACCGGTCAGTCGCCCGAGCACCGCATCGTACGGGTGCCACGCGCGCCACACGAACGACAGCAGCGACAGCCCGCTCGCGAGCAGAATGCCCGGTACGACGCCGATCGCGATCACGCCGGCAAAGCACAGCACCGAGATCAGACATTCGCCGCGACGCATCCGGTACAGCCGCACGACGCTGCGGAAGTCGGCGATCCCGCATGCCGCGTAGATCACGACGGCGGCCAGCGCGGTGCGCGGCACGTACGCGAGCAGCGTCGGCGCGGCGAGCAGCAGGATCGCGATGCACGCCGCCGCGACGACGTTCGTCAACTGGCTTTGCGCGCCCGCGGCGATCGCGACCGGCGTGCGCGACGCGCTGCTGCTGACCGCGCAGCCCTGCGTCACGCCGGCCAGCAGGTTGGCCGCGCCGAGCGCGATCAGCTCCTGGTTGCGGTCCGGCGTGTCGCCCGCGCGGGCGGACAGCGCACGCGACAGCATGCTGATGTCGGCAAACGACACCAGCGCGACGGCGAACGCGCCGGACGCCAGTGCGCCGAGGTCGGCGAGCGACACGGCCGGAAGGCGCGGCGCGGGAATGCCGCCCGGCAGCGCGCCGATCGTCGCGACGCCGGGCAGCGGCCACAGCCTCGTCGCGATCGTCGCGCCGATCACGGCGAGCAGCACGCCGGGCCAGCGCGGCAGCGCGCGCTTCATCAGGAAAATGGCTGCCAGCACACCTGCGCCGAGCACGCCCGCGGCGACGGAAAACCGGCCGTCGACGAGCGCAGGCGCGATGTGCTGCACGCCGGCGAACACGTCGCCGCCCGACGTTTGCATGCCGAGCAGCTCCGGCAAGCGGCCGATCGCGAGCGCGACGGCGATGCCGTTCAGGTAGCCGTACTGGATCGGGCGCGACAGCAGATCGGTGACGAAGCCGAGACCGAGCGCACCGAGCAGGATGCAGATCGTCCCAGCCGACAGCGCCAGCGCGCCGGCCAGCGCGATCGCGCGCTGCGGATCGTGAGCGGCGAGCGGCGTGATCGCGCTGGCGATCAGCGCGGCCAGCGCGGAATCCGGCCCCAGCACGAGGATGCGGCTCGGGCCGAACAATGCATACGCGAGCAGCGCGGCGATCGACGCGTAGAGCCCGGTGATGGCGGGCAGGCCGGCCGCCTGCGCGTAGCTCATGCCGACCGGCAGCAGCACGGCCGACAGCGCGAGGCCCGCGTACAGGTCGCGCGACAGCCACGCACGCTGGTAGTTGGTGAGCAGTGCGATGCCGGGGAGCATGCGCGCGACGCGCGCGGACCAAGGCCGGTTCATCGCGGGTTCGACGGGCAGGGATGGGCGTGCAATGGGATACGTGCTCCGACGGGCAGTCGCATCAGCGCGACGCGGCCCGCACCGCGCAGCGGAGCCGACGCCAGCTTCCGCGCGTAGGTCGACGCGTGCGCGCACGCACGTGGCGCGCGGCGCCATCGCGCGGGTCGTGGAGGCCGCGGCGCGGCAGCGTGAAGCGCGGCATCACGTCGCCTCGAGCACCGACTGCCGCAGCGCCTGCGCGAAGCGCGCCAGCGTCGCGATCGAACCCGTCACGCTTTCGTAGCGCTCGCGCCCGATCTGTCCGTCGAGCGTCACGAGCATGCCGGCGTCGCGCGCGAGCGCGACGAGCGCGGCCGTGTCGAGCGCAGCCGCGCGCGTGTCGGCCTGCATCGCAGAATCGGAACGATAGTCGGCGTATGACATGGCGTCTCTCCTGGTTGCCGTGCGAGCGGGGTGCCGGGCGGCCGGTATCCTTGAATTCAGTATCGGCGCCGCGCGTGCGCGATTCAATCAGCGCGCCCCGAAGTCGCGGTAGGAATCGTGCCCGGCGCGTCGGCCGATTCCTACACGGCCCGCGGCTTCGGCGCAGCCCTGCGCCGCACCGCGCGTGTCGGCCTGCGCTGCGCGTACCAGTTGCCGATCGCATGCCAGATCTCGGGCGCAGTCTCGCAGTAGGTGAACAGCTCGAGATCGCGGCGATCGATCATGCCTTCGTCGGCGAGGAACGGCAAATCGACCGCGCGACGCCAGTACGCCTCGCCGACGAGAATCACCGGCAGCGGCGCGATCTTGCGCGTCTGCAGCAGCGTGAGCACCTCGAACAGCTCGTCGAACGTGCCGTAGCCGCCCGGGAAGAACACCGCGGCCTTCGCACGTTCGAGCAGGTGCAGCTTGCGGATCGCGAAATAGTGGAAGCTGAAGCAGAGCGACGGCGTGATGTACGGATTCGGCCGCTGCTCGCGCGGCAGCTCGATATTGAAGCCGATGCTCGGCGCGCCGCGCTCGTAGGCACCGCGATTGGCGGCTTCCATGATGCCGGGGCCGCCGCCGGTGACGACCGCGAGCCGCGCGCTGCGCGCGCACCGGTCCGCATGGGCGACGATGCGTCCGAACTCGCGGGCGACGCGGTAGTACGCGCTGTGTTCGACGAGCCGGCTGGCGGCCGTCACCGCGCGGCGCCGGATGGTGTCGTGCGGGTGCGCCGCGAGCAGCCGGTTGGCCTCGTCGAGCCGCGCGTTCGCGACCGACGGCGCGACGATGCGCGTGCTGCCGTAGATCACGACCGCATGGCCGATGCGCTCCATCTGCAGCCGCTCCTCGGCCTTCCAGTAGTCGAATTGCAGCCTGATGCCGCGCATGCCGGCGCCTTGCAGCAGCGTCGCGTCTTCGTCCACGGGCGTACGCGCCGCGCGCTTCGTGATGCGCCGGACCTGGCGCGCGATGCCGAGCCGATCGTCGTGGCCGACCAGCGCGCCGGGGCGCCGGCATGCGCGTTTGCCGCGCGCCTTCGCGGCAGGCCGGTCGCGCGGCGTGCGGCGCGCGGTCTTGCTCTGCACGGCAGCGGCGGACCCGCGTTTGAGCGGGGGTTTGACTACGGTCGACATGAGCGGAAGGGCAATGCGAAGGTCACTGGCTCAGCACCCATTGCACGAGCCGATGCGCGTCGTCCGCGGACAACGGGCCGCCGCGATCGATCGCCGACGGCATCGGCGTGTCGCCCCAATGCGCGCGGCCGCCGACGCGCAGCTTGCGTTCGAGTTCGGCGGCGGCGTGCGGATCGTCGCGGTAGCGCTCGGCGATCGCATGGAACGATGGCCCGAGGAACGCCATGTCGCCCGTGTGGCAGAACATGCAGTGCTGCGCTTCGACCAGCTCGGTCGGCTCGGGCACGGCCGTCTGCGCGGCGGCCAGGCCGGCCGTCGCGGCGAACACGCACAACGCTGCGCTACGCAGGAGTTTCATCTGGTTGTCCTTGCAGGAATCAGGAGATCACTTCGTCGAGCGGGCGGCGCGGTGAACGCGGCGCCTGCGGGCCGCGCCCGACGCGCAGCAGCAACTGCGGCTCGCCGTGCAGCCCGAGCATGTGGCACAGGTGCGCGCGCAAAGCGGGCGTCTCGATCGGCTGGTTCAGGTACGACGCCGTGTAGCCGGCGCGCGTCGCGACCAGCAGAATCCGCTCGAGCGCCTGTCCCGCAGCGAGCCACGCGTCGCGGTCGTCGCGCGCGGTCGCGATGCAGACGATCAACGGAGACGCGTCGACGAGCTGGTGATGCAGCGCGGCGAGGCCGTTGCCGATATCGAAGGTCCGCACCGCCATCGTGACGACCGGCGCGGCGAAGTCGAGCAAGGTCGGTACGCCCGCGGCGAAGGCCGGCATCCCGTCGGTATGCCGGCGCGGATCGATCCAGCTCGCCAGCTCGCGGCGAAAGCGCGGATCGGCGAACTGCTGACGGTCGGCTTCGGCGACCAGCTCGGCCACTCGGGCGCGATTCGCGAGCGCATCGATGCACGCGACCTCGGCGCCTTCCGCGACGCCGGCCGTGATCAGCGCTTGCTGCAGATCGTCGGGCACTGCGCTCGATTCGAACGGTGCACGCGTCGTCACGCGCTCGGGGATCGCATCGAACAGCGCGCCGAGCGCGGCGTCCGAATAGCCGTCGTCGCAGACGCGCACGAGCGCCAGCAGATCGGGATCGACTTCCGACGGAAACGTCGTGATCGTGTGCGCGAGGCCGGCGTGGTCGAGCGCGACGCGCAGATTGAGCAGCGCCGCGCCGCAACTGATGATCAGCTCGCGGTCGAACGGATCGACCACCGGCAACGCACGCATGCGATCGGCGCACACCGAGATCGTCGCGCCGTTGACGACGAAGCGCCACGGCTGCGAGTTGTGGCTCGACGGGGCCAGCACTGCATAGGCCAGCAGCGCCTTCAGCTGGTCTTCGGGATGGGCGCTCGCGGCAAGGGGGGGAACGGATATCATTCGGTCATCTCCAACGCGTCGCTCGGGCGGCGTCACGCCACTTCATCGTGTCAGGAACGGCCGGGTGCCCGTTGACCCACGTCAAGCGCGCGTCACCACGCCGTGCAGACCGGCTGCGCTGCGATTAGCGTTGCAACACGAAGCGCGCGAAAGCGATTCGCGCGAAGGAGAAAAGCATGCTTGCGATGATGTTCGACGGCACGACGCCCACGCTGCGCGAGGCGCGCGTGCCCGACCCGGTGCCCGCAGCCGGCCAGTTGCTGATCGACGTCCACGCGTGCGGCGTATGCCGGACCGATCTGCATGTGGTCGACGGCGAGCTCGCGCATCCGAAGCGGCCGCTGATTCCCGGGCACGAGATCGTCGGCACGGTGCGCGCGCTGGGCGCGGGCGTCACGGGCTTCGCCGTCGGCGATCGCGTGGGCGTGCCCTGGCTCGGCGCGACGTGCGGACACTGCGTGTATTGCGCGTCCGGCCGCGAAAACCTGTGCGACAGCCCCGGCTTCACCGGCTATACG
The DNA here is from genome assembly GCF_000745665.1 of Burkholderia sp. WP42. NCBI lineage: Bacteria > Pseudomonadati > Pseudomonadota > Betaproteobacteria > Burkholderiales > Burkholderiaceae > Burkholderia > Burkholderia sp. WP42. The sequence continues at coordinate 161,701 of NZ_JQJT01000021.1, read as the reverse complement.
ATCGACGGCGGCTATGCGGAACGCACCGTGGCCGACCATCGCTATTGCGTGCATCTGCCGCGGCGCTATTCCGACCTCGAAGCCGCGCCGCTGCTCTGCGCCGGGCTGATCGGCTACCGCACGCTGCGCATGGCCGGCAACGCGCAGCGCATCGGCATCTACGGCTTCGGGGCGGCCGCCCATCTGGTCGCGCAGGTCGCGTTTTTCGAAGGACGCAAGGTGTTCGCGTTGACGCGCCCCGGCGATGCCGCAGCGCAGCAGCTCGCGCTGTCGCTCGGCGCGGTGTGGGCCGGCGGCAGCGACGAAATGCCGCCCGAGCCGCTCGATGCCGCGCTGATCTTCGCGCCGGTCGGCGCGCTGGTGCCGGCCGCACTGCGCGCGCTCGACAAGGGCGGGATCGTCGTGTGCGGCGGCATTCACATGAGCGACATCCCCAGCTTTCCGTACGCGTGGCTGTGGGGCGAGCGCCGGATCGCGTCGGTGGCGAACCTCACGCGTGCGGATGCGGTGGAATTCATGCGGCTCGCCGACGCGATGCCGCTGCGCGTCGAGGCCGTGCGCTATGCATTGACCGATGCGAACCGCGCGCTCGACGATCTGCGCGCCGGCCGCGTGTCGGGCGCGGCCGTGCTCGGGATGGGCGGGTGAGCGGTTGAGTGGCCGAATGGGCCGAATGGGCTGAGTGGGCCGATTGGTTGAACGGCGCCGCGCGCGCCGTTTCGGTCCGCTCCGAGTGGTTCGGCGCCGTTGGGATCCTCGTGGATCCGCTTGGTGCCGCGCGCTCAGATTTGCCCGAGGCCTTCCGAATCGACGATCCGGATCTGCTTGCCTTGCGCGGCGACGAGCCCCTTGTGCTGGAACTTCGACAGCATGCGGCTGACGGTCTCGAGCTTCATCCCGAGATATTCGCCGATCTCGTCGCGCGTCATCCGCAGCACGAATTCGGCGGCCGAGTAGCCGCGCGCCTTGAAGCGGGCCGACAGGTTCAGCAGGAACGCGGCCACGCGCTGTTCGGCGCTCATCGTGCCGAGCAGCAGCATCTGCGACGATTCGCGCACGATTTCGCCGCTCATCATCTGGTACAGGTGGTGCTGCATCGGCCGGACTTCGCGGCACATCTGCTCGAGCTGGCCGAACGGGATGATGCAGACCGTGCTGTCTTCGAGCGCGATCGCGTCGCCGTTGTGCTGCCCCGCGTGGAGGCCGTCGAGCCCCAGCGATTCGCCGACGATCTGGAAGCCGGTGATCTGCTCGTCGCCGTCGCGATGCATGACGATCGTCTTGAACGACCCGGTTCTCACCGCATAGATGCTGTTGAACGCGTCGCCGGCGCGGAACAGCGTCTCGCCGCGCTTGACGTTGCGCGTCGTGCAGATCATCGCGTCGATGCGTGCGAATTCTTCGGTCGACAGGTCGGCCGGCATGCATACGGTGCGCAATGCGCACGACGAGCAGCGGGACGTGGCGCGCTTCGGCTGGTCGGCAGGCTCGACGCGGTGCAGCGGGATGAACGGGCGGGACGGCAGGTTCGTCGCAACATTCGCAATGGTTTGCATGATCGGCTCCAGTTGGGGGCAGCGTCGGCCCGCCATCGGGCGGACTCGCGCTGACCGTTGTACCGGCGGCCTTGGTTTCTGCCGCCTTCCTGTGGGGACGCCCCGCTGACGCGTCCGGCGCGCCGGGAGACCGCTACGCCGGTCTCCTCGATGCCGCCCATGCTCCGCGAGGCACGTTCGGTGTTTTTGTTGAAATGGAGTATGGATGTTGCGCGACGTCAAGGAAATCAGCCGGAATTGAAGTTGCGGTAGGCGAGATGGAAGCCTTGTAGGGCGTTTCCTACACGCGCGCGGCGCGTTGCCGCGCGGGTCGCCGCCGCGGCGTCGGGAGCCGCGCCGTCGCGGAAGGCGCGCGCCGGCGCGGGCGGCCGGCGCCGCCCGTCAGAGTTCGTCGGGGTCGTCGAACAGCTTGTGGCGCATCGCATAGCGCACGAGCGCCGTGTCGTTCGCCATCTGCATCTTCTCGAGGATCCGCATCTTGTAGGTGCTGACCGTCTTCACGCTGACGTTGAGCGCGTGCGCGATTTCGGAAATCGACTCGCCGGTCGTCACGCGCCGGAACACGTCGAATTCGCGGTCCGACAGGCGCTGGTGCGGCAGCAGATCGGTCGGCTCGTTCAGGCTCTGCGCGAACTGCTCGGCCATCGTCAGGCTCACGTAGACGCCGCCGGCCGCGATCTTGGTCAGCGCCGCGACCAGTTCGGCGCTCGCGCTTTCCTTCGTCATGTAGCCGGCCGCGCCCGCGCGGAACGCGCGCACCGCGTATTGCTGCTCCGCGTGCATCGTCAGCACCAGGATATGCAGCGCCGGCTTCTCGTCCTTGATCTGCTTGATGAGTTCGACGCCGTTGCGGCCGGGCATCGACAGGTCGAGCACGAGCACGTCCGCGTCGCGGTCCCGCACCAGCGCGATCGTCGACGCGCTGTCCCGCGCTTCGCCGACCACCTCGAAGTCGCTGGCGTTCTTCAGGATGTGCCGCAGGCCGTCCCTGACGAGGGCGTGGTCGTCGGCGATGAGTACCGTGATCATGTCGGCGCGTCCTCCTGCCGGATATCGTTTGCGGCCGGCGCCGCCGGCCGCGTTCGCGCCGTGCGCGGCAGCCGCCGCATTGACCGGGCGTCGGGTGCATCGCCCGGCTGCGAAGTGCCGATGTGGACAATTTCGCGCCGTTCATCCGAAGCAAGACTCACGAACCGGCGGCGTGATGCGGCCCCGGATCGCGGCCCGACAGGCGGTAACACGGAAGCACGCGTGCCGCCTCCCGATACGGCAGCGCCGAGGCGGCACGTGCTTGGAAGATGGCGCGCTGCGAGCGTCCGCGGCGCGGCCGTCGCGGCACGTCGGGCGGGCCGGGCACCGGGCGTAACCGGTCCGGCCCTGAAGGCGCGGGGATTCACTGTCATTGCCGTTCATCCTGACGGAGCGGGTCGTCGGCGGGCTGGCGGCGCGTGGCACGATACGCGCCACCGTCCGGAACTGCGATGTCGTCGGAATTATGCGCGTCACGGTGACGTTCGCCAATCGGGACCGACGGATACGGGCGCCGCCGTATCTGCTTGACCGGCGTCAATCGCGCGCCGCCGGCCGCGATCAGACTGGCTTCACGAATCCATCGAATCCGCATGACGGCAGGGAGGCACCATGTATCGAAGAATTTTCGCGGCGCTCGACGGCAGCCGCGGCTCGCGGCTCGCGCTCGACGAGGCGATTTCGCTCGCGCGCGAGTCGGGCGGCCTCGTCATCGCGATGTGCGTGGTGTCGGATGCGCCGCGGCTGACCGACGTCGACAGCGGCTATGTCGAGCAGCGCGACCCGGCCGGGCTGGATGCGGACAAGGCCGCGATCGCGGTCGCGGACGCCGAAACGGCGTTTCAGCTGTCCGGCGTGCGCGGCATCGCGCAAACGGTCGAAGCGAACGGCCAGGACGTCTCGGACGTGTTGGCGCGCGCGGCCGCCGAATGCGATGCGGATCTGATCGTGATGGGCACGCACGGCCGCCGCGGCGTGCGCCGCGCGGTGCTCGGCAGCGTCGCGGAAGCGCTGCTGCGCGAGGCGGACCGGCCGGTGCTGGTCGTCCGGGAAGGGCCGGGCGCGGGCGCCGGCATGCTGTGACGGCGATGCGCCGTTAAAAGAAAGACGGGCGGCCAGCAGACGGCCGCCCGGTAGACCCGCTCAGTGCGACAGCAGAACCGGCACCGTCATCGTCTCGAGGATCGTGCGCGTCGCGCCGCCGAGCACGCGCTCGTGCATGCGCGTATGGCTGTACAGGCCCATCACGAGCAGATCCGCATGCAGATCGGTCGCGCGGTTCAGCAGCGTCGCGCCGACGCCGACCGACGGTTCGCGCGGCGTCGTCGAGAACGACGCGCGCACGCCGTGCCGTTCGAGATAGGCGGCGACGTCCACGCCGGCGGGCGTCTCGTCGGTAGCGGGCTGCCCGTGGCTGACGGTCTCGACGTTGACGAAGCGCGCGCGGGCGAGCAGCGGCACGGCGTCGGCCACGGCGCGCGCGGCTTCGCGCCCGCCGTCCCAGCCGATCAGCACGTTCTCGCCGAGCGTGCGCACGTCGCCCGCGTAAGGCACGACGATCGCGGGGCGCCCGCTGCCCATCACCACATCCTCGACGAAATTACGCGCGACATAGGTCAGACGATCGTCCGGATCGACCTGGCCGAGGACCAGCAGATCGGCGTGGCGCGCATGCAGGATCGCGGCTTCCGTCGCGTTGCCGGTCGGCGCCTGCCATTCGACGCTGCGCCCGGCGCGTTCGGCGGCCGTCAGAAAGCGCTGCTCGGCTTCCTTGCGGCGCTCCTCGCACAGGCGCTCGTAGACGGCCAGCTTCAGCGGCTCGTCGGGCCGCCGCAGCGGCTCGAACAGATCCTGGCAGACGACGTAGAGCCCAATCAGATGCGCGTTCCAGCGTCCCGCGAGTTCGAGCGCGAGGTCGACGCGCGTCGCGCAGCGCGCGCTATCGTCGAGATGGACGAGCAGGGTCTTGTAGCTCATGACGGCTCCTTTTCGGTCGATGCGGTGGCGGTTTCGGCCGGGTGGTTCGACATGCAACCGGCCGGAATCATCAGAACCGGGGTTTTCGCGTGGCGCAGCACGCGCTCGGCGACGCTGCCCAGCACGAGCCGGCGAAAGCCGCGCCGGCCGTGCGTGCCGAGCACGATCAGATCGGCGCCGATCTCGCCGGCGACCGTCACGATCCGCTGCGGGATGTCGTCGCCCTCGGGCGCGACGTTCGAGATCTGCGGCGTGCCGGCCACGTTGCGCGCCTTCATGCGCCGGGCTGCGTCGTCGGTGACGCGCAGTCCTTCTTCACGGAACGCGTCGACCAGGATCGACGGATCGTAGCCGTAGGTGTCGTACGCGGGCACCAGGAAATCGACGACGTAGACCGGCGTCAGCCGCGCACCCATTTGCGCCGCGAGATCCAGGGCGGCGTCGAGCGCGCGGGACGACGTGTCGCTGCCGTCGAGCGCAACCAGGATGTTCGAGTACATGGCGTTTTCCTTGAACGAAGATCGATGCAATCATCATCGGCGCATGCACGCCGGTCGCGCTGATCTGGATCAACCGTCGCGATTGCCGCGCAGCACGCGCACCGCCGCGCGCGCCGCGACCCACGCCTCGTTGGTCGGCTCGACCACGACCGTGACCGCGCTCGCCGCCGTCGACACCACCTGCGCATGGGCCGCATTCGCGCACGTGTCCAGCTCGACGCCGAGCCAGCCGAGCGCCGCGCAGATCCGCTCGCGCAGCACCGCCGCGTGTTCGCCGATGCCGGCCGTGAAAACCAGCATGTCGAGCCCGCCGAGCAGCGCGGTGAGTGCGCCGACCTCGCGCACGATCCGGTGGACGTACAGCGCGAGCGCGTCGTGCGCCCGCGCGTCGCCGGCCGCCTCGCATGCGAGCAGCACGCGCGGATCGCCGGACGTGCCCGACACGCCCTTGAGCCCCGACTCGTGATAGAGCAGCTGACCGAGCGCGTCGCCGGACAACTGGCCGGCATCGAGCAGGTGCAGCACGACGCCGGGGTCGAGCGTGCCGCAGCGCGTGCTCATCATCAGCCCGTCGAGCGCGGAGAAGCCCATCGTCGTCGCGACGCTGCGGCAGTCGCGCATCGCGCACAGGCTCGCGCCGCTGCCGAGGTGCGCCGCAATGACGCGCCCGTGCGCCTGCGCGCCGAACGCTTCGTCGAGCGCGACGGACAGATATTCGTACGACAGCCCATGGAATCCGTAGCGGCGCACGCCGCGGTCGAACCATTCGTGCGGCAACGGCAGCAGTTGCTCGGTGCGCGGCAGCGTGCGATGAAACGCCGTGTCGAATACGGCGACTTGCGGCACGTCGGGGAACGCATCGCGCAGCGCGTCGATCGCGTCGATGCTGTGCGGCTGATGCAGCGGCGCGAGCGGCGTCAGCGTGCGCAGCGCGTCCAGCACGTCGTTGTCGACGAGCACCGGCTCCGCGAAGCGCGCGCCGCCGTGCACGACGCGATGCGCGATTGCGGCGAGCGTGACGTGCGGCAAGCGTACGCGGATCCACATCGCGACCTGCGCCAGCACGGCGCGGTACGGGTCGCCGGCGCTGAGCGGCAGCGTGCCGTCCCGATCGGCGTCGAAGCGGATCGCGATGCCGTTGCCGGCCGCGACAGCCTCGCCGTCGTGCAGCGGCCGCCGCGCGGGATCGCCGTGCGGCGGATACGCGAAGAGCGCGAACTTCACGCTCGACGAACCGGCGTTGACGACCAGCAACGCAAGCGTGCGCATCGGCCGGCTCAGTGCGACATCAGGACCGGCACGGTCATCGACGCGAGCACCGTGCGCGTCGCGCCGCCCATCACCAGCTCGTGCCAGCGCGGATGGCCGTACGCGCCCATCACGAGCAGGTCGGAGCCCGTCTCGTACGCGCGCGACAGCAACGTGTCGCCGATCGCGCGGCCGTCGCCCGCATCGATGTCGAGCACGCTCACGTCGCGGGCATGGCGCGCGAGCATCAGCGCGGCATCGGCGGCCGGAATGCGCATGGCCGCCGCCGAATTGCCGTCGACCACCGCGGCGACCGTCGTGCGCTTCGCATGAGCGAGAAACGGGATCGCGTCGTGCGCGGCGCGGACCGCTTCGCGGCTGCCGTCCCACGCGACGAACACGCGCTCGCCGATCGACGTGAAGGCGCCGGCATACGGCACGAACAGCACCGGGCGGCCGGCCGACAACACGAGGCTCTCCGGAAACTGGTTGTCGACGAAGCTCTCGGGATCGTTCGGGTCGCTCTGGCCGACGATCACGAGATCGGCCACGCGCGCGGCGCGCGGCACCGCGACGTTGGCGCGCGCGTCCGCCTCGACCCACGCGGCGTGCACCTTCGCGCGCGCGGTCTCGGCATGGAACAGCCGCTCCAGCGCGGCGCGGCGTTCGTCGCGCTGCGCGCGATGCTCGCGGAAGTAATCGGCGGACCCGGCCATCACGTAGAACGAATGCGGCTCGGCCGTGTAGACCGAGAACAGGCCCGTCAGATGGGCACCGAAGCGCCGCGCGACGCGCAGTGCGAACTCGAGGCGCGCATGCGCACGGACGCTCGTATCGAGGTGCACGACTATGCTCTTGTAGCTCATCGGAATCGCTCCATCGACGGGTGATCCGCCAGTGCAATCCAGTCTACGGAGCGGGCTTTCCGCGTGCTTGACTCAGATCAACGGGCGCTGCGCGGCTTGCCCGCACAGTTAGGCGGTCGCGCCGCCGAGGCCACGTACGGGCACCGGGCGCATGCCAACCGATTGACCGGACCGAACGAGGGAAGCCGATGAGCACCTACGCTTTGACGACACCGATTGACGTTTGCCGCGCGAGCTGCGATCTCGCGCTGCGGATGGCGGCGCTGAACCGCGACTGGCAGCACGAATGGCACGCACTGGCGGGCCGGGGCATCGAGCGCGACCGCGACGCGGTGCGCCGGTTGCAGCAGGCGCTCGCCGGCAGCGGCGAATGGACCGCGTTCGGCGAAGCGAGCCGGCAGGTGATGAGCGATTACGCGCTCGCGAGCGTCGCGCTGTGGCAGGACGCCAGCGAGCTGTCGATGCGTGCGCAGTTCGAGCATGCCGGCGTGTGGCGTACCTGGCTGCGCGAATACGGCGCGGGTGTGCTGTCGCGCAGTCAGACCGACTGGCTGCCTGACCTGGAGCGGCTCGCCGCCGTCAACGAAGCGAGCATGCCGTGGGCGGAATGGATGACGGCGCTCGAGCACGGGATCGAGGACGCGACCGACGGCGCACCGACTGCCGTACGCCGCCTGAAGGGCAAGGTCGATGCACCGGAGAACGGCCATGGGCGCTGAACGAGTCGCGTTCGTCACCGGCGGGACGGGTGGCCTCGGCACCGCCATCGCGCGGCGCCTGCACGATGCCGGCATCACCGTGGCCGTGTCGTACATGAACGGCGACGCTCAACTCGCGACGTGGATCGCACGCGAGCGCGAGGCGGGCCGCACGTTTCATGCGTTCGAGGTCGACGTGGCCGACTACGATTCGTGTCAGCACTGCGCGGCGCGCATGCTGGCGGAGTTCGGGCACGTCGACGTGCTGGTCAACAACGCGGGCATCACGCGCGACGCGACGTTCGTGAAGATGACCAAGACCATGTGGGATGCGGTGCTGCGCACCAATCTCGACAGCATGTTCAACATGACCAAGCCGTTCGTGCCCGGCATGATCGCGGCCGGCTTCGGGCGGATCGTGAACATCGGCTCGGTGAACGGCTCGCGCGGCGCGTTCGGGCAGGCCAACTATGCGGCCGCGAAGGCGGGCATTCACGGCTTCACGAAGGCGCTGGCGCTCGAGCTGGCCCGCCACGGGATCACGGTCAACACGGTCGCGCCCGGCTATCTGGCGACCGCGATGCTCGAGTCGGTGCCGAAGGAAGTGCTCGACACGAAGATCCTGCCGCAGATTCCGGTCGGTCGGCTCGGCCACCCGGACGAGATCGCCGAGCTCATCGCGTTTCTGTGCTCCGACGCCGGCGCTTTCTCGACCGGCGCGGAATTCGACGTCAACGGCGGGATGCACATGCATTGACGTGTGCCTGCGTCCGCGGACGCAGGCTTTCCTCATCCGGCGATGCGCGTGCGCCGCGTTGAAGGTCCGGCGCGATACGCGCTCCACTGCACGCGTCTTGCGACCGGCAGGCCGGTTTCCCGGAGCAAATCTGATGAATGCACCCGCGATGCGCGCGCCGCTCGCGCAGGAAGCGATACGGCTGCCGCAGCCGACCGAACCGGCGCCGTGTGCGCTCGCCGTTGCGCCGGCCGATGCGACGCCCGCCGAACAATGGAATCGCGCGGCCCACGCGAACGTGGCCGCGCTGACGCTCGGCCTGTCTCCCGTGTCGATGGCGCTCGCGATGCTCGACTGGGGCGCGCATCTCGCGGTCGCGCCCGGCAAGTGCTTCGAGCTTGCGGCACAGGCGTGGCAGGCGGCCGTCGCGCCGTCGTCGCAGGTGCGCGACGCCGCTGCGGCCGACCCCGGCGGCCTGGCCGTGCACGCGGGCGACGCCGATCCGCGGTTCGCCGCGCCCGCGTGGGACGCCTGGCCGTTTCACGTCTATCGCGACAATTTCCTGGCGATTCAGCGCTGGTGGCGCGACGCGACCACCGGCGTGCCGGGCGTCGAGCGCCATCACGAGGAGCTGGTCGGGTTCGCCGCGCGGCAGTGGCTCGATGCGTGCTCGCCCGGTAACTTTCTCGCGACCAATCCGGTCGTGCTCGACACTACGATGCGCAGCGGCGGGGCGAATCTGGCGACTGGTCTGCGGCACTGGGCCGACGACGCGCGCGCGTTGTTCGAGCACACCGGCGAGCAGCGCGCGCACGATGCGCGTCCCTATCTGCCGGGCCGCGACGTCGCGGTCACGCCGGGCCGCGTCGTGTGGCGCAACGCGTTGTGCGAGCTGCTGCAATACGACCCGACGACCACCGACGTCGCACGCGAGCCGATCCTGATCGTGCCGTCGTGGATCATGAAGTACTACATCCTCGATCTGCAGCCGCACAATTCGCTGATCCGCTTCCTGGTCGATTCCGGCTACACGGTGTTCGCCGTGTCGTGGCACAACCCCGGCGCCGAAGCGCGCGGGCTCGGGCTCGACGATTATCTGCGCGACGGCTGCATGGCTGCGCTCGACGCCGCGCGGTCGATCTGCGGCGAGGCCGTGCATGCGGTCGGCTATTGCCTCGGCGGCACGCTGCTCGCGATCGCCGCGGCCGCGCTCGCGCGTGACGGCCGGCAACACGAGGCATTGCGCTCGGTGTCGTTGCTGGCTGCGCAGACCGATTTCAGCGAACCCGGCGAGCTGGGGCTGTTCATCGATGCGAGCGAGCTGTCCGCGCTCGATGCGCTGATGTGGCGGCAGGGCTATCTGGACGGCGCGCAGATGGCCGCGACGTTCCAGTTGCTGAATGCACGCGACCTGATCTGGTCGCGCATGATGAGCGAATACCTGCTCGGCACGCGCACCAAGCCGAACGACCTGATGTCGTGGAACGCCGACACCACGCGCATGCCGTACCGGATGCATACCGAATACCTGACGCGGCTCTTTCTCGACAACGATCTCGCGGCCGGCCGCTACTGCGTCGACGGGCGGCCGGTCGCGCTGTCGGATCTCGACGTGCCGACGTTCGTGGTGGGCACCGAACGCGATCACGTGTCGCCGTGGCGTTCCGTGTACAAGCTCCATCTGATGACGCACCACGCGCTGACGTTCGTGCTGACGTCGGGCGGCCACAACGCCGGCATCGTGTCCGAACCGGGCCATCCCGGCCGCCACTACCGCTGCGCGACGCGCGAGCACGGCGCGCCTTACCGCAGCGGGCACGACTTCGTGCGCGACACGCCGCCCGTAGAAGGTTCGTGGTGGACCTGCTGGAGCGGCTGGTTGCGCACGCATTCGTCGGGCGACGTGCCGGCTCGCGTGCCAGCCGCCGGCTTCGCGGCGGCGCCTGGCGCATACGTGCTAGAAACCTGATTTCCATGGAGGAATACCGATGAAAGCACTCGTCTATCACGGCCCTGGGCGCATGGCGCTCGAACAACGTCCGAAACCCGAGCTGCAGTCGCCGACCGATGCGATCGTCCGCGTGACGCGCACGACGATCTGCGGCACCGACCTGCACATCCTGAAAGGCGACGTGCCGACCTGCGAACCGGGGCGCGTGCTCGGCCACGAAGGGGTGGGGGTCGTCGAGCAGGTTGGCGCTGCGGTCGATGCGCTGAAGCCGGGCGACCGCGTGCTGATTTCCTGCATTTCGTCGTGCGGCCGCTGCGAATACTGCCGGCGCGGCCTGTATTCGCACTGCACCACCGGGGGCTGGATTCTCGGCAACCGGATCGACGGCACGCAGGCCGAGTACGTGCGCATTCCGCATGCGCAGACGAGCCTCTATCCGATCCCGGCCGGCGCCGACGAGGACGCGCTCGTGATGCTGTCCGACATCCTGCCGACCGGCTTCGAGTGCGGCGTGCTGAACGGCAAGGTGCAGCCGGGCTGCTCGGTGGCGATCGTGGGCGCCGGGCCGATCGGGCTTGCCGCGCTGCTGACGGCGCAGTTCTATTCGCCGGGGCAGATCATCATGATCGACCCGGACAGCAACCGGCTCGACATCGCGCGGCGCTTCGGTGCGACCGACTGCGTCGACGGCCGCAGCGGCGACGCGGCGGCGGACGTGATGAAGCTGACCGACGGCATCGGCGTGGATTGCGCGATCGAGGCGGTCGGCATTCCGGCGACGTTCGAGCTGTGTACGTCGATCGTGGCGCCGGGCGGCGTCGTGGCGAACGTGGGCGTGCATGGCGTCAAGGCCGATCTGCATCTGGAGAAGCTGTGGGATCGCAACATCGCGATCACGACGCGGCTCGTTGATACGGTCAGCACGCCGATGCTGCTGAAAACGGTGCGGGCGGGGCGCCTCGATCCGGCGCAACTCATTACGCACCGGTTCGCGCTCGATGATGTCGAGGGCGCTTATGACACGTTCGGGCGCGCGGCGCAAACGCATGCGTTGAAGGTGATTATTGAGGTTAGTTGAGGACGGGGCTGGGTGCGATACGAGCCGGTGCTTGCGCCGGGTCGTAGGGCGGTATGCCGAAAGCGCTTGGACCGGACTAAACGGGCAGTGGCGGGTTGGCTGACTCAGTTCGGGCACTACCGGTCGTCCGATGTTTCCGCCAAGATCGTCTAGAACCGGCGTGACGGACGAAACTATGAAGTCGTTAAACAAGCTCCTGCAACATGTCACACGAATACCTTGTCATTTTCCAGTACCACGAGCCCGAACCGCGACAGCTATTCGACCGCGGAGTGATCGAAGACTACGAGTCGACGACTGGAGTCTTCATCAAAGCGGCGGCGGCAGAAGAAGCTTTGATTTGGTGCAGGGCAATCGCCCAGGAGCTTCTATGCCGCTGCAATGACGATAGGTCGTTGGATTGGACGCGCTTTGGATATTCGTGCTGGGTCGAGCCCAACCCGGGAATGTCGTCTTGGGGCCGTTGCTTGGGCTTTTTCCAGCACGTTCAGGTCGGTGAAATGCCGAACTTCGACGCAATGGGTACCGCCGCGTACATCGACTGGCAGGGCAACCAAGGCGATTAGATTGTCTAAAGTGGCGGCGGTCTAGCGCTGCCCCAATGACCGGTTTCGAGAAATCCGAAGGACCGCTCCGGGTCGACGCGGGCCGTCCGCCGGACCGGGCACGGTGCGACGGCGTCGTCGGTCACAGGTCGGCCAGGAACGGCCCTTCGACACAGGCTCCGCGATCGGTGACAATCTTGGCACGTCATACCTATTCCGCACACGAACATGAACCTACTTGGGCATCGCCGACTGCATCGACCAGCAACCTCGTCGGGAGGCGCCACCTGCACAGAGCGAACCTCTGCGGACTTTCTGATAGACGGACAGTCTTTGCTGGAAATGCTGGTTAAAAGTGCCGGTGGACATGCCGACTTCATGGGTTGTTTCGTGAGTGGTTACGCGAAGGAATGCGAACGCATGTCCGCTATGCTGCTCGACGTTCCGCCGGAGAGCGGAAAGCGCGTACTACTCTACATCTGCCCTGAGTGTGGCGACGTCGCGTGCGGTGCATATTCGGCCCTTGTACGGCGTGAACGCGAATCCTACGTTTGGGAGAGCTTCGCCTACCAGACAAGTGAATCTGACTTGCAGATAGTTGAGGCGTTTGGACCGTTTTCTTTCGACGCATATAGGTATAAAGGCTCTGTACTCGCTGCGTCGGCGATTGACGGAACCGAGTAGCTCTGCGGCAACAGGCGGCCAGAATCGGCCGTGCGACAACGAAATCTGAATCGTCGACAATGCAAGCCCAAACCACAGCCACGCCCCCTCAAATCAAACCGATGGCACTGGCTTTCTAAACCAGGCATGGCGTTGGAACGATGAGCATCAGAAAGTGGATAGCGCATATTCGGACGGATGCAAAAAGCCGCGACGCATTCAACATGGTGACCTTGGAGGCGGCGCATCGCGCGCTGCCTCTTGGGGGCGCTGCGGCTTTGAACGCGCAGGGATTTGACGCGTAGGCGCGAATGAAGCTTAGAAAAAGTTGGCTCTTCGTTGCCATTCCTGCGGCGCTCTTTTTCCTGGTGTGGGGGCACGCGGGGCCTTGGGTCTTCCCCCGGCACTTTACGTTACGGGTAGTCGCTGGAGAAGGGCACCCTCTATCGGGAGCAGATGTCACGGTTTACCAAACGACATGGCAGACGCCGTGCATCCCGATGTTCGGATTGTCCGAGGCCTCCTGCAATCATTACCAATCGACTGTCTTCGATGGCACCCTCGATCGACATGGAGAAGCGCGTATCTGGGCGATTACGGCTGTGCCTTTCAAGGGCGAGCCTTATATCGCGTGCATTGAAGGCAAAGAGTACGAGGCTGATTTCGCGATTGCGAAGTGGCCAACCGACCCTGCCGTTTCGGTCGTAACGTTGGACTACAAGGGCATGCGACTTCTTCGCGAGCAGTGCTCGCCTTACACCAAGAAGCTGCCCACACCTGGGTGGTGGAACGACTAGGCTCGGCGGCTATAGCAGCCGCCGCCTCGCCTGTCCTTCCCTCGTCGTACGTTTTCTGTCACCGGTTCGCTCTAAACGCACACGGACTGGAAAACGCACATGACCAGGGAGGTCATCGACTGGAACTCGCGCCTGAATTCGCTCCGGCACCTGCTCATGCGCCGAGTGTCCGCTTGCGGGAGGTCTGACGGTCTCTTTAGGGTCGATCACCGCCAACGGCGACGAACAGTCGTATTGTCCGAGACTTAACCTGACGTTGACTGACCGGTCAGGTCTCGGCCTATACGCGTCATGCGTATGCGGCGCTTCACCGGCGCCACTAAGCGTCAGGACGAGCGCCCCGCGGTCTGCTGCGCGGCATCGGCCGGTTCGGCTTCGGCTGCGTCTTGATGGAGACCATCCCCCCCATCCCCCTCATTCAAATCGACACACTGCTCATAAACCGGCACCTCACAAGTCCAGTGCAGCGTATCAGCGATGCGCCGGCGCAGCGCATCCGCGGCAGCCGGCTCCCCATGCGTGACGAACGTTCGCACCGGCGCGCCCTGCATCGTGCCGAGCCATTTGAGCACGTCCTCGTAATCGCCATGAGCCGACAGCGTCGTGATCGATTCGATCTGCGCACGCACGCGCACGTATTCGCCGTGAATCTTCACCGTCGGCTCGTGCGCGGCCAGCGCCGCGCCGCGCGTGCCGGCGGCCTGATAGCCGACCAGCGCGATCGTGTTGCGCGGATCGGGCGCATAGCGGGCGAGGTGATGGAGCACGCGTCCGCCGGTCGCCATGCCGCTGCCGGCGATGATGACCATCGGCCCGTGGTGATCGGAGATCGCCTTTGACTGGTCGACGGAGCGGATCATCGTCGCCGCGTGGCCGAGCGCGTTCGCTTCCGAAACGGTCAGCCGGTGTTCGAGGATATGGTGGCGATAGATCTCCGTCACGTCGGTGGCCATCGGGCTGTCGAGGAACACCGGCACGCGCGCCATGCGGCCGGACGCCTTTAGCCGCGCGATGTAGTGCAGGATTTCCTGCGCGCGGCCGACGGTGAAGCAGGGCATCACGACCACCCCGCCGCGCCCGAAGGTCTTGTCGAACATCGCGGCGAGTTCGGTCTCCGGGTCCGACGCCGGGTGCAGCCGGTCGCCGTACGTGGATTCGACCACCAGATAGTCGGCATGCGCGGGCGCCCGCGGCGGCTGCATGATCGGATCGTTGTAGCGGCCGAGGTCGCCCGAGAACGCGAGCACCTTGTGATCCCAGTGCATCACGACGCTCGCCGCGCCCAGGATGTGCCCGGCCGGCAGCAGCCGGAACGACACGCCGCCGCCGAGCGACGTGCATTCGTCGAACGCCACCGGCTTCAGCAGGTGCAGCGCACGCTGCGCATCGTCGAGCGTATAGAGCGGCTGCGCCGGATGGTGCTTGGAATAGCCGTGGCGGTTCGCGAAGTCGGCTTCCTCCTCCTGCAGCCGCGCGCTGTCGCGCAGCATGATGTCGCACAGTTCGGCCGTGGCCGCCGTGCAGTACACGGGCCCGCGAAATCCTTCACGTGCAAGCACCGGAAGATAGCCGGTGTGATCGATGTGCGCATGCGTGAGCACGACGGCGTCGAGCGTGTCGGCCGCGAACGGCAGCGTCCGCCAGTTGCGCAGCCGCAGGTTCTTGGTGCCCTGGAACAGGCCGCAATCGACCAGGATGCGCCGGCTGCCGTGCTCGACCAGGTATTTCGAGCCGGTCACGGTTTCGGTCGCGCCGAGAAAAGTCAGTTTCATGAGATAGCCTCGCCGGGAATCGACGGATCGGTAAGGCGATTACAGCGCGAACGCGCGGGCAGCGCTTGACCGAAGTCAGCAATTGCAGGATTCCATGCCCCGCCGGCCGTACCGCCGGCGCCGCCCAATGAGGCTGCTCGCGCGGTTTGACTACGATCAATCGTCAGTCGCGTCGGCCCGCGCATGGCGGTCCGGCGCGCGGACGCGGTGTCATGATTCGATGATCCGCGCCTGCCGTGCGCGCGCTGCGCATCGGCATCGCGAGTCTCTCGGGATCGATCCATCATGACGCTGATCGCCAATCTGGACGGCGCCGCGCACCTGTACCGGTTGTGCTTCGTTCGTTCGCCATGGGCGTGGTTTACGTGCCTGCCGCTCAATCAGCAATGCGGCGAGAACTGGGCCGACGTGCCGTATCAGAACGCGGCGAAACCGCCGTACAGCGATTCGCGCGCGCAATTGCTGCGGGTCGCGTTCGACGCGCCCGGGCTGTTGCCGCCCGAAGCCGGGCGCCACGGCCACGCGTGGAGCGTCCAGCAGATCAACCGCGGCGCGGCGCCGTGGCTGCGCAGCGAGGATTTCGTCGATGCGACCACGCTCATGGTGCCGGCCGGCGCGACGCTCGCCGCATTCGTCGAAACGATC
The DNA here is from genome assembly GCF_000745665.1 of Burkholderia sp. WP42. Lineage (NCBI taxonomy): Bacteria > Pseudomonadati > Pseudomonadota > Betaproteobacteria > Burkholderiales > Burkholderiaceae > Burkholderia > Burkholderia sp. WP42. The sequence goes on along the minus strand of NZ_JQJT01000021.1, from coordinate 145,640 downwards.
GACGCGGCCGGCGGCACCGTGTACGCGCCGCTCGGCTGGGCCGAGCTGCCGCGCTGGGAACGGCCCGACATCGTCGCCTGAGCGCGCCGCACCGTCGAGCAGCCGGCCGACGCGGCGTGAAGCCGCGTGAAGCCGGCCCGCGCGCCCGCGCCATGTCCGTCAACCAGCTTCGCCCCAGCCGCCGCCGAGCGCGACGTAGAACGCCACCGTGTCCTGCAGGCGTTGCGCGAGCGCCTGAAGCCATGCGATGCGGGCCTGGTGATATTGCACGTCGGCGACCAGCAACGGCACGTAGCCGGTGATCCCCGCGTCGTAGCCGGCCTGCGTGAGCCGCAGCGCATCGCGGGCGGCGGCCATCGCGCGAGCCTGCGCATCGAGCGCCGCGGCGTCGTTCGCGAGCGCGCGCAGCGCGTCGGCCACCTGCGAGAACGCGGCCAGCACGACCTGCCGGTAGGACGCGTCGGCCTCGTCGTAGGCATCCTGCGCGGCGCGCCGCTGGTTCAGCAGCGTGCCGCCGTGAAACAGCGGTGCGGTGACGCCGGCGCCGACGCTCCACGCGCGGCCGGCCGGCGAGAACAGATTGGCCGCGACGCCGCTGTCGAAGCCGCCCGACGCGGACAGCGTCAGGTTCGGGTAGAGCGCGGCGGTGGCGACGCCCACCTGGGCGCTCGCCACGTGCAGTTCGGCTTCCGCCTGCTGGATGTCCGGACGGCGGCGCACCAGCGACGACGGCGCGGTATCGGGCAGGCTCGCCGGCAGTTCGATCGCGGCGAGCGACAGCTCCGGCGTCCGCCAGTCGGCCGGATATCGGCCGGCCAGCAGCGCGAGCAGATCGTCGGCTTGCGCGCGCTTCTGGTCGAGCGCCGGCAACGTGGCCTGCAGCGTCGCCCGCTGCGACTCGAGCGTCAGCACCGCGACGTAGGCCGCCGCGCCGGCCGTCACCTGCGCGCGCGTCAGGCGAATCTGCTCGTCGACGAGACCGATCGTCTCGCGCGTGGCGGCGCCTTCGTCGCGATACGCGGCGCGCGCGATCATCGTGTTGACGACGTTGGCGCTCAGCATCAGATACGCGCCGGCCAGCGCGTGGCGCTGCGCGTCGACGCCGGCGGCCAGCGCCTCCACCTGGCGCCGTTCGCCGCCCCAAAGGTCGAGGGTGTAGCTGACGGTCGCCGACAGCGTGAACAGGTTGAAGATCGACGCCGGCAACGCCGGGCCGCGCGACGGCGTCGCGCGCTCGCGCGCCGCGCCGGCCTGCGCGTCGATCTGCGGGAAGAACACGCCCTGGCCGGCCCGCAACGCGTGCTCGCTGCGCCGCAGCGTCGCTTCGGCGAGCGCGAGCGTCGGGCTGCCGGTCAGCGCGGCGTCGACGCTCGCGTCGATGGCGTGGCTGCCGAAGCGCGTCCACCAGTCGCGCGTGAGCGGCGCGTCGGGCGACAACGCCTGCGTGCGGCCGTCGCCGGTCCACGGGCCGGACGCCGCGTGCGGATCGTCGGGCGCGACGAAGCGCTCGACGCGCGGCGCGGGCGGCGGCACGAAGTTCGGCCCGACCGTGCAGCCGCCCGCGAGCAGCGCGGCGAGCAGCCCGGCGGCCAAGCGCGCAGCGGTTCGGCGCCGCGACGTACGGCCGCCGCACGCGCGGTCATTTGCCGGCGACGTACACATCGACGATCTGCCCGGGGAACAGCCGCACGTTGCGGTTCGGCACGATACGGAAAATCAGCGGCAGCACGCGCACGTCGACGCGCTCGGTGCGCTGGTCAGACAATTCGATCTTCGGCGTCACGTACGGCTGCACGCGCACGAACTGCAGATCGGCCTCGACCGACGTGCCGCGCACGAACATGTGCGCCTTCAGCGCATGCAGGTCGGGCAGTTGCGGGATCAGGATCTCGTCGATGTAGCAGCGCACCTGCAGCCGGTCGACCGGCGCGCCGAGCACCGCGACCGGCGCGCTGGCCCGCGTGTAGGTGTCGTAGATCCCCTGCGGGCTCAGGTACGAGCCGAGCGCCGCGTTCATCGCCAGCACGATGCCGTCCGCCGGCGCGCGCAGCGTGTAGCGGGCCAGCAGCGCGGCGGCCGCATCGGCCGCGCGCCGCAGCGCGACGACCTGCGCACGCTGGTTGCGCAGGTCGTAGCTCCATGCGCCGGCCTTGGTCAGACGATACTGGCGCGTCACGACGTCCACGTTGGCGGCCGCGACGCGCACCGCGTTCGCGGCCGTGTCGAGCGCGTCGCGGCTCACTGCTTTCGGATCGATGTCGTACGCGCGCCGCTGCTTGTCGTACTGGTCCTGCGCGAGCTTCAGGCTCGCCTGAGCGGCCCGGGTCTGCGCACCGGCCACGTCGAGCACCTCGCGGCGCGGCTGCGCGTTCAGCTCGTCGAGTAGCGCAGCGGCCGCATCGGCCTGCGCGGCGAGCTGCGCGGCGCTCGCGCGCTGCACGGCGTCGTCGATCGTCAGCAGCACGTCGCCGGCCTTCACCGGATCGCCGTCGTGCACGTAGATGCGCGTCACCGCTCCCGACACGTCCGGATAGACGTTCACGTTCGCGCCGGCCGGCTGCTCGCTTTCGACGATGCCGTTCGCATAGACGCCCCGCGCGTACGGATTGGCGGCCGGCTTGAACACCGGCGGCTGCGGCGGCTCCTGGCGGCCGTAGAGCCACGCGGCGACGACGCTCGCCAGGAAGCCGAGCACGGCCGCGACGAACACGAGCCGGCGCTTCATCGCACGCCTCCGCGCTCGATGCCGGTCAGCTTGCCGTCTTCCATGCGCAGGATGCGGTCCGCGTATTCGAAGATCCGCGCGTCGTGCGTGACGATCACGATGCAGCGCGTGTCGTTCAGCACCTCGTGCTTGACGAACTCCATGATCATGCGGCCGGTGTCGCCGTCGAGCGATGCGGTCGGCTCGTCGAGGATCAGCAGGTCGGGCTGGCTGACGATCGCGCGCGCGATCGCCACGCGCTGCTGCTCGCCGCCGGACAGCTTGACGGGCGGCAGCTGCGCGCGATTGGCGAGACCGACGACGCCCAGGTAGGTGTGCGCGGCCTGGATCGCGTCGTCCCACGGCTGGCGCTTCAAAATCAACGGAATCGCGACGTTCTCGGCGGTCGTGAGCCGCGGGAACAGGTGGTAGTCCTGGAACACGAAGCCGATCCGGTTGAGCCGGAACTCGGCGATCGCGTCGTTCGGCTGCGCCCACAGGTCGACGCCGTCGATCGACACCGAGCCGCCGTCCGGCCGCAGGATGCCGGAGATCACGCTGAGCAGCGTGGTCTTGCCGCTGCCGGATGGTCCGACGATCAGCAGCATCTCGCCGAAGTGCGCCTGCATCGACACGTCGCGCAGCGCCTGCGTGCGCGCTTCGCCTTCGCCGAACCATTTGTCGACGCCGCGCGCGTCGATCGCGATACCGGCCATCGTCAGCCCCGGAAGATGTCGAAGGGCTCGATGCGCAGCACGCGCCGCACGCCGAGATAGCTCGAGATCGCCGCGATCACGACGACCATCCCGAACGCGAGCGACAGGTTGCCGTACGTGATGAGGGCCGCGTAGTCGGGGATGCGCAGCTTGGCGAGCGAGATCATCAGCACGCACAGCCCGACGCCGATGCCGTAGCCGGTCAGCGCGGTGAAGGTCGCCTGGAACAGGATCATCGCGACCAGCTCGCGGCTCTTCGCGCCGATCGCCTTCAGCGCGCCGAACTTGTCGAGGTTCTCGACGATGAACGCGTAGAAGGTCTGCCCGGAAATCGACAGGCCGATGATGAAGCTGATGATCGTCATCAGCATGATGTTGGTGCCGAGCCCGGTTTCGTACTTGTAGAAGCGCGAGATCTGCGCGATGAACTCGTCGCGCGTGTACGCGCGGTAGCCGAGCGACTTCACGACGGCCTGGATGTGCGCGATGTCCGCATCGGACTTCGGCTCGACGAGGATGTACGAGGTCGTGAAGCGCGGCGACGGGATGTAGCGGATCGCGCGTGCGTAGGTGGTGTAGAGCGTCGGCGTGCCGAACAGGCCGCTCGCGGCGACCTTCGCGATGCCGACGATCACGCCGCGATGATCGTTCAGCTCGAAATCGGTGCCGATGGTCGGGTTCTCCAGCTTCGCGAACTCCGGGTCCTGGATCGCGATGAAGCCGTTTTCCGCGTAGATGTCTTCGATGCGGCCCTGGAGCATCGTGGGCCGGCCGAGCAGGCTCGCGTCGTCGAGGCCGACCACCGTGACCGCCTGATACGCGCCCGAGCGCAGCTTCACCAGCGCACCGCCGGAGTAGAGCGGCACCGCGTACTTGACGCCGTCGATGCTGCGCACGGCGTCGAGCACGTAGCCGGGCATGCCGATGCTGTTCGCGATCGTCTTCACGGCCGGGTCCATCACCCAGACCTTCGCGCCGATGTTGATCACCGACGCCGACGACTTGTTGAGAATGCCGGCGAACAGCGACGTCATCTCGATCATCAGCAGCACCGAGAACGTGATGCCGACGATCAGGGCAGTGAACTTCGCGCCGTCGTTGACGAGCAGCTTGAACGCGAGGCGCAGGATGCCGTTCATGGTGCCGGTGCGAAGCGCGCGGCCGTCCGGCTAGCGCTCGCTCGACGCCGGGTCCAGCTGGGCGACGAAGCCGACGATGCCCGACACCAGCGCGACGATCGCATACGGCGCGACCTGCTCGTCGATCAGCATCGCGTGGACGACGCCGAGCAGCGATGCGAGCGCGATGAACACGCAGGACGTCGCCAACGTGCTTCGATATTGCAGTCGAATCATGACGTTCTCCGGTTGAGCGGCGGCCGATGGCACGGCGGGGCCGCAGGCGATGGCGCCGCTGGTTGCGGCACATGGCGTCATGATCGCGTGCGGCGTCGCGTCGCAGTTGATCTGTGTCAACGGACCCGGGGGCGCCGCGCGCCGGACCGCTCAGGCCATCTGGCCGATCGTCTTGCGGAAGCGCGTCAGCGACAGCAGGAACAGCGCGCAGCCGATCGCGAACAGCGCGGCAAACTGCATCCACACCGCGTCGAGGCCGGCGCCGCGATAGAGGATGCGTTGCGCCAGCTCGACGAAATGGGTCGTCGGCGCGGCGAGCATGATGTCCTGCACCGCGAGCGGCATGCTCTCGCGCGGCGTGAGCCCGCCCGACAGCAGCTGCAGCGGCAGCAGCACGAGCACGAGCAGCATGCCGAACTGCGGCATGCTGCGCACCAGCGTCGCGAGAAAGATCCCCATCGACGTCGTCGCGAACAGGTGCAGCGCCATGCCGGCCACGAACAGCGGCACGGAGCCGGGAATCGGCACGTGCAGCGCACCCTGCACGACGAAGCTCAGCGACGCGACCGCCGCCGCCGCGACCACGAGCCCCATCGACCAGACCTTCGCGAGCATGATCTCGGCGGCGGTCACCGGCATCACGAGCAGATGCTCGATCGTGCCGTGCTCGCGTTCGCGGATCAGCGCGGCGCCGGTGAGGATCATCGACAGCATCGTGACGTTGTTGATCAGCTCCATCAGCGCGCCGAACCACACTTCGTCGAGGTTCGGGTTGAAGCGCATGCGCATCGCGAGATCGACCGGCGGCAGCGGCGAGCCGCGATAGCGCTGCACGAACGAGTCGATCTCGCCCGACACGATCTGCTGGACGTAGCCGCCGCCGGTGAAGGCCTGTGTCATGCGCGTCGCATCGACGTTGAGCTGGACCGTCGCATGGCGGCCGGCCAGCACGTCGCGCTGGAAGTCGGGCGGGATGTCGAGCGAGAACGTGTAGTCGCCGTTGTCGAGGCCGCGATCGGCGGCGGCCGCGCCGACGATCGGCGGCGGCGCGAACTGCGGCGGGAAGAACGCCGCCGCGATGCGCGCGGACAGCGGCGACGCATCCTCGTCGACGATCGCGATCGGCACCTTGTGCAGCGTTTCGGGGCGGGCGGTGGCGGCGACGTAGATCGACGCGCTGAACGTGTAGACGATCAGCGCGAGCAGGATCGGGTCGCGCGCGAGGCTCCACAGTTCCTTCACTCCGAGCCGGAAGATGGCGTTCAGGCGTGACATGATCAGCGCTCCTGTTTGCGCAGCAGCACGCCGGTCATCACGAGGATGACGGGCACGGCCACGAGCATCGGCCAGAACTGCGACGACAGGTCGGACAGCCCGAGCGCCTTGTTGTACACGCCGCGGCTGATCGCGAGCATGTAGGTGGCCGGATAGATCGTGCCGATCCACTTGCCGCTGCCTTCCAGCGACGACAGCGGCGTGAGCAGCCCCGAGAACTGCACGACCGGTATCAGCGTGCCGACGATCGTCATGAAGATCGCGGCGATCTGGCTGCGCGTGAAGGTCGACGCGAACAGGCCGATGCCGGTCGCCACCACGTTGAAGATCAGCACCGCGGCCGCCAGCGTCGCGAAACTGCCCTTGATCCGCACGCCGAACACGAGGTCGGCGAGCACCACCATCAGCAGGAAGTTCAGCATCGCCAGCATCACGTACGGCACCTGCTTGCCGATCAGGAATTCGGCGCGCGTGACGGGCGTCACGTACAGGTTCACGATCGACCCGAGCTCGCGTTCTCGCACCACGGCGAGCGCGGTGAGCATCGCGGGCAACATCAACAGCAGCATCGGCATGATCGCCGGAATCATGGCGGGCAAGCTCTTCACGTCGGGGTTGTAGCGATAGCGGACCGCGATGTCGACGGCCGGCGCGAGCGCCACGCCGAGGCGGCGCTTCGCCTGGTCGCGCAGCCAGTTCTCGTGCATGCCGGCCACGTAGCCGCGGATCGTCTCGGCGCGCATCGGCATCGCGCCGTCGACCCACGCGCCGATCTCGACGTGCCGTCCGCGCGCGACGTCGCGCGCGAAGTCGGGCGGAATCTCGATCGCGAGCGACAGCTCGCCGTTGCGCATGCGGCGTTCGATGTCGCGATCGTCCGCGAGCGGCGCGCGCGGCACGAAGTAGCGCGAGCCGGCGAGGTTCTGCGCGTAGTCCTGGCTCAGGATCGACTGGTCGCGGTCGAGCACCGCGAACGTCAGGTTGTCGACGTCGAGGCTGATGCCGATGCTGATCACGCACATCAGCACGAGCGAGCCGAACAGCGCGAGCGTCGCGCGCAGCGGGTCGCGGCGCAGCTCCAGCACCTCGCGCCACAGGTAGCTGCCGGCGCGCGCGGCGCTGAACCATGCGGTCCGCGCTGCGCCGCGGGCGGCCGCGGGCGTGGCCGACGGGGCAGTGGCGAGCCAGCCGGCGTCGGACGACGCATCGGCCGCTGCGGCTGCATCGCTCGGGCTGTCCTCACGCTGCGCATCGGTGAGATAGCCGATGAACGCGTCCTCGAGCGATGCCGCGCCGCGCATGCGCACCAGCTCCGCCGGCGCGGCGCTCGCGAGCACGCGGCCCGCATGCATCAGCGAGATGCGGTCGCAGCGCGCGGCCTCGTTCATGAAGTGCGTCGAGATGAAGATCGTGACGCGATCGCGGCGCGCCAGCTCGATCATCAGCCGCCAGAAGTCGTCGCGCGCGACCGGGTCGACGCCCGAGGTCGGCTCGTCGAGGATCAGCAGCTCCGGCTTGTGCACCATCGCGACCGCGAGCGACAGCCGCTGCCGCATCCCGAGCGGCAGGCGCTCCGGCAGCACGTCGAGCACGCCGGCGAGCCCGAAGCGCGCGACCATCTCGTCGACCCGCGCCGGCACGTCGGCTTCCGGCACGCCGAACAGGCGCGCGTGCAGCACGAGGTTCTGCCGCACGGTCAGCTCGCCGTACAACGAAAAGCCCTGCGACATGTAGCCGACGCGGCGGCGCGTGTCGATGTCGTTGGCGGCGACCGGCTGGCCGAACAGCGTCGCCGTGCCTTCGGACGCCGGCAGCAAGCCGGTGAGCATCTTCATCGTCGTCGACTTGCCGCAGCCGTTGGAGCCGAGAAACCCGAAGATTTCGCCGCGACGGATCTGCAGGCTCACGTGGTCCACCGCGACGAACTCGCCGAACCGCATCGTCAGCCCGTCGGCCTCGATCGCGTAGCCGGCGGTCGCGTCGGGCCGGAACGGTTCGATCTGCACCGGCTGGTGCCCCTTGCGGCGCTCGTCCGGCAGCAGCGCGATGAACGCGGCCTCCAGCGTGTCGCAGCCGGTGCGCGCGAGCAGGTCGGCGGGGCTGCCGGTGGCCAGCACGCGGCCGGCGTCCATCGCGATCAGCCAGTCGAAGCGGCGCGCCTCGTCCATGTAGGCGGTCGCGACCAGCACGCTCATGGCGGGCCGCGCGACGCGAATGCGCGCGATCAGATCCCAGAACTGCGCGCGCGACAGCGGATCGACGCCGGTCGTCGGCTCGTCGAGGATCAGCAGGTCGGGATCGTGGATCAGCGCGCAGCACAGGCCGAGCTTCTGCTTCATCCCGCCGGACAGCTTGCCGGCCGGGCGGTCGAGGAACGGATGCAGGCCGGTGCTGCGCGTCAGCGCGTCGATCCGGCGGCGCCGCTCGGCCGCGTCGTGGCCGAACAGGCGCGCGAAGAACTGCAGGTTCTCCTCGACCGACAGCGTCGCGTACAGGTTGCGGCCGAGGCCTTGCGGCATGTACGCGATGCGCCGGCATACGCGCGCGCGATCGCGGCGCGACGACAGATCGGCGTCGAGCGCGTGCACGTGCCCCTGCTGGATCGCGCGCGCGCCCGACACGAGTGCGAGCAGGCTCGACTTGCCGACGCCGTCCGGGCCTATCAGCCCGATCATGCGGCCGGCCGGGATCTCGAGCGTCACGTCGTCGAGCGCCGCCTTGCCGCCGTAGCGCAGCGACACGCCCGACAGCCGGGCGACCGGCGCCGGGCCGGCCGCGCCCGGCGCGCCGTCGGTCGCGCGGCTGTCCATATCTGCGCGCGTCGTCGTGTTCACTGCGGCACCTTGATCGCGAGGCGCTCGGGCCACGCCGCGTGCGAATCGGTCTTCAGCCACGCGACGCCCGGCAGCCCGGTCTTCACCAGCTTCAGATGGCGCTGCAGCAAGTCGCGATCGATCCGCGCCTTGACGCGGAACATCAGCTTCTGCCGTTCGCTGGCCGTCTCGACCGTCTTCGGCGTGAACTGCGCGGTGCTCGACACGTACGACACGCGGGCCGGAATCACGTATTCCGGCGCCGCATCGAGGACGATCCGCACGTCGGCGCCGAGCGGCACGCGACCGACCGCCGCTTCCGGCAGGAAGAACGTCATGTACACGTCGGACAGATCGACGACGTTGAGCACCTTGCCGCCGGCCGGCAGCACTTCGCCCGACTCGGCGATGCGGTACTGCACGCGGCCGTCGCGCGGCGAGGTCAGCTCGCTGTCCGCGATGTCGGCGCGCACGCGCGCGACGGTCGCTTGCGCTGCCGTCACTGCGGAGCGCGCCGCGACGAGCTGCGCCTGGGTCGCGTCGATCGCGGCCTGCGCGGCCTGCACCTGCGCGCGCGCGGCATTCACGGTCGCGCGCAGGCTGCCCGCGCGGGCGCGGTCGTCGTCGAGTTCCTGTAGCGACGAGGCGCCGTCGCGCGACAGCGTCTCTGAGCGCGCCAGCCGCCGCGTGGCTGCGTCGAGCTCGCTTTCGCGCTGCACGACGACGGCCTCTGCCGCCGCCTTGTCGCTGCGGCGCTGCGCGACCTGCGCGTCGACGCTCGCCGCGGTGTTCACGGCCTGCTGCGCGCGCGCCTGCGCTTCGTCGAGCTGCGCCTGCAGCACCACGACGTCCATCCGGGCGAGCGGCTGGCCGGCCTTCACGAAGTCGCCTTCGTCGACGAGCATCGCGGTCACGCGCCCGGGCAGCTTGGTCGCGACGTCGATTTCGGTTGCCTCGATGCGGCCGTTGCCGCTGACGAGCCCCGCATCGGTCTGGCCGTCGCGCCAGCGCGACCAGCCGTAATAGGCGACGCAGACGGCGAGCACGGCCGCACCGGCACCGATCAGAAGAGGGCGCGGGATGGTTTTCATTGTCTGTTTTCCGAGTCAGTCGAATGGATAGGCTGCTGCGCCGTCGGCGGCAGGCGCGGATCGTCGGGGCCGCCGCCCAGCGCGCCGTACAGCGCGACGCGGCTCGACAGCAGCGCGCGCCGCGTGACGACGAGCTGCTGCTCGGCGTTCATCAGGTCGCGCTGCGCGTCGAGCACTTCGAGGAAGCGCGTCGCGCCGCTGTCGTAGCGCAACTTCGCGAGGCGCGCGCGCTCGGCCTGCGACGCCAGCGTCGCGCGTTCGATCGCGACCTGGTCGGCCAGCCAGTGGCGCGCGGCGAGCGCGTCGGAGACGTCGCGGAACGCGCCTTGCAGCGTTTTCTCGTAGCGGGCGAGCGCCTCGTCGCGCTGCGCATTCGCGAGTGCGAGGTTCGAACGGTTGCGGCCGCCGTCGATGAGCGGCAGCGTGGCGCTGGGGATCAGCGACCACACGCCCGTTCCCGACGTCAGCAGGTCGTGCAGCGCCGTGCTGCCGGAGCCGATCGCGCTCGTCAACGCGATGCGCGGGAAGAACGCCGCGCGCGCCGCGCCGATGTTCGCGCGGCTCGCCTGCAGTTCGTGCTCGGCCGCGATCACGTCCGGACGGCGCTCGAGCAGCGACGAAGGCAGGCCGGGCGCGAGCGACGGCAGCACCGCGCCGTCGTCGAGCGCGAGCGGCGCTGCGCCCAGCTCGGGGGGCGCGCCGACCAGCAGCGCGAGCGCATCGGCCGCCGTGGCGCGCGCCTGCTGCAACTGGACGCCGAGCGACTCGGCCTGCTGCAGCAGGATCTCCGACTGCGTGAGGTCGAGGCGCGAGATCGCGCCGGCCGCGTAACGCAGCCGGAAGATCCGCAGCGATTCGCGGCGCGTGTCGATCGTCGCGCGGGTCAGCACGATCCGCTCGTCGATCTCGCACAGCGTCAGATACGCGTTCGCGACGCCGGTGACGACGCTCAGCGTCGTCGCCTGGCGGGCCGCGTCGCTCGCCAGATAGCGCTGCAGCGCGGCCGCCTTCAGGCTGCGCACGCGGCCCCAGAAATCGATCTCCCATTGGGTCTCGGCCAGTTGCACCTCGTAGAGCTGGCCGATCATGGGCGCCGGCGTCAGCAAGCCGCCCGGCGTGCGAAACCGCGCGTAGGCCGCACCCGCGCCGATCGTCGGCCACTGGTCCGCGCTGCGGACGCCGTAGACCGCGCGCGCCTCGTCGACGCGTGCCACGGCCGCGCGCAGGTCGCGGTTGTTCGTGAGCGCCTGCGCGATCAGCGCCTGAAGGCGCGTGTCGACGAAGTAGGCGTGCCAGTCGGGCGCCTGCGCGGCGGGCGACGCGGCGGCCGACGGATCGGGGAAGGCGGCGGGAATCGGTGCGGGCGGGCGCGTGTCGGCAGGCGCGAGCGACAGGCATCCCGACAGCAGTCCCAGGCCCGCCAACAGCACGGCGACACGCATGCGCCGCACGACGGTCGGGTGAAACGGAGCGGCAAGCGCGGCAGCGCGCATGGAAGGCCTCGACGAATGCAGGAATACGGGATGGCGGCGCCCTCGGGCGTCGCCGCTTCGGCCTCGTTTATATCCGACGATTACCGGGTTTCCCCTTGATCTGGGTCACTCGGGCCGGATTGCGTGTCGAGCGGCCCCTCGATTGACGCGCGCACCGAGACGTGGCCGCGATGCCGGCGCGCCGGGGCGGCCTGCTGTGCTGCCCCGGCGTCGTCCTTTTTGGCCGAGCGGGGCGATCGAAGCAGCGCGGGGCGGACGGCGGCGCACCGACGCGCGGCCGCCGCGAGCCGGCCGTTGCTTGATCCTCGTCAAGCCGTCGCGGCCGCCGTGCGCGATGCTGATCGCGATGGTGCACGGATCCGGTCGCAAACGTCGCGGCCGGCATGCGCCGACGGGAGACCGGCATGAAGTCCGACGCCGTACTGAAGCAGGATGTCGAGCAGGCGCTGTTCTGGAATCCGGCGATCGATGCGCGCCGGATCGACGTCGAGGTCCGCGACCGGATCGTGACGCTGCGCGGCAGCGTCGACAGCTGGGCGCAGAAGCTGGAAGCGCAGAAAACCGCTTTGCATGTCGCCGATGCGCGCGCGCTGGTGCTCGAACTGAGCGTCACGCCGCCGGCAAGCGCATGCGCCGACCACGAGCTGGCGATCGCGATCACGTTCGCGCTCGGCTGGCAGGAGGCGCTGCGCGATCACAAGATCGCGGTCGAGGTCGATCACGGCTGCGTGACGCTCGACGGCGAAGTCGACCATGCGTATCAGAGCCGCGCGGCCGAGGCGATGGTGAGCCGGATGACCGGCGTCGTCGGCGTGGCGAACCGCATCCGCGTGCGCGCCGACCAGACGGTGCCGGACGTCGGCGCGCGGATCGCTGACGCCCTCGCGCGTCGCGCGCGGCGCGAATCCTCCGGCATTTCGATCGACGCGAGCGACGGCGTGGTCACGCTGTCGGGCACCGTGGCGTCGCTGGCCGACAAGCGCGCGGTGTGCGGCGCGGCCGGCGCAGTGCGCGGCGTGCGGCAGGTCGTGGACCGGCTGACCGTCGCCTGAGCGTTGCATGACCGGTGCGCGAGCGTCGCACGACCGTCGCGCCGGTGTTGTCCACTGTCAGGAGAAATGCGATGAACCGTTCGAATGGCGGCTCCGGCCGCAACCCTCTGCGCCGCGACAAGCGGATGCAACCGCATACGAAGGACAGCTATCGCGAGCCGAAGCGGCCCAAAGGCGACCGGATCTGCGAGGGCTGCGGCGCGGTCTGCAACGCGGGCCGCTGGACCTGGTACGCGACGCCGCGCGATCGGCGCCAGCTCGAATGCCCGGCCTGCAAGCGCATGCGCGAAAACGTGCCGGCCGGCGAGCTGGTGCTGCACGGCGCGTATCTGCACGCGCATCGCGGGATGATCCTCGAGCTGCTGCAGCGTCAGGCCGACATGGAGACGAGCGAGCACGCGCTCGAGCGCATCATGGAGATCGAGCGGTCCGCCGATTCGGTCACCGTGCGCACGACCGGCGCACACATGGTCAGGCGCCTGGCCGACGCGCTGCTGCATGCGCATCACGGCAGTCTCGCGATCAACTATCGCGACGGCGAAGACATGCTGCGTGCGCACTGGACGCGCGACGATGCGTGAACCGGTGCCGGGCCGCCCGGCAGGGTCTAGCCGATGAAAAAAACCTTCGACTACTCCGGCCTGCTGATTCCGATCGCGTTCGCGGTACTGATCGCGGTTCAACTGTTCGGGCGTCAGCCGGCGGCGACCGCGATCTCCTACAGCGATTTCCACCACCTCGTGGAAGCGCGGCTCGTCGACGATCTGGAGATCGGGCAGACGTCGATCTCCGGCACGCTGCGCATGCCGCAGGCGGGGGCGGCGCTGCCGGCCTCCGACGCGGCCGACGTGAAGGCGGCCGGCGCGCCGTGGCGCTTCACCACGAACCGCGTGAGCGACGACAATCTGGTTGCGGCGCTGACCGCGGCCGGGATTCGCTACCGCGGCGCGGCCGATACCGGCTGGATCGGCACGCTCGCGACCTGGATCTTTCCGTTGATCGGCTTCGTCGTGATCTGGACGTTCATGACGCGCCGGCCGGGCGGGATGCGCGACCTGAGCGGGATGGGCAAGAGCCGCGCGCGCGTGTACATGCAGAAGGAAACCGGCATCACGTTCGACGACATCGCGGGCATCGACGAGGCGAAGGCAGAGCTGCAGCAGATCGTCGCGTTTCTGCGCGATCCGGATCGCTATCAGCGGCTCGGCGGCAAGATTCCGAAGGGCGTGCTGATCGTCGGCGCGCCGGGCACCGGCAAGACGCTACTCGCGCGCGCCGTCGCCGGCGAGGCGGCGGTGCCGTTCTTCACGATCAGCGGCTCGGCATTCGTCGAGATGTTCGTCGGCGTCGGCGCGGCGCGCGTGCGCGACCTGTTCGAACAGGCGCAGCAAACCGCGCCGTGCATCGTCTTCATCGACGAGCTCGATGCGCTCGGCAAGGCGCGCGGCGTCGGGCTGATGTCGGGCAACGACGAGCGCGAGCAGACGCTCAACCAACTGCTCGTCGAGATGGACGGCTTCCAGGCCAACTCCGGCGTGATCATCATGGCCGCGACCAACCGGCCGGAGATTCTCGATCCCGCGCTGCTGCGCCCCGGCCGCTTCGACCGGCACATCGCGATCGACCGGCCCGACCTGAACGGCCGCAAGCAGATCCTGACCGTGCATACGAAGCGCGTGAAGGTCGCACCCGGCGTCGATCTCGCCGAGCTCGCGCAGCGCACGCCGGGCTTCGTCGGCGCCGATCTCGCGAACGTCGTCAACGAAGCCGCGCTGCATGCGGCCGAGCTCGGCAAGCCGGCGATCGACATGACCGATTTCGACGAGGCGATCGATCGCGCGATGACCGGCATGGAGCGCAAGAGCCGCGTGATGAACGAGCAGGAGAAGCGCACCATCGCGTACCACGAATCGGGGCACGCGCTCGTCGCGCAAAGCCGCGAGCATTGCGATCCGGTGAAGAAGGTGTCGATCATCCCGCGCGGGATCGCGGCGCTCGGCTACACGCAGCAGGTACCGACCGAAGATCGCTACGTGCTGCGCAGGAGCGAACTGCTCGACCGGCTCGACGTGCTGCTCGGCGGACGCGTGGCCGAGGAAATCGCGTTTGGCGACGTGTCGACCGGCGCGCAGAACGATCTTGAGCGCGCCACCGCGCTCGCGCGCCACATGGTCATGCAGTACGGGATGAGCGAGCGGCTCGGCCTCGCGACGCTCGACGACGGCGCATTGCAGCACGGCGCGCCGGGCGTATGGACGCCGGGCGACGGCCACTGCAGCGAACACACGGCGCAGCTGATCGACGAGGAGGTGCGCGCGCTGCTCGAGGACGCGCACGCGCGCGTGACCGCGACGCTCGCCGCGCACCGCGATGCGCTCGAACGGATCGCGCGCAGCCTGCTGCAGCACGAATCGATCGACCACGACATGCTGGTCGCGCTGATCGCGGCGCCGGACGCCGCCGGCCCGACGTCGGGCGCCGCATCGACCGATACTGAAAGCGTCAGCGGCACGTCCGCCTGACGGCCGGAGCGGGGCGGGGCGGCGTTCATCGCTATCGCGTCGCGTGTGGACCGCCGGCTGCCGTCCGCCGGCTGTCGCGCGGTTCGGTTCAACAACCGATGCAGACCGGCCCATCGCGGCGTGCTTGCGCCGCGTCGTCGGTCACGACCGCCGCGAGCCGCGGGTCGGGCCGGAACACCGTGATGCCCTTCAGACCGTCGCGCCACGCCTGCACGAACAGCGCGTCGACCTGCGCGAGCGAACACCGGTCGGGCAGCGTCACCGTCTTCGAGATGCCGGCGTCCACGCAGGGCTGCAGCGCCGCGAGCATCGCGACGTGATCGGCCGGTGCGATCTCCGCCGCGGTCACGAAATAGTCGGGCAGCCGTTCGTGCTCGCCATGCAGCGCGCGAAACAGCCGGTAAGCGTGATTCTGCGCATGAAACTGGCGGACCCGACCGTCGGCCGTATGCACCATCCTGCGCTGGGTCCAGCCGACGGCCGGCTCGATGCCGTTCGAGCAGTTGTCGCAGAACGCGAGGCTCACGCTGCCGGCCGGCGCGAACGACAGCAGATGACTGTTGCGCAGCCCGTGCCGCGCGATCGCGTGCTGTACGTTCAGCGGCAGCAGCGTGCGGTGCGCGGGGCCGGTCAGATAGTCGGCCGGATCGTATGCCGGAAAGGCGCCGCGTTCGGCCGCCAGCGCCGCCGACGCGGCAAACGCATGTTCGCGCATCGACAGCACGATCGAGCGCGCGAAGGCGCGGGCGTCGGCGCTGTCGTAACGCAGCCGCAGCATCGTCAGCGCGTCGGCCAGCCCGGTTACGCCGACGCCGATGCGGCGCGTGCGCCGCGCCTCGCGCTGGTGCGCGGCGAGCGGCCATGCGGTCAGGTCCAGCACGTCGTCGAGCATGCGGACCTGGATGCGCACCGCGTCGGCGAGCGTCGCGAAGTCGAAGCGCGGCTTGCCTTCGACGCCGAACGGGTGCAGCACGAACCGCGACAGGTCGATCGGGCCGAGCACGCAGCTGCCGTACGCGGGCAGCGGCTGCTCGCCGCACGGATTGGTCGCGTCGATCCGTTCGTGCTCGCGCAGCGGGTTCGCAGCGCGGATGGTGTCGACGAACAGCAGCCCCGGTTCGGCGCTGTCGCGCGCCGCGGCGACGATCTCGTGCCACAGCGTGCGTGCCGCGACCGTCGCGTAAACATGGCCTCCGTCCGGCCGGCGTGGCGCCGCGATGGACGCCCGGTGCGGCGGCGCACGATGGACGAGCGCCCACGGCCGGTCGTGCAGGACCGCTTCCATGAAGGCGTCGGTGATGCCGACCGACACGTTGAAGGTTGGCCAGCGCGAACGTCCGCGCTTGGCCGCGACGAATGCCGCGAGGTCCGGATGATCGCAGCGCAGGACGGCCATCTGCGCGCCGCGGCGCGGGCCGGTGAACGGTAGCGCGCGGCACATCGCATCGAAGCGGTCGATCGCCGCGCATGCGCCGGCGTCCGACGCCGCGCGGCGCTCGTAGGCGTCGAGCGGCGGCACCGGCGAGAAGTCGTAGCCGATTCCGCCGCCCATCAGCAGCGTGCGCCGCGCGTCGCCGAGCGCGTGCGTGAGCGCCGCATCGACGGCCCGCGCGCGCGTGTCGGCCGGCATCGCGAGCGGATGGACGAAGCAGTTGACCATCGTGCCGCCCTTATCGGCGCCGGCGTTCGCGAGGATGCGGCCGGCGCCGATCGCGCCGCGCTGCAGGTTCAGGAAGAACGCGCGCTCGCACTGCGCGCGCAGCTCGGGCGGCTCGGCGAGCGACAGCGCGCGCGCGACGCGCTGGAATACGGCCGCACGCGACGTCTCGCCGGGCTGCGCGTAGCGCTCGGCGAACACGGTGCTGCACAGCGGCTGCTCATCCATGGCGGGCTCGGCGGCGAAGAATGATTCACTGTAGGAGCCTGCACGCGTGCGTCGTTGATCGAGCGCAATCGTGTGCGGTTGCGGGATCGATTGACTGGCATCAACGCCGCGACCGTCGCCGCACGTATGGTGGAGCCACGGCCGGCGCGCGCACCGTCGCGGCGCGCGTGCCATCGACTGCACAAGACCCACACCATGACAGATATCGTTACCGTTACCCTGAACCCGGCCGTCGACGTCGCGACGTCGGTCGAGCACATCGTCGACACGCACAAGCTGCGCTGCGCGCGGCCGCGCCGCGACCCGGGCGGCGGCGGCATCAACGTCGCGCGGACCATCCACCGGCTCGGCGGCGACTGCGTCGCGCTGTACCTGGCCGGCGGCCCGACCGGCGACGTGCTGACGTTGTTGCTCGAGGCCGAGCGCCTGCCGAGCGTGCGCATCCGGATCGTCGGCGAGACGCGCGAGAACGTCTGCGTGACCGAGACCTCGACCGGGCGCGAATACCGCTTTTTGATGCCGGGGCCATCGGTGAGCGACGCCGAGTGGCGCGACTGCGCGGCCCGCCTCGACGCGATGCAGCCGGCGCCGCGCTATCTCGTGCTGAGCGGCAGTCTGCCGCCCGGCGCGCCCGACGATCTGTACGCGACGCTCGCACGGGCCGCGAAGGCGCGGGGCAGTCGCGTCGTCGTCGACGCGTCGGGCCGTGCGCTGGCCGCGGCGCTGGAGGAGGGCGTTCATCTCGTGAAGCCCAGTATCGGCGAGCTCAGCGCGCTGGCCGGCGAAGCGCTCGACGATGCGTCCGCGTGTCGGGTGGCGAGCGAACTCGTCGCGCGCGGCCAGGCCGAGATCGTCGCGTTGACGCTCGGCGCGCGCGGCGCGTGGGTCGTCACGCGCGATCGGTCGTTGCGTCTGCCCGGGCGGCCGGCAGCGGTATGCAGCACGGTCGGCGCAGGCGACAGTTTCGTCGGCGGCATGGTGTGGGCGCTGGCACGCGGCGTGCCGCTCGACGACGCGTGCCGCTATGCGCTCGCCGCATCGGCTTCGTCGGTCGAGCATCCGGGCACCGCCCTGTGCACGCGCGCGGACGTCGAGCGCATCCACGACGAAATCGTTGCGCTCGCAAGCTGATCGGTGATCGTTGATCTGGCTCAGCGGCATGCGCGCCGCGATCGCGAACAATGGGGCAGCCCGTCTACGAGGACCGCCATGGCCTTGCGCATGCTCGTCTGTCTACTCCTGCTGTCGTGCGTGCCGCCGCTGTGGGCGGCGGACGATGAAGGCGCCGGTGCGCCGCAGCCGCAGCGTGTGCTGATCCTGGCCTACCACCGGTTCGCGACGACGCGCGTCGATTCGATGACGGTGCGCATCGATACGTTGCGCGACCAGCTGCAGGCGATCGACGCGAACGGCTACCGGATCGTGCCGCTCGCCGACGTCGTGCGTTGGCAGCGCGGCGATGCGGTTGCGCTGCCCGCGCGTGCGGTCGCCATCACCGTCGACGACGGTCACCGCTCCGTCTACGACGTGCTGCGCCCGCTGCTCGCGGCGCATCCGATGCCCGTCACGCTGTTCGTCTATCCGTCGGCGATCTCCAATGCCGGCTATGCGATGACGTGGGATCAGCTGCGCGCGCTCGGGCAATCCGCCGACGTCGCCATCGAGTCGCATACGTACTGGCATCCGAATTTCCATACCGAGCGGGCGCGGCAGACGCCGGCCGACTACCGGCGCTTCGTGTCGTTCCAGTTGCGGCGCTCGCGCGAACGGCTCGAGGCCGAGATCGGCCGGCCCGTCACGCTGCTGGCCTGGCCGTTCGGCGTCCACGATGCGCAGACCGACGAGCAGGCGGCGGCCGAGGGCTACGTCGCCGCCTTCACGATCGATGCGCGCCCGGTCCGGCGCACCGATTCCGCGATGGCGCTGCCGCGCTATCTGATGACCGACGCGTGCGACACGCGCTGCATGAACGGACTGCTGAGAAGCGCCGGAGGAAGCCATGATTGAGCGCGTGATCGCGTGTCTGCTCGTATTGTTCGCCGCGGTCGCCGCGCAGGCGGCGCCGGTGTCGATCACCGTGGTCGATGCGACCAACGGTCATCCGCTGGCCGGCGCGATCGGCCATGCCGGCGGCGTGAACCGGACCGCGGATCGCGACGGCGCGTTTTCGCTGGAGCTCGATGCGGCAGGTACGCGCGTGAGCGTGCGCGCGCCCGGCTACGCGCGCGCCGAGCTCACGCTGGCGCCGACCGACGCGGCCCATACGATCCGGCTGGCGCCGGTGCGTCCGAAAGCGGTTTACCTGTCGGCGTACGGTGTCGCGGACCACACGTTGCGCGACGCCGCGCTCGCGCTGCAGGGCACGACCGCGATCAACGCGCTCGTCATCGACGTGAAGGGCGACAGCGGCGTCACGCCGTATCGCAGCCTCGCGCGCGACGTGTCCGGTGCGGCGAGTCATGCGGCGGGCGCGATCGTGCATCCGCCCGATCTGCCGGAGCTGCTGCGGACGTTCCATGCGCGCGGCCTTTACGTGATCGGGCGCATCGTCGTGTTCAAGGACGACGCACTGGCGCGTGCGCATCCTGAGTGGGCGGTGCGCGATGCGGCGGGGGAGATCTGGCAGGATCGCGAGCATCAGCGCTGGATCGATCCGACGTCGCGCGCGGCTTGGCAACACAATTACGACATCGCCGAAGAGGCGGCCCGGATGGGCTTCGACGAAATCCAGTTCGACTATCTGCGGTTTCCCGACGCGAACGGCCTGCGGTTCGCCGAGCCCAACACCGAGGCCAACCGGGTCGCGGCGATCACCGGTTTTCTGACCGGCGCGCGCGAGCGGCTGCGTCCGTACAACCTGTACCTGTCGGCCGACATTTTCGGCTACGTGTGCTGGAACAGCGACGACACCGCGATCGGGCAGCGGCTCGATGCACTGGGCACGGTGGTCGACTACGTGTCGCCGATGCTGTATCCGTCGGGCTTCACGTGGGGGCTGCCCGGCTGCCGCAAGCCGACCGAGCATGCCGGCGAGATCGTCGCGCGGTCGCTGGCCGAGGCGAAGCGCCGGACCGGGATGGACGGCGTGCGCTTCAGACCGTGGCTGCAGGCCTTTCGCGACTACGCGTTCGATCATCGGCCGTTCGACGCCGACGAGATCCGCGCGCAGGTCGATGCGGCCGACGCGGAGGGGACTGATGGGTGGATGCTGTGGAATCCGCGTAATCGCTATGATCCGGCGGCGTTGCCGCGGTGAGTGGGAGGTTGCGGCGGGTGGCCGGGGCGGCGCGAATCGGTGCCGCGATGGGACGGAGAGGCTATCCGTGAGCGATGCGCGACAATGCGGTCGTGATGGCGAACGGGTCGGTCGGCATCGGCATCGGCGAGTCGAATTGCGAGCGGGCGGGTGAAGCGCTGTGCGGTCCGGCGCGACCGCCGGTGATGCGGCGGCAGTTGCTGGCAGGCCAGTAACGCGCCATGCCGTTTACCCCCGCCCACCCATCCCCGGATACAACCGCGCAGCCAGCACCCAGGCGATCAGCATCGCCGCGACCGCGAGGCCATGCGCCGGATTGCGCAGGCACGACGCCACCTGTTCGCTCCGGCCGACGCCGAACAGGCACCACAGGCAGAAATGCTCGCAGTTGTTCGTCAGCAGCCGGTAGCGGCATTCGCCGAGGCGCGACGCCGCGCGGCGCGCGGCCTGCATCCCGTCGTAGGGCGCATGCGCGTGGCGCACGACCGCGAGCGCGCGGCCGGCCCGGAAGCCGTCGAGCGTGACCACTTCGACCGGGCCGCCGCTCGGATCGCGCGACCAACCCGCGTAATGAATCACGTTGCCGTCGCCGATATAGATGCCGTGATGCAGATAGCCGGGTCGGCGCGTCACGAGGTGCGCACCGACCGGCGGTTCGCCATTGGAATCGGCGGCGTCGGCGTGCGCTGCGGTCGGATCGATCATCGCGAACTCCCAGTGCGGCGGCGGCGCGGACCAACCGTGCGTCAGCCGCTCGATGCATGGCGTACTGCCACGTCTTCAGTATTGGCGGCGACCCCGCGCGGCACAATCAGCGCGGCCTGAGCTTGCTGTCCGACGTCGGGCGGCCGTGTCGGCAATTTCCGACGGCCTGCGCAGGATCGCCTGACAGCGCGCGCCGACACCATGCCGCCCGCCCGCCATTCACCCGCGGTACGCCGCTCGGCCGCGCGCCCCGACCGCCGCGACGCGATCGCAGTAACGCTTGCGCTTCGTCCGGTTTTGCGCGCCTCGACCGGAACGCCGTTGACTTGCATCAATGGGAAATCGACGTTCCGCGCGACGCTCACAGCATCGCCAAAGCGAACGCACGACGCCGTCGCACGCAGCACCGCGCCGCGATCGACGGGCGGCCGTGTAGCCACGCGTGCTCAATCAGGAGAGTGAAGATGCGGACCACCACCATCAAGATGCTGTTGGCAGCCTGCGTGCTGACGCTCGGCGCGAACGCGCTGGCCGACACCGCGAACGAGCCGATCTCGCGTAACGGCGTCGTGTACATCACCGGCGGCATCGGCAGCGACGAAGTCACCGCGTTTCGCGACGTCGCGCCGCGCTACAACCTGCGGATGACGTTCACGTCGAAGGCCGGCCACTATCTGTCCGACGTCGACGTGAAGCTGGCGTCCGGCAAGTCGGCGCTTCTCGACGTACGCACCGGCGGCCCGTTCCTGTTCGCTCGCGTGCCGCCGGGCAGGTACACGATCACCGCGCGCGACCGCGCGGTGCAGGAGGTCCGGCACGTGGTCGTGCCGGCGCGCGGCGGCGTCGAGGTCCGCTTTGCCTGGCGCGACCCCGAACGCGAAGGCGCGATGCGACTCTGCACCGGCTGCCCGGCCCCGCAGCAGCAACCGGCGCGCTAGCCGCGCGGCGGGTCGGCGCCGACCCGAAGGTAGGCGTGCAGGACTCCCGGCCTCGGCTCGGCAGCGACGCGCTCGCATGCCGGCCTCGATCCATCCGCCGCCACGAAGGAGGCGATCCAGTGGAACGCGTTCGATGGGTGCGATTGCGCCGCGCTGTCGCGCTGAGCGGCGCGTTGCTGCTCGCGTTCGGCCCATTCGGCCCGCTCGGCCCATTCCGCGCGGCCGACGCGTGGGCGCAAGCCGACGCGCCCGCTGCGTCGCAGCAGGCGGCCGCGATCGACGCGGCGATCGCCGCGGAGATCGCGGACGGGCATCTCGCGGGCGCCGTGGTCGTGACCGGCGACGCGGACGGCGTGCGCGTGCGGGTCGCCCGCGGTGCGCGCGTGACGGGCGAGCAGGCCGAGCCGATGACGGCCGACACCGTGTTCGACCTCGCGTCGCTGACCAAGCCGGTGGCGACGGCCGTCGCGATCATGCAGCTCGCGGAGCGCGGCATGCTCGGCCTCGACATGCTGGCCGCGCACTACTGGCCGGCGTTCGGCACGAACGAGAAGGCCGGCATCACGATCCGCCAGTTGCTCGCGCACGTGTCGGGGCTGCCGGCCGGCGTGTCGTCGGCCCGCGCGCTGCGCAGCCGCGCGGCCGTGCTCGCCGACATCGTCGCGATGGCGCCGGTCGCGACGCCCGGCACGCGCGTCCGTTACAGCGACGTCAATTACGTGGTGCTCGGCGAGATCGTCCGGCGCGTGTCGCACCGACCGCTCGACGCGTGGTGCGCCGAGCACGTGTTCGGGCCGCTCGGGATGACGAGCGCCACGTTCCGCCCAGCCGCCCCGCTGAGCGCGCGCGTGGCGCCCACCGTCGTACGCGACGGCCGCCTGCTGCGAGGCCGCGTGCACGATCCGGTCGCGGCGGCGCTGGGCGGCGTGGCGGGCAATGCGGGCCTGTTCGCGAGCGCGGACGATCTGGCGCGCTTCGCGCGCATGCTGCTGAACGGCGGCACGCTCGGTGCAACGCGGGTGCTGAGCGCGCGCAGCGTCGCCGAACTCGAAACACCGCTCCCGGCCGACACGCCAAGCGAGCTGCACACGCCCGGCTGGGCGGTCGGGCCGCCGCTCGTGGCGAACCGCTACCGGCTGCCGCCGGTCGGCGCGCTGCAACACCTCGGCTACACGGGCACGGCGCTATGGATCGATCCCGTGACGCGTCGCTTCGCGATCGTGCTGACGAGCCGTCTCTATCCGGACGAAACCGGCACCGCGATGCCGTTGCGCGCGCTCGTGGTCGGCATCGTATCGAGCGCGGTGGCGCCGGTCACGCCGGCGCAGATCGCCGCGCGCGTGCCGCCGATGGCGGACGCGCTCGCCGCAGCCGTCCGGCCGCCGCCATCGCGCGGGCCGGTGCTGGCCGGCATCGACGTGCTGGCCGCGAGCGGCTACGCGGCGGTGGCCGGCAAGCGCATCGCGCTCGTCACGAACCGCAGCGGCTTCGACCGGTTCGGCCGGCGCACGGCCGACCTGCTCGCGCACGCGCCGGGCGCACGGCTCGTTGCGCTGTTCGCGCCCGAGCACGGGCTCGGCACCGACGTGGACGACACGTTCGGCGACAGCGTCGATGCGGCGACCGGCGCGGTCGTTCACAGCCTGTACGGCGAGCGCCGCACGATCGCGCCCGCGCTGCTGGCCGACGTCGACGTGCTGGTGGTCGACCTGCAGGACGCGGGCGTGCGCTTCTTCACGTACCTGGCGACGCTCGGCTATGCGCTCGAAGCCGGCGCGGCCGCGCATCGTCCGGTGATCGTGCTCGACCGTCCCGATCCGCTCGGCGCCGACGCGTTCGGCGGGCCCGTCGCCGACGCGGGGCCGTCGACCTTCACGCGCTACTACGCGCTGCCGCTCGCGCCCGGCATGACGATCGGCGAACTGGCCCGGCTGTTCAACGACCGGCTGCAGATCGGCGCGACGCTCAGCGTAGTGCCGCTGGCGAACTACGCGCGCACGATGCGCTTCGACGACACGGGGCTCGGCTGGTTGCCGCCATCGCCGAACCTGCGCGATACGGCCGCGCTGTCGCTCTATCCGGAGACGGGGCTCGTGGAGGGCGCGGCGGTCAGTGTCGGGCGCGGCACCGCGACCCCGTTCAGCGTGGTCGGCGCGCCGTGGATCGACGCGCGCAGCGTCGCGGACGATTTGCGCGCGATGCGGCTCGCCGCGACGTTCTCGCCGGTCCGCTTCGTGCCGACCGAGGGCCCCTATCGCGGCAGGCTCTGCGAAGGCGTGCGCATCGAACGGCTGCCGGGCGCGACGCGGCCCGGCGAGATCGGGCTGGCGCTCGCGCTGGCATTGCACCGCCGTTATCCGGCGCGGTTCCGGATCGATGCGATCCGCGCGTCGGTCGGCTCGCGCGAGGTGGCCGACATGCTGGAAGCGGGGCGCTCGCTCGACGACATCGAAGCGTTCGTCGCTGCGCAAAATGCCGCGTTCGCGCCCGAGCGGGCGGCGTTCCTGCTGTATTAAGCGCGGGTCGGCGTGCGTCGTCGGGTGTTCGGCCGGCTGCGCAACGGAACGGCGTCGCCGTGACCGCCGCGCGTCGCGGCGGCGCACCCTTGGCGCTGCCGACCCGGTCGGAAGCTCAGAACTGCTGGTCGTAGTTCAGGCGGACATGCTCGACATGCGTCGAGCCGTCTCGCGTAATCGCGAGGTCGATGTGATAGATGCCTTTCCAGCGTGCGTCGAACACGTGCCCGTACGTGACCGCATTGCCGTCCCGCGCCGGTTCGAGCTGCATCTGCTTCGGCTTCGTGTGAAACGAGCTGGCTTCGCTGCGCGGGCCCTTCACTACGGCCGTGATGTGCGCGTTTTCGATGCGCTTGCCGGTCGACCGGTCGAACAGCGCGACGGTCAGCAGATACAGGTTCACGTTCGACGACGCGTCGGCGGCGCTGCCGCCCGCTGCGGCAGTCTGATTCGCCGGCACCACGCCGAAGTTGACGGCAATGTCGCCGGACGTCACGCTGCGCGTCAGGTCGTTCGCAGCGGCAGGCGCTACCTGTCCGACCAGCAATGCCAGCCACGCAAGCAGTACAACGAAAGGTCTCGATCGCATCGAAGTCTCCTCGGGGATTGGGCTGCCGCATCGGCCGTGCACGTGCGGAGCAAACGGTAGCGTGTCCATGCTGACGCGGAACGCGCGTGCCGGCTTGATGCAGGTCAAGCGCCACCACGCCATCGGGCCTGCGCGCCGCTCGTTTCGGTGCGCGAGCGGCCGCATCGCGTCCGACGCCGGCTCCAGTTCTGGCTTCGGCAGGTGTCGCAACGTTTGACGTGCGTCAAGGCGGCACGAGTGTATGACCGTCAGCTCGCCGCCGAACGGTGACACACCGCTCCCTTAAGAATCCGGTAAGGAACGCGCCCGAAGATGAATGCATCGCTCAGGAGGATCACGATGCGTCTATCTGACTCGGTTCGCATGCTGCGCCGGTCCTGCGCGGCGGCCGCGATATGCATGGCCGCCGGCGCCGGCGCGCATGCCGAAACACCGGCCGCGTTGCTGGCCGGCTACACGGCGCAGGCGGGCACGGCCGCTGTGCCGTTGCGCGGACAACAGTTCTTCACGTCCCGCCACGGACGCGAATGGAGTTGCGCGAGCTGTCACGGTAGCTCGCCGACCGGTGCAGGGCGGCACGTCGTGACCGGCAAGACGATCGAGCCGCTCGCGCCCGCGTTCAACCCGGCGCGGTTCTCGGACGGCGCACGCTCCGAAAAATGGTTTCGCCGAAATTGCAAGGACGTCGTCGGGCGCGAATGCTCGGCTGCCGAAAAGGCCGACATCCTCGCGTGGCTGATCACGTTGAAACCCTGAAGGGGAACGCAGATGAACCGTGTCGAACCGACGATCTCGTCGTGGCGCCCCGCGCTGCGGGTCGGCATCGCCGCGGCGCTGCTGGTTTCGCTGCTGCCGCACACCGTCCTCGCCGAAGACGAAATGCGCGGCATGGCCGTGCCGCTGCTGCCCCGCTACAAGCAGGAGTGCGCGACCTGCCACGTCGCCTATCCGCCGGGCGCGCTGCCGGCCGAGTCGTGGCGTCGCATCCTCAACGGTCTCGAGCATCACTTCGGCACCGACGCGACGCTCGATGCGGCAACCGTCGCGCAACTGCAGACCTGGCTGAGCGCGCACGCGGCGACGGGCGCTGCGGCGCGGCGGCCGCCCGACGACAGGATCACGCGCTCGTCGTGGTTCATCTCGACCCACGACGAAGTACCGGCCGCGGTGTGGAACAGCCCGGCAGTGAAGCGGCCGTCCAATTGCGCCGCATGTCATACGCAGGCAGACAAGGGAAATTTCGATGAACGATTCGTCCGCATTCCAGGCGCCCGCTGAACCGGCCACGCCGCGCGCCGAACGCGTGCTGGTGTGGGACGCGCCGGTGCGCGCGTTTCACTGGCTGATGGTGATCGCATTTGCCGGCGCGTGGCTGAGCGCCGAAAGCGAACGATGGCGGCTGATGCACGTCGCGTTCGGCTACACGATGCTGGCGCTCGTCGCGTTTCGCGTCGTCTGGGGCGTGGCCGGCACGCGCCATGCGCGCTTCTCGTCGTTCGTGCGCTCGCCGGCGGCCGTGGTCCGCTATCTGCTGAGCCTCGCGAAAGGCCGGCCCGAACATCACGTCGGCCACAACCCGGCCGGCGCGATCGCGATCGTCGCGATGCTGGCGATGACGGCCGCGCTCGGCGCGAGCGGCTGGGCCGCGTACAACGGTAACGGCGAAGCGTTCGGCGAGCTGCATGAAGGCGTGGCGAACGCGATGCTCGTGCTGGTCGCCGTGCACGTCGGCGCGGTGTTCGTCAGCAGCATCGTGCACCGCGAGAATCTGGCCCGCGCGATGGTGACGGGTTACAAGCGCGGTGCGCCGGCCGACGGCATCCGGCGCGCGTGGTGGAGCCTCGCCGCGATCATGACGGCCGCGGCGATCGGCTGGTGGTGGACGCAATGGCACGCGGCGCCGCAGCCCGCGCCGGGCGACGGCCCAGTCGCGGCCGACATCGGACGCCCCGCGCACGGCGCGGACCGCGACGACGATTGACGGCCGCCGGCTGAGTGAGTGCCCGATCGTGCGCATCCTGCTCGTGGAAGACGATGTCCTGCTCGGCGACGGCATCCGCGCCGGGTTGCGCCAGCAAGGGTTCCAGGTCGACTGGGTCCGCGACGGCGACGCGGCGCAGCGCGAGCTGCGCGCGCACGTTCATGCGGCCGCGGTGCTCGACCTCGGGTTGCCGCTCGTCGACGGCATGGACGTGCTGCAACGCATTCGCCGCGACGGCATTGCGCTGCCGATCCTCGTGCTGACCGCGCGCGACGCGGTGCCCGACCGCATCCGCGCGCTCGACGCGGGCGCCGACGACTACGTGATCAAGCCCATCGATCTGTACGAGCTCGGCGCACGCCTCCGCGCGCTGGTGCGGCGCGCGCACGGCCGGCCGACCGAACGGCTGCGCGCGCACGACGTCGAGCTGGAGCCCGCGTCGCGCACCGCGCGCCGCGCGGGCGTGGCCGTTGCGCTGTCGACGCGCGAGTTCGACCTGCTGCACATCCTGATGCTCAACGCCGGGCGGGTGCTGTCGCGCGAGCAGATCGAGCAGTATCTGTACAGCTGGGGGCAGGAAGTCGAGAGCAATGCGGTGGAGGTCCACATCCATCGGCTGCGCGCGAAGCTCGGCAGCGAAGTGATCCGCACCGTGCGCGGCGTGGGCTACGTGCTGATGCGGGACGCCGCATGAAGGCGCTGCTGCCCGCACGCTCGCTGCACGGCCGGCTGCTGACGCTGGTGCCGGCCGTGGTGCTCGGCGTCTGGCTCGCGACGCTGATGCTGACGTGGCTCGATGCGCAGCGCGAGATCGACCGGCTGCTCGACGGTCACCTCGCGCAGGCCGCCGCGCTGCTGGTCGCGCAGCAGGCGCGAGGGCCGGACGACGACGACACCGCGATCGACGCGCCGATGCTTCATCCGTACGGGCCGCGTGTGGCGTTCCAGGTATTCCACGACGGCCGGCTCGGCCTGCATTCGGAAAACGCGCCGTCGCAGCCGATGGTGGCGCCCGAGCTGACCGGGCAGGCTCGCGCGTCGGGATTCTGGACCGTCGCGATCGACGGCGATGCGTGGCGCGTCTTCGTCGTGCACGGCGTGCGCCACGACGTCCAGGTGTTCGTCGGCGAACGGATCGATTCGCGCAAGTCGATCCTCGGCGCGGTCATGCGCAGCGCGTTCTGGCCGATGGCGGCCGCGCTGCCGCTGCTGGTGCTGGCGATCGGCTGGGCCGTGCGCCGCGGCACGTCGCCGCTGCGCGATTTCGGCCGCGCGCTCGCCAGGCGCAACCCGCAGGCGCTCGACACGATTCGGCTCGAGCGCACGCCGCTCGAAATGCAGCCGATGCTCGACGCGCTGAACCGCCTGTTCGAACGGATTCGTGCGGTGATGGACGCCGAGCGGCGCTTCACTGCCGATGCGGCGCACGAGTTGCGCACGCCGATCGCGGCCGTCAGCGCGCAGGCGCAGGTCGCGCTGGCCGAGCGCCACGACGCGCCGCGCCGGCATGCGCTGCGCGGCGTGCTCGAAGGCTGCGATCGGGCCGCGCGGCTCGTCGATCAGCTGTTGTTGCTGTCGCGTCTCGATGCGGGCGCGCTGGCCCAGCGCGCACCGGTCGATCTGGCGGCGCTCGCGAAGCGCGTGGTCGCGGAGGCCGCGCCGCGATCGATCGACATGCGGCAGCGGCTGGAGCTCGACGCGCGAGCGCCGTGCCTCGTCGGCGGCAACGAGCCGTTGCTCGAGTCGATGGTGCGCAATCTGGTGGACAACGCGATTCGCTACAGCCCGGCCGACGCGTGCATCACCGTGTCGGTCGCGCGATGCGACGGACGCACGACGCTGCGCGTCGAGGACAGCGGCCCCGGCATCGGCGACGACGATCTGCGCCGGCTGGGCGAGCGGTTCTTTCGGCCGGCGGGAAGCCGGCCGGGCGGCAGCGGCCTGGGCTGGTCGATCGTGCGGCGCATCGCGGCCGCGCATGAAGCGGACCTCGAGGTCGGGCGTTCGGCGGCGTTGGGCGGGTTGTGCGTCGTCGTGTCGTGGCCGGCCGCCGATGCAGCCGATGCAGCCGATGCAGCCGGCACAGCCGCGCACTAGGCGATCATGTCGATTACGAATTACACCGCACAAGGTCGGCGCGTGACCGAAGGTCACCGCAGCGGCCTTTCATGGCCGGCTCGGCGCGCGTGTCAGGCTGGCCTCGGTCCTCGCCCGGCGCGCCGCGCCGCGCGGTCACTGGCCGGCAGCGCCGCTGGCGGGGCTGCCGGGCTGCCCGTGCATGTAGCCGGGGCCCATCCCGGACCCCATCCCCGATCCCGGCCCCATCCCGGACCCCATTCCCATCCCTTGGCCGCGATGCATGCCGCGCATCGGCGGCGCGTCGGGGAGCGTGATGCCGCGCGCCTTCGCGCGCTTCTGCATCTGAGCGTGATGCTCGGCGCGGATCTTGTCGCGCTCGGCGTCCGACGCTGCCGCGAGCATCCGCGTCCGGTATTCGGTGCGCTCCGCCGGCGTCATCAGCTGACTGCCGTAGATCATGTGCCCCGATTCGACGCCGCCGCGTGCAGGCTGGCTCGGCTGGCTCGCCTGCGCGTGGGCCAGCCCGGCCGACATCGCGATCGCGACGCCGATCACGCAGTGTGCGGTGAAGGTATTCAAGCGAAACATGGCAGTCTCCCGACGGTTTGCATGCGTTCAACGGTACACGTGAGCGCAGCCTGTCCATTGCGGCAGATCAAGGGCCGTCCGGGAGCCGCTCATACCATCGAAACGTGTGCCGGCCGTCACGGCGATGTCGCTCCTGCGGTGCATCATCGTGCGTCGCGTGCAGCGACCGCGGCGCGACGCCGCGAGCCGGTCCGATTTCCCCAACGCGGAGGCGACCTGCCATGACCGATTCACTGAACTATCGTCAACGAACCGCCGAGATTACCGAGCAGATGCGCAAGCTGCGGCAGTCGCAGCCCGATCTGATGTCGGCGTTCGGCGCATTGGCGGCGGCCGGCACGCGCGACGGCGCGCTGACGAAGAAGACGCGCGAGCTGATCGCGCTGGGCATCGCGATATCATCGCGCTGCGACGACTGCATCGGCTTCCACGTGCAGGCGCTGATCAAGCTGAAGGCGACGCGCGAGGAAGTCGAGGAGGTGGCCGGCGTCGCCGTGTACATGGGCGGCGGCCCGTCGATGATGTACGCGGCCCATGCGCTGATCGCTTACGACCAGCTGGCCGCTTGAGCGCCGCTGTCGGGTGCTGCCAGCGACATTCGAATTTGCTAACCCTGTAACGTGAACTGAATCGTGATCCAGAACAACCCCGACGCCGTACCCGAAACTGTCGCCGAAGCGACGCCCGCCATGGCCGCCGCGGCTACCCGAAGCACCTGGGTGAGCGTCGCGGTGAACCTCACGCTGAGCATCGGCCAGGTGGTGATCGGCATCCTGTCGCGCTCGCAGGGCCTCGTCGCGGACGGCATTCATTCGCTGTCCGATCTGGTCGCGGATTTCGTCGTGCTGCTGGCCGGCCATCACAGCCGCAAGCCGGTCGACGAAAAGCATCCTTACGGCCATCAACGCTTCGAAACCGGCGCGTCGCTCGCGCTTGCCGCGATCCTGTTGGTGGTCGGCGGCGGGATGCTGTGGTCGGCGGTGCAGAAGCTCGAGCATCCGGAGGCGATCGAGCGCGTCCACGTCGCGGCACTGTGGGTGGCGCTCGTCGCGCTGGTCGCGAAGGAGAGCCTGTTTCGCTACATGCTCGCGGTCGCGACGCGCGTGAAGTCGAGCATGCTGGTGGCCAACGCGTGGCATGCGCGTTCGGACGCCGCGTCGTCGCTGGTGGTCGGATGCGGGATCGTGGGCAACCTGCTCGGCTATCCGCTGCTCGATCCGGTCGCCGCGCTGATCGTCGGCGGGATGATCGTGAAAATGGGCGCGACGTTCGGCTGGAACGCGTTGCACGATCTGATGGACCGCGCGGCCGACGCCGAAGACGTGCAGGCGATCCGCGCGACGCTGCTCGCCACGCCCGGCGTGCTCGACCTGCACGACCTGCGCACGCGCAAGACCGGCGATCTGATCCTGGTCGACGTGCATCTCGACATCGACGCCGATCTCACCGTGGCGCAAGGGCACGACATCGCGGTGGACGCGCGCGCGCGCGTGCTGCGCCATCATCGGGTGCTGAACGTGATGACGCACGTCGATCCGCGCAAGCGCGAAACGGCGGTCGAAGCCGCAGCGCTTCACCGAAATTAAGAGGGGACGGGCGGCGTATCGGCCAACGCACGCCCGCGCCGGCCTCAATCGGAGCGGCGCACGCGCTGGCCGCGCCGGAACGTCAATCGACGTTCGTGGACGAGCGCGTGCCAGTCGAGCTTCATCAACACGACGATGCATGCGAGCAGCACGAGCTGCGTGACGATGAAGTAGCCGCCGAGATAGCTGCCGCCGAGTTCGGACTCGGCGTCGAGCTGCGTGGACGCGAAGCGGCCGACGTGCGCCCAGATCGCATAGGTCGTCACGCGGCCGATGAAGAACGCCGCGGCGATGATCCTGAGCGGCAAGCCGGACAGCCCGTATGCGATGAACAGATAGTTCGACGGCAGCGGGCTCAGCGCATAGAGGAAGAACGCCCCGGCGGTCAGCGTGCCGTGCTTGCGCAGCCAGCGCGTCGCCACGGCGATGTTCTCGCGATCGGCGTCCCGCACCCAGCGCGAGCGCACCAGCGAGCGCGCGAAGGTCGCGAGGATCACGCGGCCGATGGTGGCCGCGGCCGCCGCGACGACGGCGAATACGAACGGATTGCCGTCGGGCAGGTTGAAGCCCACCCACGACATCGCCATCCAGGTGGGCGGCGCGAATGCCGGCACGAGATTCAGCAGCAGAATCAGCAGGAACAGCACAGCCAGCGTCAGCACGATATCGGCTCCAGACCATCCGGTGTCACGTTTCGATTGTGCTGAAGAGACGGGCCGCCCCGTTGACTCACGTCAAGCAACGCACCGCGCGGGCACGCGCGTCGGGCTGACCCACGTCAAAGGTCGAAGCGCGGCATTTTCTAGACTGATGCCACGCCGTCGTCAACGGCGCCCGACGCAACGCTCGGGCCCACGCGCGGCAACCGGAAAACTCGTCATGCCCCGAATGCGCTGGTCGCTCGATTTCACGTTGCTGGTTTTGTCTGCCGTCACGCTCGCCGCCGGCGGCGCGTGCGTCGCGTTCGGCCTGCCTGCGCTCGCGCGCCTCGTGTGGCTGCTCGGCGCGCTGCCCGTGCTGCTCGTGTTGACGGTCACCGTCGCCAAGGCGGTCGCGCGCCGGCAGCCCGGCATCGACGTGCTCGCGTGGCTCGCGATCGGGCTCGCGCTCGCGCTCGACGAGACGCTGACCGCCGCGGTCATCGCATTGATGCTCGCGAGCGGGCGGACGCTGGAGCAGCACGCGCAGCGCCGCGCGCAACGCGAGATGACCGCGCTGCTCGGCCGCGCGCCGCGGCAGGCGACGCGGTTCGAGCATGGCGAATGGCGGCCCGTCGCTCCGGATGCGATCGTCCCCGGCGACCGGCTGCTGGTGCGCAGCGGCGAGTGCGTCGCGGTCGACGGCACACTCACCGGCGACGCGGAACTGGACGAATCGATGCTGACCGGCGAATCGTCCACGCAGCGGCGACGTTCGGGCGAAACCGCATGCAGCGGCGTGGTCAACGCCGGCGCGCCGTTCGAAATGGTGGCGCGCACGACCGCTGGCGACAGCACGTTTGCCGGCATCGTACGGATGGTCGAGCGCGCGCAGCGCGAGCGCAGCCCGTCCGTGCGCGTCGCGGATCGCTACGCGGCGGGCTTCGTCGTGATTGCGCTGCTCGTCGCGGGCGGCGCGTGGCTCGCGACCGGCGACGTCGGCCGCGCGCTCGCGGTGCTCGTCGTCGCGTCGCCGTGTCCGCTGATTCTCGCGGTGCCGGTCGCGATCGTGTCGGGCATGTCGCGCTGCTCGAAGCGCGGCGTGCTGGTCAAGGGCGGCGGCGCGCTGGAACGCCTCGCGCAAGCGACGATTCTGTTCTTCGACAAGACCGGCACGCTGACCGGCGGGCGCGCACGCATCGTCGCGATCGAATGCGGCGCGCAGGTCGCCGCCGCCGACGTGCTGCGCTTCGCGGCGTCGCTCGCACAGGCGTCGGCGCACGTGATTTCGGACGCGCTGACGGTTGCCGCACGGGAGCGCGGCGTCGGTCTGTCGGCGCCGTCGGCCGTACTGGAGACGCCCGGCGAAGGCGTGACGGGCAGCGTCGACGGTCACACGGTCACGATCGGCAAGTTTAGTTTCGTCGCGGCGTGCTCGACGCCGGCGCCGTGGAGCGATGCGTTCGTCGCGCGCGTCGGCGGCCAGGGCGGCGCGGCGGTATTCGTCGGCGTGGATGGCGCGATGATCGGCGCGATCGAGCTGGCCGATGAACTGCGGCTGGAGACGCCGCGCGCATTGCGGCTACTCAAGCGCGAAGGCGTCGAGCGCCTCGTGATGCTGACCGGCGACCGGCGCGATATCGCGCTGGCAGTCGGCGAACTGATCGGCGTGACCGACGTGCGCGCCGAGCAAACGCCGACGGACAAGCTCGCCGCGATCCAGTCGGCTCGCAAGGACGGCGTGACGATCATGGTCGGCGACGGCGTGAACGACGCGCCGGCGCTCGCGGCCGCCGACGTCGGCATCGCGATGGGCGCGCGTGGCGCGGCCGCGTCGTCCGAGGCCGCCGACGTGGTGCTGCTGGTCGACCGGCTCGACCGCCTCGTGGACGCGATCCGCATTGCGCGCCGCGCGCGCCGCATCGCGCTCGAGAGCGTGGTGGCCGGCATGTCGTTGTCGGCGCTCGCGATGGCGGTCGCGGCGGCCGGATTACTGCCGCCGATTGCGGGCGCGGTGATTCAGGAGGTGATCGACGTCGTCGTGATCGTCAATGCGCTGCGCGTGTTGCTAGTCCGCGCGAAGCCGTCGGAGGCGCGGCCGAGCGGCCTCGACGTCGAGCAGCTCAAGCGAGAGCACGCCGCGTTGTCGCCGCTGCTCGACCAGTTGCGGGATCTCGCCGATCGCATCCCCGGCTTGCCGGCCGCGACCATCGCGAGCGAATCGGCGCGGCTGATCGGCGTGCTGGACGCGCGGCTGCTGCCGCACGAGCGCGCGGACGACCGCGACGTCTACGCGCGTCTCGCGCCGCTGCTCGGCGGCGAGGATCCGCTTGCGGCGATGAGCGGCGCGCACCGCGAGATCTTCCGGATGGTCAGGGCGCTCAGGCAGATGGTCGCCGATCTGCCGCGCGAACACGCCGACGCCGCGGGCGCTCAGGCGATCCAACGGACGCTGTACGGGCTCGAAGCGATCGTCCGCCTGCATTGCGCGCAGGAGGAGGAGCTGTTCCACGCGGTGGGCGCGGACGTGTGACGCGCTAGCGCGCTACGCATGCGGCGCGTTCACGAGCAGGACCGGCGTCGGCGCGATCCGCGCGACGCGGCGCGCCACGCTGCCGAGCACCCAGCTCGTGACGCCTCGCCGTCCGTGGGTGCCCATCACGATCAGGTCGGCATGCCAGCCGCTCGCGTCGTGCACGATCCGTTGCGATACGTCGTCGCCGGTGCGGTCGGTTTGAATCAGCTGCGACTGCGCGTGTCGGGCCGCGCCGTCGAACAGCGCGACGGCTTTTTGCAGGACGCGGCGGCCTTCGTCGATCGACGCCTGTTCCAGCGTCTCGACGGGAACGAAATCGCCCAGCGATACGGGCCGGTCCACGACGTGGATCACACGGAATTCGGTGTCCGACCGCGCGAATTTGAGGCCCGCGCGCAGTGCGTTGAGGGCGATCGCACTGCCGTCGACGGCGAACAGCATGCGCGCCGGCACATGCTCGGCGGCCGGCTGGAACCCTTCCGGGACGATCAGCAGCGGACAGCCGGCGAGGTGGCCGAGCGGGCCGGACACCGTGCCTTCGATCCACCGCAGCAGGCCGTGATGCTGACGCGCGCCGACGATCAGCAGATCGGCGCGCCACGCCTGCGCGGTTTCGGCCAGCGCATGGGCGATATCGGCGCCGTGCACGGACAGGTCGATGACTTCGCTGTCGATCGCGATGTCGTCGCGCCGCAATGCGCCGGTGGCGCGCGACAGCGCGTCGGCGGCGTCGTGCAGCAATTCGTCGCGCGCCGCTTCGAAGAACGCGGCCGATTTCGATCCGCGCGGAACGAGTGTGCGCGGATTTTCCGCAACGCTGACCACGTGCACCGACGCATTCGGCGCAATGAGGTTACGCGCATACGCGAGCGCATGATCGGACGCGGCGGAGCCGTCGATCGCGATCAGCACCCGTTGGGGCGCGTGGTGGGGGTGGAGGGGTGAGTTGCTGGCGCTCATGAAGGTCTCCCGGTCCGGTGGCAACCGGCGATCGTGCATACGGCCATTGTTCGCACGCGAGGCGCGCGCGGCTTGACCTTCGTCAAGCGCGTTCATGTTCGCCGGGTAATGCGTGCCGCTGGCTTTCCAGCGGCCGAAGGGCGGCCGCGCTGCTAATCGGGCGCCCGATCGGGGATCGCCTGGACGATCATCGAAAACAGCCGGTCGAGATCCTCGTCGAGCGGCTGGCCGTCGAACGGATCGCGATTCGCGGCGAACGCCGCGTCGATCCCGACCCAGTCGTCGGGCGTCAACACGCGGGTGGCGGCCGGCAGGATCACGGTCTCTTCTAGACAGCGATGGTCCGCATGGAACTCCGCGTAATCGTCCATCAGCGCGCCGAGCGTATGCAGCGCGCTCGCGCCTTTCAACTCGTAGCGCGTCAGCGCGTGCTCGAGATTCCGCAGCTTCATGTCGCTCTTGTCGTGCTGCGCCTCGAGCTGGTCGAGCACGCTGTCGAACTCGCCGGTGCGCGCCCGCAACGGCGCGAACAGGTAGCGGTCTTCGTTCGGATGATGAATGCGCTGCGGGTATTCCCGGATGTAATAGAGCATCGCGCGGAACACGATCACGCCCGGCACCGGCTCACCCGCCACGAGCAGACGGACGAAGTGCCGCATGCCGTCGATCACGGTCGACAACTGCGTATGTTCGTGGCGGATGATGGCGACGGCGCTACGTGGCCCGGGCATCGACATTTCACACCCCACAGCGGTAACGGAATGACCGGCGTGCTCGCGGCTCGCTTCGGCTGCGCGCATGAAGCCCGGTTGCGATACGTCGATATTGATCGACCGGCGCCCGTCGTTGAAGGGTGTGGACACCGAGGCGTTGACGAAGATCAACGGTCGCGTGGAGCGTGTGGGTCTGCTGATCGCGTTCGGTCTGCCGCATGGCTGCCGAGACGTGCGGGCGACGCGCGACGCCGGTTTCCTGCCGCTTCTCGAAGCGGCCCGGCCGCCGCGCACCGCAATGCCGGCGTCAGCCGATATCCTTCGCCTGCAGCCCGCGTCGGCCGGAACGGGCCGACCACGGCAGGATGCGCGGCAGGACGTTTTCCGCGTGGACCACACGATGGGCCACGGCCGCGGCGACGTGCAGGCCGACCAGCGCGACGAGCGCGTAGGCGGCGAGTGCGTGCAGTTCGCCGAGCCAGTGCGACAGCTCGCGGTTCTTCGCGACCAGCGTCGGCAGCGAAAAGAGCCCGAAGCAGCTGGCCGGGTGTCCGGCCGCGTTCGTCTTCAGCCAGCCGAGCACCGGGATCGCCAGCATCAGTGCATACAGCAGCCCGTGGACGGCGCGTTCGGCCGAATGCCGCAGCGTGCCGGCGGGATTGACCGACGGCGGCAGCCGGTCGCGCGCGCGCAGCCGGTTGCCGAGACGCAGCGCCACGAGCAAGAGAATGGCGACGCCGATCGACTTGTGCAGGCCGACCAGGTCTTCGTTGTCGTCCAGCAGCAGGCCGACGATCAGGTTGCCGATCAGTGCGACGGCCAGCAGCCAATGGAGCAGGCTGATCGACAGCGGATAACGGGTAGCGGTCTTCATGACGGAATATCGTTCAGTGGCAAGCGGGGAGTGCGATCGGCTCAGCCGAGCAGGTCGTGGTAGTGCTTCTTCGTGTCGTTGATGCGGCGCAATGCCTGCTTGGCGGCCGGCAGATCGTTCGCCGCGATCGCGCGATCGACTTCGGTCAGTTCGCGCTGCAAGGTGCGCATGCCTTCGTCGTAGGTCGACTGGTCGCTGCGATAGCGCTGGCGGCTCGCCTGTTGCGCGTCGCTTTCGAGCCGGGCGACGTAGCCGCGCATCTCGGCGGTCGTCCGGCTGTTCAGCGCGCGTTGCATCGTCTGCTTCATGTCGCGCATCAGCGGCTTGATCTCGCCCGCCTGCGCGGGCGCGGCGGTCACGACGAGCAGCGCGGCGAGCGCGGCGCAGAAGCGGAATCGGAATGCGGGCGTCTTCATGGGCGTTTCGGGTCGGCAGTATCGGTGAGCGCGACGATAGTGCGCCGACGTTAACGGATTCTTAAGGCCCGATTTCGGCCGCGACCCGCTTGATGCGCGGGCACGCCTGCGGTTATCGTGCCGCAACGGACGCGAGGTCCGGATCGAAGAGGAGTTGCGCATCATGCGGGTATTGCTCGTGGAGGACGACAAGCTGATCGGCAGCGGCGTGGAGGACGGGCTGAGCGAGGCCGGCATGACGGTCGACTGGGCGCACGACGGCCGGCATGCGCAACTGGCGCTCGAAACCACGCCGTACGACCTCGTCGTGCTGGATCTGGGCTTGCCGCGCATGTCCGGCGTCGAGCTGCTCGCGTGGCTTCGCAAGCGTCGCGACCATACGCCGGTGCTGGTGATGACCGCGCGCGACACGGTGGCCGATCGCGTGAGCGGCCTGAGCGCGGGCGCCGACGATTATCTCGGCAAGCCGTTCGACCTGACCGAGCTGGTTGCGCGCTGCCGTGCGCTCGTGCGGCGTTCGCAGGGGCGCAGCACCGACACGATCGAATACGGCGACCTGTCGGTCGATCCCGCCTTGATGACGGCCACCCGCGGCGCGGAGCGAATCGCGCTGACGTCGCGCGAATGCGCGTTGCTGGTCGAACTGCTGTCGAATCAGGGCCGCCCGCTGTCGCGCGCGCAGCTGCAGGACAGCCTGTACGGCTGGAACGAGGAGATCGAGAGCAATGCGATCGAGGTGCACGTGTCGAACCTGCGCAAGAAGCTCGGCGCCGACCTGATCCGCACGATCCGCGGCGTGGGCTACGTGGTGGAGAAGGCGTCGTGATGCGTTCGATCCGGCAACGGCTGACCTTGCTCGTGCTGTCGGGCGTGGTGGTGGTGTGGGCCTATTCGCTCGTGTCGAGCTATCGTCAGGCGATTCACGAAGCGGACGAATGGTACGAAACGCGCGTCGAGCAGATCGCCCGGACCTTCGCGGTGCTCGACGCGCGCGACCTGCCGCGCTTCGCCGAGATCGTGCTCGCCGGCCGCGACGACGACGACGGCGACAACGATGCCGCGCCGCCGATGCTGTACCAGGTCAGCGATGCCGACGGG
Source organism: Burkholderia sp. WP42 (assembly GCF_000745665.1). Taxonomy (NCBI): domain Bacteria; kingdom Pseudomonadati; phylum Pseudomonadota; class Betaproteobacteria; order Burkholderiales; family Burkholderiaceae; genus Burkholderia; species Burkholderia sp. WP42. The sequence continues at coordinate 107,261 of NZ_JQJT01000021.1, read as the reverse complement.
CACGTCCTCGCGGCCAGTCCGGGTCTCGCGGCGCTCGACGTGCCGGCGTCTGCGGCTGCTGCATCCGGCGCATCCGGCGCGGCCGAGTCGGGCAATCCGAAGTGGCACGCGTACGTGCTGACCGATGCCGCGCGCGGCCGGACGGTGCGCATCTTCGAGCAGCGCACGCGCCGCTCGGACCTGTCCGCCGAAGTCGCGCGGCGCGTGGCGCGGCCGCTGGCGTTCGCGCTGCCGGTGCTGGCGGTGTTGATCTGGTTCGCGATCGGCCGCAGCCTGACGCCGCTGCGCACGCTGTCCGACGCGATCGAAGCGCGCTCGGCCGACAACCTTGACGCAATCGGCACGCACGGCATTCCCGATGAAGTGCGTCCGCTGGTCGCCGCGCTCAATACGTTGCTGCAACGCCTGCGCGACTCGCTCGTTCGCGAGCGCGCGTTCACCAGCGACGCGGCGCACGAGCTGAAGACGCCGCTCGCCGCCATCAAGGTCCAGGCGCAGGTAGCGCTCACCGCGCGCGATCCGGAGCGCCAGCGGCGCGCGATGCAGCGGGTCGTCGAGGGCGTCGACCGCAGCACGCATCTGGCCGATCAGTTGCTCGCGCTGGCGCGGCTCGACGAGACGGTTCCGCTGGACGGCGCGGACGTCGATCTTCGTCAATTGATCGCCGCATGCGTGAACGATCATCAGGCGCGCGCGGAGCGCAAGGAGATGTCCGTGACGTCGCGGGTCGATGGCCGCGTCGTCATGCACGCGCCGCCCACGCTGCTTCGCGTGCTGCTCGACAACCTCGTCGATAACGCGATCAAGTACGGCCGCGAGCATGGGCACGTCGAAATCGCATCTTGGCAGGACGCCGACGCGGTCACGCTCCAGGTGTGCGACGACGGCCCCGGCGTGCCGACCGAGGATCTGGCGCGCTTGCAGGACCGGTTCTTTCGCGGTGCCGATCATGACGCGAGCGGCAGCGGCCTGGGGCTGTCGATCGTCGCGCGGATCGTGGCCAAGCTCGGCGGGCGTCTGACCTACGTCGACGGGCTGAACGGCGGCGGATTCGGCGTGCGCGTGACCTTGCCGGTGCAGGGTCGATAGGTATCCCGAGCGCGCATCCGCTGCGGTATTTCGGGCGGGATGCGCGCGGCCGGCCGCGCACGGCGTGCGTAATGCCTTCCTCTCGCCATCGCGTTGCGGGCCGATCGGTCCAACCGACGCGCCGCGCCACGCGCATCCGCGGCCATCGACGTTCGACCCGCGCGCAACCTCATCGCCATCGTCGCGCCGCGCGTGAACCAGCCGGTTAATTTGGTGCGCTCGCGCGCGCTGCGAATGGGCAACGGCCGCGCGCCGCGTCGGGCGATGCACCGAAATGAGGAATGCAGATCGCCGGCGCGTGTGTGCGATGCCGACGCGACAGCCGATTCACGACGATGGCCCGCTTCTTGCTGGTGTGGTGCCGGCCGCGCAATCGTTGCGCGCCGCCCGACGACATACCAGACGAGGATGATTGACCGTGAGCCTGACGATTCGACCGTTTTCCCGACGCACGTGGCTGGCTGCGTTGCTCGCTGCCTCCGTGACGGCGCTGTTCGCCGCAGCCCCGGCCCAGGCCGACGCGCTCGACACCATCGCCAAGAGCGGCACGCTGCGCGTCGCGGTGCCTGAAGACTATCCGCCGTTCGGCTCGGTCGGCACCGACATGCAGCCGCAAGGCTACGACATCGACATGGCCGGCCTGCTCGCGCGCGCGCTCGGCGTGAAGCTGGCGCTCGTGCCGGTGAACAGCGCGAACCGGATTCCGTACCTGACGACCAACAAGGTCGACATGGTGATTTCGTCGCTCGGCAAGACCCCGGAGCGCGAGAAGGTCATCGACTTCTCGAGCGCCTACGCGCCGTATTTCCAGGGCGTGTTCGGGCCGGCCGACGTGAAGGTGAGCACGCCGGCCGATCTCACCGGCAAGACGGTGGGTGCCACGCGCGGCGCGCTCGAGGAGATCGCGCTGACGCAACTCGCGCCGAACGCGACCATCAAGCGCTTCGAGGACAACAACGCGACGATCCAGGCGTTCCTCTCCGGGCAGGTGCAGCTGATCGCGGCCGGCAACATCGTGGCCGCGGCGATTCTCGCGAAGAATCCGCCGCGCCGGCCCGAGGTCAAGTTCGTGATCAAGAATTCGCCGTGCTTCGTCGGCGTCAACAAGAACGAACCGCGCCTGCTCGCGAAGATCGACGACGCCATCGCGCATGCAAAGCAGGACGGCACGCTCGGCGCGATGTCGAAGAAGTGGCTCGGCCAGCCGCTGCCGGCCGGGCTGTGACCGGCCGCCGCCCCGCCTGATCCGCCGCCGCGGCGCGCCCGGCGGCCGCCGCAGCGGCTTGCATCGTCAAACCTGAATCCATCGACCGTCATGAGCTACCAGCTTCAATTCGGCGAGCTTGCCGACTACGCCGGCGTGTTCGCGAGCGGCGCCGCGACCACGCTCGCGCTGACCGCGGTCGCGACCGTGCTCGGCGTGGCGATCGGCATACTCGGCGCGGCCGCCTACAGCGTCGACGCGCGCGCGGCCGTGCGGCTGCGGCCGCTGATCGGCGCGTACGTCGAGGCGATCCGCAATACGCCGTTCGTCGTCCAGCTGTTCTTCATCTTCTTCGGCCTGCCGGCGCTCGGCGTGCATATCGGCGAATACGCGGCCGCGATCCTCGCGATGACGCTCAATCTCGGCGCGTATTCGGTCGAGATCGTGCGCGCGGGCGTCGCCGCGGTGCCGAACGGACACGTCGAGGCCGCGTCCGCGCTCGCGATGTCGCGCGCACAGATGCTGCGTCACGTCGTGCTGCCGCAGGCGCTCGCGAAGGTGTTCCCGGCGCTGTCGAGCCAGATCGTGATCACGATGCTCGGTTCGGCGGTCGTGTCGCAGATCTCGGTGGCCGATCTGACCTACGCGGCCGGCTACATCCAGTCGCGCAACTTCCGCGCATTCGAGACGTATTTCGTCATCACCGCCGCATATCTGGCGATGGCGCTGCTGCTGCGCGGCGCGCTCGGATCGATGGGGCGGCGGTTGTTCTCCCGCCGCGTGCGAGGTGCGCGATGATCGAATTCTCGTTCGGGCAGATTCTCGCGAACCTGCTGCTCGCCGCGCGCTGGACGGTCGTGCTGTCGATCGTGTCGTTCCTGTCCGGCGGCATCGTCGGCCTCGCGGTGCTCGTGATGCGCGTGTCGGGCTCGACGCTGCTGCGCGGCTGCGCGAAGGTCTACATCGAGGTGTTCCAGGGCACGCCGCTGCTGATGCAGCTGTTCATCGTGTTCTTCGGTCTGCCGCTGCTGGGCTTCGACGTGCCGCCGTGGGTCGCCGCGACCGCGGGGCTCACGTTCTTCACGAGCGCCTATCTGGCCGAAATCTGGCGCGGCTGCGTCGAGGCGGTGCCGAAAGGGCAATGGGAAGCGTCGGCGAGCCTCGCGATGAGCTACGTCGAGCAGTTGCGGCACGTGATCCTGCCGCAGGCCGCGCGCATCGCGGTCGCGCCGACGGTCGGCTTCGGCGTGCAGGCCGTCAAGGATACGGCGCTCGTGTCGATCATCGGCTTCACCGAGCTGACCAAGACCGGCATCGCGATCTCGAACGCGACGTTCCGGCCGTTCGTCGTGTACGGGCTCGTCGCGCTGATCTATTTCGCACTCTGTTATCCGCTCACGCGTTATGCGCGCACGTTGCAAAGGAGATGGCATGCCGCTCGTTGAAACCCGCGGTGTCGAGAAGTACTTCGGCACCCATCATGTGCTCAAGGGCATCGATTTCTCCGTCGAGCGCGGCCAGGTCGTGTCGATCATCGGCCGCAGCGGCTCGGGCAAGAGCACGCTGCTGCGCACGCTCAACGGGCTCGAGCGCATCGACGCGGGCACCATCTCGATCGACGGCGAATGCGTCGACGCGCGGCACTCGGAGTTGCGCGCACTGCGGCTCAAGGTCGGCATGGTGTTCCAGCAGTACAACCTGTTTCCGCACCTGAGCGCCGGCCAGAACGTGATGCTGGCGCAGACGGTCGTGAAGCGCGCGCATCGGCAGCAGGCGCGCGCGGTCGCCGAACTGATGCTCGAGCGCGTCGGCCTCGGCGACAAGTTCGACGCGTTTCCCGACCAGCTGTCGGGCGGCCAGCAGCAACGCGTCGCGATCGCGCGGGCGCTCGCGATGAAGCCGAGCGTGCTGCTGTGCGACGAGATCACGTCCGCGCTCGATCCCGAACTGGTGGGCGAGGTGCTGGGCGTCGTCGAGCAGCTGGCGCGCGAGCACATGACGCTGATCATGGTCACGCACGAGATGAACTTCGCGCGTGCGGTCAGCGACAGGATCGTGTTCATGCATCAAGGGCGAGTGTGGGAGAGCGGGAGCGCCGAGGACATCTTCGAGCGTCCGCAGACGGTCGAACTGGGGCGCTTCCTCGGCAGCGTGCGCAATACGGAGGCAGCTGCGCGCTGAGCATGGATGCCGGCGCGGTCATCACGTCGTCGTGCGGATCGTCGCTGCGCGATTTCGCGTTCCGAAAAAAATCGTGTTGTTGTAGGATTGGTCGGATGAATGTCATCGCGTGGCCTGCGCCACGCCGTCACCCACGCAAGTGCGAGCAATGAACCGGCTCGCGCTGCTGCTACCACGCCAAATTCCCCCCATTAATCGCGGCTTCAGGAAACGTCCATTACGGGCTCCGCACTAATTCGCGCGCCGCTTTGGTCGTTATCGAGGCATCGGTCCCGCACGTGCCGCTTCGATCGGCTTCACACGCATGCGTCGCATGCAACGGTTTCGTGCTCAACGTTCGCCTCTTCATGATCAGAAATTTAAGCATTCGCGTCCGGCTGGCGCTCGCAATGGGCTTTCTCGGGGTGTTGCTCGTCATCGGCGGCTTCATCGGCGTCATCGGCGTCGCGATCAGCAACGACGATGTGAAGACGCTCTATTCGGAACGGCTGGCGTCGTCGGAGGCGCTCGGGCAGGCCAACGTCGCGCTGTCGAGAACGCGTCTGTGGCTGTATCGCATCGCGCTCGATCCGGACAGCCCCGACGTCGCGCAAGAGAGCGCCACGGCCCGCGAGCTGCTCGCCGCGTCGAAGAAGGCATGGGACACCTATCGTGGGCTGCGGCTTTCCGGCCCTGAGGAAGCGCGCCGCGCAGCCGACGCGAACACGAAGTTCAACGCGCTCGTCGAGCACGGCCTCGAGCCGATGTTCACCGCGATCGCCGCGCGCGATCCCGCGAACATTCCGAACGTGTGGCGGCACATCCCGCCGTCGCTGTTCATCGACGCATCGGATTCGATGGATGCGCTCGGCCGGATCCAGATGAGCGCGTCGCGCGTGACGTTCGATGCCGCGCAGGCCCGCTTTCACTGGTTCGTCGGCTTCGCGATCGCGGGCATCGCTGTCGCGCTGGGCGCGGCGGCGTTCACGTGGTGGTCGCTGCAGAATGCGATCGGCGTGCCGCTGGCGCGCGCGCTTGGTCACTTCAGCGCGATCGCCGAGGGCGACCTGACGACGCGGATCGACGTCGAATCGTCAGATGAAATGGGCCAATTGATGAGCGGCCTGCAGACGATGCAGAGCAAGCTGCTGCAGACCATCCGGATCGTGCGCGAAGGCTCCCGGTCCATCGAGACGTCTGCGCATGAAATCACGGCCGGCAACATGGACCTGTCGCAGCGCACGGAGGAGCAGGCCGCGTCGCTGGAAGAAACGGCTGCGTCGATGGAGCAGCTGACGTCGACCGTGCGCCAGAACGCCGACAACGCGAAGCAGGCGAACCAGGTGGTGCACAACGCGGCAATGCTGACCGAAGAGGGCAATCAGGCGACGCAGGAAGTGGTCGGCACGATGCGCGGCCTGTCCGACGCGTCCGGCAAGATCGCGGAAATCACCTCGGTCATCGAAGGCATCGCGTTCCAGACCAACATCCTGTCGTTGAATGCGGCCGTCGAAGCGGCGCGCGCCGGCGAGCAGGGCCGCGGATTCGCGGTGGTCGCGGGCGAGGTGCGCTCGCTCGCGCAGCGCAGCGCCACCGCGTCGCGCGAGATCAAGGAGTTGATCAACGATTCGCTGCGGCGCGTCGAGACGGGCGCGCGCCAGGTCGACCGTGCGACCGACCGGATGTCGGAGATCCTCGCGTCGGTGCAGCGCGTGCAGGTGTTGATGGGCGAGATCGCCGCCGCATCCGACGAGCAGTCGAAGGGCATCGAGCAGGTGAACCAGGCCGTGACGCAGATGGATCAGGTCACGCAGCAGAACGCGGCGCTGGTTCAGCAGGCGTCGTCGTCGGCGCTGTCGCTGAAGGCGCAGGCCGAGCAGCTCGCGGCGACCGTCTCGGTATTTCGGATCGGCTCGGCGCAGGGCGACGCCTGAGCGTTTGCCGGCGCGCCGCGGAACGTAGCGGAACGTAGCGGAACGTAGCGGAACGTAGCGAGCCGCGGCCGTCGATCATTTCGTGTGACCAAAGTCGAGCGCTTCGCGCGACGCTCGGCAGTTCGCGATCCGGCGCGTTGACGATGTGCGCCGAGGGCCCGGCATGACGGCCGGACGCCGCCGGACGCCACGTTCGGCGACACGCGCCGATAGACCGCGCGGCCCTCACTATCATCACTGCCGCGCCTGCGTTCACCGCAGGCGCGCTGCTATCCGCGCGCCTACGTGCATCTCCGGGCTGGTCCTCACGGCCCGGCGCCACCTATAATCGCCAGCGACTTGTCCACGAAACCGCGGTGCCCAACGTGAGGGGGTGTCGAAATGGGACGATATCGTCGCGTCTGCTTGCGCTTCGTTGTCACGAGTTCGATCGCCGGTTTCGCATTGCTGGCGTCTCCACTGCATGCCCGCGCCGCCGACGGCGCGCCGGACTTGCCTGCCACCCCCAAGTCAGCTGACCGGACGATCGACGTCTATGCGGTGTATGGCGACGGCCGCGCGACCGAGGGCGGCGATATGCACTGGCGCGCCTACGAAGTCGGTTTCGGCGACGTGTTGAACGACTACCTGTCGGTCTATGTCGCGTACCTGAACGAAGGGCATCCGCTCGACCATCACCGCGACGGCTTCGCGGCGCTCGGCTCGTTTCGTTGGCCGCTCGCCAATCGGTGGGTGCTCGAACTGTCGGCGGGGCCGTACTTCAGCATGGACACCACGCACGTCGACAACGAGGCGCGCAACGACAAGCGATGGGGCGTGCGCGCGTCGGCGGCGATGCGCTATTACGTCGTTCCCGATCGCTTCTTCGTCAAGGTGCAATACAACCACGTGCAGATGCTCGGCGGCTTCAATTCCGACGCGGTGCTGTTCGGCATCGGCTCCGACTTCGGCGGCCAGTCGCATCCGGCGGTATCCGACGGCAAGACGCAGGTCGCGGTGTGGGCCGGCACGTCGCAGACCAACCGTCCGCAAGTGCCGATGGAGAAGGGGTACATGGTCGAAGTCCGGCGGCCGTTCGGCACTGCGTGGGCCTATTCGGCGAGCTTCGTCTACGAAGGCAACAATGGCGTCGCGGGCCGGCGCGGCGTGGCCGCGCAATTCTGGTACGTCGCGCCGGTCGGCAGCAATTGGACGCTGTCGGCCGGCGTCGGCCCGTATCTGTCACGCGATCGCGACGAAGCGTCGAGCCAGACGCGGCTCAATGCGTTGCTCAGCGCGCAGGTAAGTTATCAGGTGACCGAGGATTGGGCGGCGAGCGTGCGCTTCAACCGTGTCGCGACCCGCAACGACAAGGACCAGGACATGTTCATGGTCGGCGTGGCGCACAAATTCTGAGTCCGGCGCACGTGCGTCGGCAGCACGTCGGCCGTTGTCGAAACGGCATCGGTGTATCGGTTCGGGATGCTATCGGGCGGTATTGCGGGAGGCGTCGATGGTGGGTATTCGCGTTCTTTACGTCCGCAGTGGCGCGTTGCTTCGTGCGGATGTGGTCGTGAGCAAGGCGACGCACACCCGTACCGGTTGAATGCTCTACCGATCGCCGTCCCGTGGATTGGTCCAGAACAGGACGACGATTGCGCAGCACAACAAACCAAACATAAGAAACAAATACATGCCGCGCCTTGATGCCAGTCGATTGGATGCTCGCACTGCGATCATCCGTATGATGAAAACAGGAAATATCAAGTATTCCCTTTAAGGTTTATAAGGCAGCGGCGGGCATATCTATATTGATTAAAATCAAGCGGCGAAGAACTTAGATGATAATTTCGAATGCCGAATATTTCGTATATCCAGCAGTGTGATGGCTGAGCCAGCATATTCGGCTTGCTAAGCACTTGAATGTGTGATTTGGTAAGACGTGAAGCGTCGTTCTATACGCGTCGAAGCAGATGCCTGAACGACCGCTGCGCTGCGGATAGGTCGGTGCCGTCACTTCCGTTCGGCCGCGAATGTTTAGTGGTACGCGGTGAATTATCGGGCTCGACGTTGGATTGCCGCGTGAGGCTTTCGCGGCCGCGGGTCGTTGCGATTCATTCGTTGCCGATGTGCTTGACCGCGAGATCGACGAACGCGCGCAAGCGATGCAGCCGCCTGAGATCGCGGTGGTAGCCCATCCAGATATCGCGTTGCGGCGGCTCGTCGCGTAAATCGAGCCTGCGAATGGTCGCGAGCTGATCGCCGACCGGCCGCGGCAATACGGCAATGCCCAAACCGCGGCCGCACATCTGGGCCTGGACATTCCGGTTATTCGATTGCAATACCACGCCCGCATTCGGAAAGCGCGCTTTCAGCCAGTCGATGTCGGGGAAGCTCCCGGTCGACGTATCCATCGCGATCAGGCGGTGCCCGGCGCCGTCGCCTTCGACCGGATCGGCATGCGCGGCCGCCACGTAGACGCCGTAGCGCATCCGCGTCAGCCGGCGCTGCACGATGTCGTGCCCGGTGAATGGAACGATCCGGAACGCGACGTCCGCTTCACGCTGGGCGAGATTGAACAGGCGCGTGCCGGTCAGCACGTCGATTTCAACCAGCGGATAGTCGCGCGAATACTCGGCGATCACGGGCGGCAACACATACGCGCCGAACCAGTCGGACGACGATATCTTCAGCGTGCCTTCGAGCTTCTGCTGCTCGCCGGTCAGCCGGCGCTCCATCGTCAGCGCGCTTTCTTCCATCTGCTCGGCGAGCGGCAGGATGGCGACGCCTTCCTCGGTCAGAACGAAGCCGTCCGCGGTTCGCTGAAACAGCACTTGCCCCATCGACGCTTCCAGCGCGCGCAAGCGTCGCCCGATCGTCGGGTGACTCAGCGCCAGCGCGCGTGCCGCCGCGCCTAGCGTGCCCGTACGCGCAATCGCGAGGAAGATCCGGACGTCGCCCCACTCCATATCGATGTACCCACAAAAATGAACGGATGCTGTTCATTATATTGAATTGCCGCACGAAACTGAATTTGACAGACTTCGATCCACCGCATGTCGTCACGGTCGACTGCGGCTTCGGCCGGACCGCCGCACGTCGGGCGGCGGGAACTCAACGCCGCCGGCAGCCACGCTGAAGTGCTGCATCTGCCCGACCATCGGGTGTTCGGCAACGGCCACGGGCTCATCTACGAGAAGAACTCCGATGAGGCGCTGGCGCCGGTGCTGAACTGGCTCGTCGAACATACCGAGGCAGCCGAGCCGCTGCACAGCACCTCGTGAACGCGCGTGTGCGCAAGGAGAGTCGAATGGAAATCGGCATCATCGGGATGGGTTCGATGGGGCGCGAGATGGCCCGCAATCTGGTCGCCGCCGGCCATGCGGTGACGGCGTGGAATCGGTCGGGCGGCGCCGTCGACGGCGTGCGCATGGTCGACGCGCCGGTGCATGCGCTGCAGGCCGACGTTGCGTTGACGATGCTGTCCGACGACGCGGCGATCCGCGCCGTGCTGCTCGATGCGAAGCTGTTGCAGCAGGCGCGGCCGGGGCTCGTGCATGTGGTCGCATCGACGATCTCGGTCGCGTTCGCGCACGAGCTGGTCGCGCTTCATCGCGCGGCGGGCGTCGCTTATGTGGCTGCGCCGGTGCTCGGGCGCCCCGACGTCGCGGCGCAGGGCGAGCTGAACGTGCTGGCCGCGGGCGCGCCGGCGGCGCTCGCGCGCGTCATGCCGGCGCTCGACGCCATCGGCAAGCAGGTATGGGACATGGGCGAAGCGCCGCCCGCCGCTTATGCCGCGAAACTCGCGTGCAACATGATGATCACGATGGCGATCGAAGCGATGGCCGAAGCGGTCGTGCTCACCGAGGCGAACGGGCTTTCTCGCACGCGGTTCTTCGAGTTGATCCTCGGCACGCTGTTCGGCAGCCGTCCGTATCGGACCTATTCGCGCAATATCGTCGAGAACGCGTATCGGCCCGGCTTCAAGGCGTCGCTCGGATTGAAGGATCTGCGCCTCGCGGGCGACGCCGCCGCGCAGGCGGGCCGCACGTTGCCGATGCTCGCGGTGGTGCGGGATCGAATGGCGGAAGCCGTCGAGGCGGGCATGGGCGATTGCGATTGGTCGGTGTTTGCGGGGTTGACGGTGGAGCAGGGTGGGTTTCGGGTGGGGTGAGCGTTGGCGGGGAATGCGGCGAGGCTGTCCGCATGTGCCGCGCCTCGCGACGACGAACGCGGCATCGAAACATGCGTGCCACCGCGGACGACGACTCGCATAGCGTCGGCTCTTTGCGCGGTAGTCTCGCCGCCACCGGATCGACCGCATTGGTCACGCGATCTCGCGCCGGTCCAGATAGCGAATTCTGTTGGAGGGCCCCCATACCCCGCCAAAACCCACCCCCCGCCCGCCCGAGTTAAAATCGCCCCCCAAGCCTTCCCCCGGCCCCGAGCCCCACGCTTTTCCGACCCGACACCCGCATGGAATTCCGTCAGCTACGCTACTTCCTCGCGGTGGCCGAGTATCTGCATTTCACCGAGGCCGCCGAGTTTCTCGGCATCGCGCAGCCGCCGCTGAGTCAGCAGATCCTGAAGCTCGAGCGCGAGATCGGCACACGCCTGTTCATCCGCCATCCGCGGCGCGTCGAACTGACCGACGCCGGCCGCCTGTTCCGCGAGCGCGCGAAGCATATCGTCGAAGAAGCCGAGCTCGCGCTCGCCGAAGCGCAGAACGCCGGGCGCGGCCTGAGCGGCCGGCTCGTGCTGGGCTTTGCCGGCTCGATCGTGTTCCATCCATTCGTCGCGTCGCTGATGCAACGCTTCCGGCGCGACTATCCGGACGTCCTGATCCACTGCGAAGAGAGCAACAGCCCGGCGCTGATCGACAAGGTGCTCGAGGCGCGCGTCGATGCCGCGCTGGTGCGCCTGCCGCTCGATTGCCGCGGCCTGGCCGTGCAGCCGCTGGTCGAAGAGCGCTTTCTGGCCGTGCTGCCGTCCGGCCACCGCCACGGCGCGGAAGCGGTGCTCGCACTGCACGCGCTGTCCGACGACCCGCTGGTGTTGTTCCCGCGCGCGATCGGCCCCGCGTTGTACGACGCGATCGTCGGCGCGTGCTGGGCAGCCGGCTTCACGCCGACCATCGAAATGGAGTCGCCGCAGATCCCCGCGTCGGTGAACCTCGTCGCGGCCGGCTTCGGCGTGACGCTGATTCCCGAGTCGGTGCGCCAGGCGCCGACGGATCGCGTCACCTACCACGGCTTGCAGGGTGAGCCGCTGCGCTCGCCGATCGTGCTCGTTCACCGGCCGCGCGAAAAATCGCCGGTGATTCAGAATCTCGTGCGCGCCGTCCGCACGCTCGCGCGCGAAACGGCCGACGGCGCCGCGACGCCGTGAAAGCCATGAGCGCCGGCGCCCACGGTCAGCGCCGCTAGCGGCATCGGCCCGTCGATTCGACGCGGCACGCCGCGCGGAAGCCGCAATCCGCAGGCAATCCGCCGGCGAACCGCTCGCAAACCACCCGCATTCCACCCCGCACCACGCCCCAATCGCCGCCGCCGCGCCGCCTGCACGCCCGCCCGCGCGGCGAGCGATATGCATTTCGTCTTGAAATCGCGTCCACGCGATATTGGACTTCACCGCCCCGCACGCCTAGCCTTACGGCATTCCGATCGGACGCCGCTGCGGCGCCGTTCAATCCCTCTTCCGCGCTCGGTCAACAGGAGAATTCACGTGTCAACCGTATCAGGCGAATCGTCTTCGCCGCTTGCGCCGCCCACCGGGCGGCATGAGGCGTTCATCCGTTCGCTGACGGAAATCGTCGGCCAGCAGGACGTACTGACGAACGAGCGGGACACGCGGCGCTACCGGACCGGCTTCCGGTTCGGCGAAGGCCGGACGCTCGCGGTGGTGCGGCCCGGCACGCTGCTCCAGCAATGGAAGGTGCTGCAGGCCTGCGTGGCCGCGAACGTGATCGTGATCTGCCAGGCGTCGAACACCGGTCTCACAGGCGGCTCGACGCCCGACGGCGACGACTACGACCGCGACATCGTGATCGTCAGCACCGCACGGATCCGCAAGGTGCACGTCATCAAAAGCGGCAAGCAGGTGATCTGCCTGCCGGGCGCGACGCTCGATCAGCTCGAGCAGACGCTGAAACCGCTCGGGCGCGAGCCGCACTCGGTGATCGGCTCGTCGTGCATCGGCGCGTCGGTGATCGGCGGCGTCTGCAACAACTCCGGCGGCGCGCTGGTGCAGCGCGGCCCGGCTTACACGGAGATGTCGGTGTTCGCCCAGGTCGGTGCGGACGGGCGCCTGAAGCTCGTGAACCATCTCGACGTGCGCCTGGGCGCGGTGCCGGAGGAAATCCTCGCGCGCCTCGACAACGGCGATTTCTCGGAGCGCGACATCGTCGACGGCGATGCGTCCGGTTCCGATCACCACTACGCCGAGCACGTGCGCGACGTCGATGCCGACACGCCCGCGCGCTACAACGCCGATCCGCTGCGGCTGCACGAAGCATCGGGCTCGGCCGGCAAGGTGATGGTGTTCGCGGTGCGCCTCGACACGTTTCCGATCGAAGCCGGTGCGAAGGTGTTCTACATCGGCACCAACGACATCGACGAGCTGACCGACATCCGCCGTCACGCGCTCACGCAGTTCAAGCGCCTGCCGATCGCGGGCGAATACCTGCACCGCGACGCGTTCGACATCGCGCAGAAGTACGGCAAGGACACGTTCCTGATGATCCGCCACTTCGGCACGAAGCGCATGCCGATGCTGTTCGGCTTCAAGAGCAAATGCGACGCGTGGTTCGACCGGCTCGGCTTCCTGCCGCGGCATCTGAGCGATCGCGTGATGCAGGCCGTCAGCAACCTGTTTCCGAATCACCTGCCGCCGCGCATTCGCGACTACGGCAAGCGCTACGAACATCATCTGATGCTGAAGGTATCGGCCGATACCGCGGAGGAAGCGCGCAGCTTCCTGACGTCGTTCTTCGCGAAGCGCACGGGCGCGTTCTTCGAATGCACGCCGGCGGAAGGCGAGAAGGCGTTCCTGCACCGGTTCGCGGCGGCCGGCGCGGCGATCCGCTACCGCAACGTGCATACCCGCGACGTTGAGGACATCGTCGCGCTCGACATCGCGCTTCGCCGCAACGATCGCGACTGGTTCGAGACGCTGCCGCCCGACATCGACGCGCCGATCGCGATCAAGCTGTATTACGGCCACTTCCTGTGCCACGTGTTCCACCAGGACTACATCGTCAAGAAGGGCAACGACTGCCTCGCGCTCGAACACGCGATGTGGAAGCTGCTCGACGCGCGCCGCGCCGAATATCCGGCCGAGCACAACGTCGGGCACCTGTACCACGCGAAGCCGGCGCTCAAGGCGTTCTACGAAGGGCTCGACCCGTGCAACTGCTTCAACCCGGGGATCGGCCAGACGTCGAAGTTCGCGAAGTACCGCGAAGCGCACGACTGATCCGCCGCGGCCGCGCCGTACCCCGAACCAGCAAACCGTTTTCAGGAGCCGCTGCATTGAAAGTAGCCTTGTTCATCCCGTGCTTCATCGACGCGTTCTTTCCCGACGTGGGCGTCGCGACGCTCGAACTGCTCGAGCGCCTCGGCTGCGAGGTCGACTATCCGCTCGACCAGACCTGCTGCGGGCAGCCGATGGGAAACAGCGGCTGTGAAAAGCAGGCCGCGGCCACCGAGAACCTGTTCGTGCGCAACTTCGCCGGCTACGACTACATCGTCGCGCCGAGCGGCAGCTGCGTGCATCACGTGCGCGACCATCTGAGCGCGGCCGATCAGACGCCCGACGCGCTCGCGGTCCGCCGCAACACCTACGAGCTGGTCGAGTTCATTCACGACGTGCTGCAGGTGCGCGACTTTCCGTGGGCGGAATTTCCGCACAAGGTCGGCCTGCACAACAGTTGCGGCACGCTGCGCGGCCTGAAGACCGCCAGCATGTCCGAAATCGGCGGCCCGTTCTTCTCGAAGCCGCTGACGCTGCTCAAGGGCGTGAAGGGCATCGAGTTCATCGAGCCCGACCGTCCCGACGAATGCTGCGGCTTCGGCGGCACGTTCTGCGTCTCGGAGGAGCCGGTATCCGCGCGGATGGGCGCCGACAAGGTGCGCGATCATGCGCGCAACGGCGCCGAGTACGTCGTGTCGGCCGATTCGTCGTGCCTGATGCATCAGAAGGGCTGCTCGGAGCGCCTCGGACTCGGCCTGAAGTTCATCCACATCGCGAGCATCCTGAACGGAGCACGAGCATGAAACGCGTCGACCACGTCGGTTACTCGAAGAAGTTCATCGCCGACGAGAAACACGTCGAGTTCCACGACAAGCGCCTGTGGGGGCTGCGCACCGCGCGCGACGAGGCCGTGCATGCGATTCCCGAATGGGAAACGATGCGCGCGCTCGCGTCCGCGGTCAAAGAGCACACGCTCACGCATCTGCCCGACTATCTCGAGCAGTTCGAGCGCAATGCGACCGCGAACGGCGTGGTCGTGCATTGGGCGAAGGACGCGGAAGAGCACAACCGGATCGTCTACGACATCCTGCAGGGCCGCAACGTGCGCACGCTGGTCAAGAGCAAGTCGATGCTGACCGAGGAGTGCGAGATGCGCCCGTACCTCGAGGCGCGCGGCATCGCGGTGGTCGAAACCGATCTCGGCGAGCGGATTCAGCAGCTCGACGACGAGATGCCGTCGCATATCGTCGTGCCGGCCGTACACAAGCTCGCGACGGACGTGGCGCAGACCTTTGCGGCCTCGTTCGGCACCGATCCGGCCGAAAGCAGCATTCCGCGGCTGGCCGAGGCGCAGCGGCAGGCCACGCGCCCGCACTTCCTCGCCGCGGAAGCGGGCATGACGGGCTGCAACTTCGCGGTGGCGGAGACGGGCGGCATCACCGTCTGCACGAACGAAGGCAATGCCGACCTCAGCGCGAACCTGCCGCCGCTGCACATCGCGTCGATCGGCATCGAGAAGCTGATTCCGAAGCTCGAGCACCTCGGCCTCTTCATCCGCATGCTGTCGCGCAACGCGCTCGGCTCGCCGATCACGCAGTACACGTCGCATTTCCGCGGCCCGCGCGACGGCGGCGAAATGCACTTCGTGCTGGTCGACAACGGCCGCTCCGAGCGGCTCGCGATGGACGACTTCTGGTATTCGCTGAAGTGCATCCGCTGCGGCGCGTGCATGAACACGTGCCCGGTCTACCGGCGCAGCAGCGGGCTGAGCTACGGCGGCGTCTACTCCGGTCCGATCGGCGCGATCATCAACCCGACCTACGACTTCAAGAAATACAGCTCGCTGCCGTTCGCGTCGACGATGAACGGCAGCTGCACGAACGTGTGCCCGGTCAAGATCAACATCCACGAGCAGATCTACAAGTGGCGGCAGATCATCGCCGAGCGGCACGCGCTGCCGTTCGTCAAGCGCGAAGCGATGACGGTCGCCGGCAAGGTGCTGTCCCGGCCGAAGCTCTATCGCGCGGCGATCAAGGGCGCCGCCGGCGCGATCTCGACGCTGCCGCGCGCGGTGCTGTACAACCCGCTCAACGAGTGGGGCAAGCAGCGCGAACTGCCGGAGCCGCCGGCCGAAACTTTCCGTGACTGGTATCTGAAGAGGAACAAGAAATGAGCAGCCGCGACCTGATCCTTTCCCGCCTGCGCGCGGCCGGCCGGACGCCGGCGCCGCTGCCGGCGGTGCCGTTGTTCGATCAGGATCTGCCGCCCGCGCTCGACGCGTTCAAGCAGGCGCTCGCGCGGGTCGGCGGCATCTGGTGCGAGCCGCCGGCGGACGGCGACCTCGACGCGCTGCTCCGCGCGCGCTTTCCGGACGCGCGGGTGGTCTGTTCGGCGGTGCCCGAGGTGGCCGGCACGCGGCGCATCGAAGCCGTCGAGCGGCCGCACGAGCTGAACGACGTCGACGTCGGGATCGTGCGCCCGGCGTTCGCGGTCGCGGAAACCGGCTCGCTCTATCTGAGCGAGCGCGAGTATCGCGTGAACGCGCTCGGCTACCTGTCGCAACATCTGGTCGCGCTGCTCGACCCGGCGCAGATCGTCGGCAACCTGCATCACGCGTATCACCGCCCCGAGTTCTTCGCGGCGCGCTACGCGTGCCTGATGAGCGGGCCGTCCGCGACGGCCGACATCGAAGGCGTGCTGATCCGCGGTGCGCAGGGCATCCGGTCGCTGACCGTGATTCCGGTCCCGCTCGCAGGCGACGCACGTTGAGCGCGCAGGATCGACGATGGGTCTAGTCTCAACCGCTCGCGACCGATTGCGGCGCTTCGTCAATCTCGGCGGACACTACCTGCCGCTCGCCGAAGCGCTGCGCGGCGGGCTGATCTGTGTCGTGCCGGCCGTCGCCGCGGCGCGGCTGCATATGCCGATGCTGTGCTGGTCCGCGATCGCCGCGTTCTGGACCTGCCTCGCCGACGAGTCCGAGCGCCCGGCCGCCGGCCGCCTCGCCACCGGCCTGTCGTTCGGGATGCTGGGCGGCCTGGCGTCCGCCAGCGCGATCGCGACGCATGCGCTGCCGCCGCTGTCGATCGTCATCGTCGGGGCCGTCGCGTATCTGGGCGCGTCGGCGCGCAAGTGGGGCGGCGCGGCCGGCACGCGCGGCATTCTGACCGCGACCGCATGCGCCGTCTCTGCATGCTTTCCGGTCCATGGCGGCGCGTCGGCCGTGCAGTACGCGCTGTTCTACTTCGGCGGCAGCGTCTGGGCGACGCTGGCCGGCATCGTCCTGTGGCAGACCGACGGCAGCGCACGCGCGCGGATGGCGACGATGGCGTTCCTGCATGCGATGGCGAACTTCGTCGAACGGCTCGCACGGGCCGCGAACGGCGATTCCGCCTCGCTCGAGCGCGGCCGCGCGGCATTGCGCGCGCGCCTCGACGCGATGATCGCCGTGTCGATGCACCCGCGCGGCGGTCTTCCGCCGCTGTCCGCCAAGTGGCGCGCCGATGCGGAACGCGCGATGGCGTTGCTCGCCGGCCTCGAGTCGCACATCGCCGCGGCTGGCGTCGGCGAACGGCGCGAAGCCGCCGCGCTGCTCGCGCCGGTGCTCGCGCAACTGGCGCGGCTCGTGGAAGCGTGTCCGCGCGCCGTTGGCCGCGACGGCGCGGCCGCCGACGCGGCGCAGTCGCTCGCGAACGACCTCGCCGAACTCCGCGCGACGCTCGCGGGGCGCGTCGCCGAGTTTCGCGTTGCGCATCGCGACGACGCGGGGCTGACGTGGTTGCGCGCGTGCGAAACGCTGATCGCGCGATACGCGGCAGTGCTGCTTCATCCGGCGGTGGAGTCGCCTTCTACCGCGACCGTTCCTGCGGCGCTCACCGCGCCGGCACCGGGCAAGCCCGCGCGCGGCGCGGGCCGGCTCGCCGCGCTGCGCCGCGAGATCGTCGCGCCGAATCCGTTTCATCGATATGCGTCGCGTCTTGCCGTGGCCGCGATGATCGCCGTCGCGCTCGCGCGCATCTCGGGCGTGCAGCAGGGATACTGGCTCGCGCTGACGACGATGTTCATCATGCAGCCGACGCTGTCGCAGACGGTGAAGCTGTCCGGGCTGCGCATCGGCGGCACGCTGCTCGGCGCGGTGCTCGCATCGGCCGTGTCGCTGCTGGTTCACGATCCGTTGCTGCTGGCGCTCGCGGTGCTGCCGCTCGCCACCGGCACGCTCGCCACGCGCAGCGTGAGCTACGTGTCGTACATCCTGTTCCTGACGTCGCATTTCATTCTGGTCGCGCATCTCGGGACGCCGATCGGGCCGTCATGGATGCTGGCCGCGCTGCGGGTCGGCAACAGTTTTGCCGGGGTGCTGGTCGGCGTGGTCATCAGCCTGCTCGCATGGCCCGACCGCGAGCATCACCGGATCGGCGAGGTGGCCGATCTCGCGATGGCGGCCACCGCGACCTACCTGCGCGCGGTCGGCGACGACGCGCCCGCGCACGCGCGCGCGCGCCGCGAATCGCTGACCGTGCTGCGCCGCCAGGCGTGCGTTGCGATCGATCGGCTCGATGCGACCATCGCGGCGACGCGCTTCGAGTCGATTGCGTCCGACCCGCGCACCGCGAGCGCAACCGTCGCGATGCAGCAGATGAAGGCGCTGGTCGGCGCGCTCGCGCCGGTCGAGTATCTCGACGATACGCTCGACGCGCTGGACCGGGCGACGATTGCCGCCGCCGCGCGCGACGCCGCGCGCCTGATCGCCGACGTCAACGCCGACGCCGCGCCGGCGCACGCGCACGCGCACGCGACGCGGCCGGAAAGCCCGCGCGACGGCGATCGCGCGTCAGGCCACGCGCGCGAAATTCAGCGGGAAGTGGCCGAGCGTGCGTGGATCGTCCATGCGCTGCGTTCGCGCATCTCGGCCGTGCAGCGCGCGCCGTTGCGCCGCGCGGAAGCGGCGTCCGGCAAGCCGTCGAGCGCATCGCGGCAGCGCGTATGAACCCACGGATTCGGGCCGCCGTGCGCGGCTGCATCGTCGCGCTGTTCATTCCGGCCGTCGCGCGTGCGCAGGGCACGGTCGCGATTTCCGGCCTGATCGACGGCGGGATCGCGTTCGTCGACGACATCGGCAGCCACCGCGGCGACGCGCACGCGTTCCAGGCGAAATCCGGCGACGCCAACGTGAGCCGCTTGACGCTCTCCGGCAACGAGCCGCTCGGCGCCGATCTGAACGCGTTGTTTCTGCTCGCGACGGGTTTTGCGGTCACCAACGGTGCGCTCGGGCAGCAAGGGCGGCTGTTCGGCTTCCAGTCTTACGTGGGGCTCGCGTCCGGCAGGTACGGCACGGTGACGGTCGGCCGCCAGTTCGATTCGACGCTGCAACTCGTTCAGCCGTTTGCATTGGCCGGCACGCCGTTCGGCGGCGTCGCGTTCGCGCATCCGTTCGACAACGACAATCTCGCGAACTACACGCGCACCAACAACTCGGTGAAGTACACGAGCCCGCTGCTCGGCGGCTTCCGGTTCGGCGCGACGTACGGATTTTCGAACGAGGCCGGCGGCTTCGGCAACAACCGCGGCTACGCGTTCGCGGCCACCTACGAGCACGGGCCGTTTTCGGCCGGCGCGAGCTACCTCGCATTCGACCGCGAAGGCAATCTGCCGCCCGCCAATGCCGACGGCGCGGAGCCGGCCGGCGCGCCGTTCAACGCGGCGCGGCAGCGCACCGTCAGCGCGGCGGCCGCTTACACGTGGGACCGGCTGCGGGTGTCCGCGATCGCGACGCGCACGCGGCTCGATGCGGTCACATCGATCAACAACGTCGCCGATGCGCCGATCGTGCTGCACGGCGCGAACATCACGTTCCACAACGCGGAGATCAACGCGCGCTACGCGCTGACGCGCAAATGGACCGTCGCGGCGGACTACGTGTTCACCGTCGCGTCGTTCGACGGTGCGGCGGGCGCGGCGCGGCCGCGATGGCAGCAAGCCGGCGTCATCGCGATCGATGCGCTGTCGCCGCGCACCGACGTTTATACGGAAGCGCTGTTCCAGCATGCGAACGGACTGGCCGGAACGGGCATTGCCGGCGCGCAGATCTCGAATTTCTCGCGCGCATCCGGCGCGAATCAACTGGTGATGGCGGTCGGGATCCGGCATCGGTTTTGACGCGCATGCGGGCGCGGTGGGCGTGCTCTGGCAGCCGCGTACGACCGCCAGGCTCGTCAAGCATCGCCGCAGCAAGCAACACTACACCGGCGCGGCAACGCGCTGCGCGGCGAATCCGGCCAGCGTCCGCAACGCGTCGCGCGCCGATTGCAGATAGAACGCCTGCAGATGAAACACATGCCAGCGCGCGGCATGAATCTCGAGCCGGCACGGCACGCCGCATGCGCGCGCATGCGCGGCGAGCCGCTGGGCGTCCGACAGCAGCACCTCCTGATCGCCGACCTGCACCAGCATCGGCGGCAGCCCGCGCAGGTCGGCGTCGAGCGGGCCGCGCGACGCGCCGGCGCCCGCGCCGTGATACCAGCGCAGCCCCTGTTCGAGCCAGCCGCGGCGGATCATCGGATCGTCGTGGCGGCGCGAGGAGAGCGTGGCGCCGCCGAGCGCCGCGTCGGTCACGGGCGAGATCAGCAGCAGCGCGGCCGCGGCCGGCTCGCCGCGCTCGCGCAGCGCCATGGCGAGCGCCAGTGCGAGCGCGCCGCCGGCCGAATCGCCGGCGATCACGATGCGGTGCGGCGCGTAGCCCTGCGCGCGCAACGCCTCGTACGCGGCCAGCGCGTCGTCGACGGCCGCCGGGCTCGGATGCTCGGGCGCGAGCCGGTAGTCGGGCGCCCACACCGGCAGCCCGGCTTCGGCCGCGAGGCGCGTCGTCACGCTGCGATGCGTACGCGGGCTGCCGACGCAGAAGGCGCCGCCATGCAGGTAGAGGATCACGCCGCCGGCGTCGCCACGTTTCGGCGCGATCACTTCGACCGGCACGCCGGCGGCAGCCGTCCGGTAGCGCAGCGTGCCGCCCGCGCCGGGCATCAGCGGCGACAGCATCGCGACGACGCGGCGCTGCACGCGCGCGCCGAACGGCGGCCCGATCAGCGGCCGGAACGCAGCGCGCAGGAAACCGCGCAACGACGCTGCGGCCAGCGCTTCCACGCGCCCGGCAGGCGGCGCGACGACGACCGCCTGTGTCGGCGCGGTGTCGCCGGCCAGCGGTCGCGAGAAGCGATAAGCGGACAGGCCGGTGAAGCGCGTGATCCAGCGGTAGCTGAGCGTGAAGCCGGGCCAGTTCGTGCTGTTGTGGCCCGACGCGTCGACGTACCAGCTCTTGCAGCCGCTCCACACCGAGCCTTCGAGCCGTTGTTGCACGTGCGCGTTGTAGCGGCGGTAGCGGCGCGGGTCGACGTCGATCGCGCTCGCGCCGTCGCGCTGCATCGCGCGGAGGCAGCGCATCACGTGCGCGATCTGGCTTTCGAGCATGTAGACGATCGAGTTGTGGCCGAGGTTCGTGTTCGGGCCGTACAGCATGAAGAAGTTCGGAAAGCCCGGCACGGTGACGCCCAGATACGCCTGCGCGCCGCGCCGCCACGCGTCGTTCAGGTCGAGCCCGTCGCGACCGGTGATGCGCATCGGCGACAGGAATTCGGTCGCGGCAAAACCGGTGCCGTAGACGATCGCATCGACTTGATGGTGAACGCCGTCGTCGGTCTCGATGCCCGTTTCGGTCACGCGGCGGATGCCCCGCGTGACGAGCTCGACGTTGTCGCGTCCGAGCGCGGCGAGGTAGTCGCTCGACAGCAGGATCCGCTTGCAGCCGATCGGATAGTCGGGCGTGAGCTTGCTGCGCAGCGCAGGGTCGCGCACGTCGCGTGCGAGCAGCTTCCGGAACGGCCGGCCGACCGCGAAGTCCATCAGCCCGTGCAGCCGCGTGAAGGCGATCGCGCGCGATTCGTAACGCAGGTAGATCGACGCGCGATGCAGCTTCATCGCCCCCGGCAAGCGGCGAAACAGCGCGCGTTCCCAGCGGCGATACGGTCGATCCGGGCGCGGCAGCACGTAGGCCGGCGAACGCTGGAACACGAGCAGCCGCGCGACGTCGCCGGCGATCGCCGGCACGAACTGGATCGCCGATGCGCCGGTGCCCACTACCGCCACGCGCTTGCCCGCGAGCGGATAGTCGCGATCCCATTGCGCGGAGTGGAACGCGCGGCCGCGGAACGTATCGATGCCGGGCAGTTTGGGCAGCGCCGGCCGGCTCAACTGGCCGGTGCCGCTGATCAGCACGGCGGCGCTGAGCGTCGTGCCGTCGGCGAGCGCGACGCGCCACAACGCACCGGCTTCGTCATAGCGTGCCTGCTCGACCTCGGCGCCGAAGCGCAGATGGCGTGCCAGCCCGTACTTGCGCGCGCAATGCTGCAGGTACGCATGAATCTCCGGTTGCGGTGCGAACACGCGCGACCAGTTCGCGTTCGGCTCGAACGAGAACGAGTACAGATGCGAAGGCACGTCGCATGCGGCGCCGGGGTAGCGGTTGTCGCGCCACACGCCGCCGACGTCGTGCGAACGCTCGACGATCACGAAGTCGTGTATGCCGGCGCGTTGCAGCGCGACAGCCATGCCGATGCCGGCGAAGCCGGCGCCGATGACGATGGCCGCGAGCGGTGCGCTCGCTTCGGCGGGACGTGACGTTTCAGGCGACGACATGACGGTTTTCCTCCGGGTGGTGGGCCGCGTCCGAGGTGCAGGACGGGCACGATGGGGCGGCGGTTTCGGATGCGGTGTCGATGGACGGCCGCGCGGGCACGCGGCGCACGCCGCGGATCAGGTCGACCGCCTTCTCGGCGATCATGATCGTCGGCGCATTGGTATTGCCACCGATCAGCGTCGGCATCACCGACGCATCGACGATGCGCAGCCCGTCGACGCCATGCACGCGCAGTTGCGGATCGACGACGGCGAGCGCGTCGCGTCCCATCCGGCAGGTGCCGACCGGGTGATAGACGGTATCGGTGCGGCGCCGCAATACGTCGCGGATCTCGTCGTCGGTGCTCACGTTGGCGGTGAACACGTCGCGCGTGGTCCAGTCGGCCAGCGCCGGCGCTTCCATCAAACGGCGCGTGAGCCGGAAGCCGGCGACCATGTCGTCGAGGTCGCGCGGATCGGCGAAGAACGCCGGATCGATGCGCGGCGCCGCGAGCGGATCGGCGCTGTGCAGCGTGACCGTGCCGCGGCTGCGCGGGCGCAGCAGGCACACGTGGCACGACAGCCCGTGGCCGGCATGGTGCCGGCGCGCATGATCGTCGACCAGCGCGACCACGAAGTGCAGCTGGATGTCGGGCGCGGCGAGGCCGGCGCGGGTCGTCAGGAAGCCGCCGCCTTCGGCGAAATTGGACGTCAGCATGCCGCGCCGCTCGCGCCGAAAGCGCGCGAATTCGCGCAGCAGGCGCAGCGCGCCGCGCGCGGACACGCCCATCGTGTCGACGCCGCGGGTGCGGTAGCCGAGGACGAAGTCCGGATGGTCCTGCAGGTTGCGGCCGACGCCCGGCAGAGCGACGCGCACCGGAATGCCGAGCCGCTGCAGTTCGTCGGCCGGGCCGACGCCCGACAGCATCAGCAGTTGCGGCGTCTGCAGCGCGCCGGCCGCGAGCACGACCTCGCGCCGGGCCCGCAAGGTGCGCACCTCGCCGTGCTGCCGCACCTCGACGCCCGTTGCGCGCGTCCCGTCGAACAGGATGCGCAGCACCTGTGCGTGCGTCTCGACGCTCAGGTTGTCGCGGCGGCCGACGTGCGGCAGCAGATACGCGCGCGCCGCACTCCATCGCTCGCCGTGCTTCTGCGTGACCTGGTAGAGGCCGATGCCTTCCTGCTGCGCGCCGTTGAAGTCGTCGGTGAGCGGCAGCCCGGCCTGTCGCGCCGCTTCGAGATAGCGCGCATGGAACGGGTTGCCGGTACGCAGGTCGCTGACCCACAGCGGGCCGTCGCGGCCGTGAAACGCGTCGTCGAAGCGTTCGTTGTGTTCGCTGAGCCGGAAGTACGGCAGCACGTCGTCGTAGGCCCAGCCTTCGTTGCCGAGCGCGGCCCAGCCGTCGTAGTCGACGCGATGGCCGCGGACGTACACCATCGCGTTGATCGCGGACGAGCCGCCGAGCGCCTTGCCGCGCGGCTGGTAGCCGATGCGTCCGCCGAGCCCCGGCTGCGGCACGGTGTCGAACGCCCAGTTGTTCACGCGCGTCGGCAGCATCGCGACCGCGCCGGTCGGCACGTTGACGAGCGCGTCGTCGCCGCGGCCGCCGGCCTCCAGCACGCAGACGGTCACGGAAGGGTCCTCGGTCAGCCGTCCCGCGGCGACGCAGCCGCCCGAACCGCCGCCGACGACGATGTAGTCGAAAGTCCTGCTCATGGAATCGTCTCCCAGTGGTCGATGGTCACGCGAAGCGCGTCAGCACGCGCAGCAGCAGATCGAAGGTCTTGCCGTACGGCGGATGGAACAGCGCGGTGCCGCTGCGGCGCGCCTGATGGAACACGGGCTTGTGGTGGCTGAACGTATCGAAGCCCCACTTGCCGTGATAGGCGCCGATGCCGCTCGCGCCGACGCCGCCGAACGGCTGGTGCTCCTGCGCGAGATGCCACAGGCAGTCGTTCACCGTGACGCCGCCCGACGCCGTCTCACGCAGCACGCGATCGCGCCGCGCGGCGTCGCGGCCGAACCAGTACAGCGCGAGCGGGCGCGGGCCGCGGTTCACGCGGTCGATCGCCTCGTCGAGATCCGCGTATTCGACGATCGGCAGCACCGGGCCGAAGATCTCCTCGCGCATCACGCGCATCGTGTCGCGCGCGTCCAGCACGAGGGTCGGCGCGAACTTGCGCGAGCCGGCAGCGAAGCGTTCGCCTGCCGGGTTCACTTCGCGCACGCGTGCGCCGCCGGCGCGCGCGTCGTCGACGAGCGCCGCGAGGCGGTCGCGATGCGTGGCGGCGATGATCGACGTGTAGTCGGGATTGGCGGCGAGCGTCGGGTAGTGATGCGCGATCGCGTCCGCCACGCGTGCCGCGACGGTCTCGGCGGTGCCGGCCGGCACCAGCAGATAGTCGGGCGCGATGCAGGTCTGGCCGGCGTTGAGCAGCTTGCCGAACGCGATGCGCGCGGCCGCGTGCGCCAGATCGCACGACGGGTCGACGATCGCCGGCGACTTGCCGCCCAGTTCCAGCGTGACCGGCGTCAGGTTCGCGGCCGCGTCCTGCGCGACGTCGCGCCCGACCGCGGTCGAGCCGGTGAAGAACAGATGGTCGAACGGCAGGCGCGCGAACGCCTTCGCGGTGTCGACGTCGCCGGTGACGACGGCGAGTTCGTCCACATCGAACGCGTCGGCGACGAGCGATTCGAGCAGGGCCGACAGCCGCGGCGTCAGGTCGGACGGCTTGACCAGCACGCGGTTGCCGGCGGCGAGCGCGGCGACCGCCGGCCCGAGCGCGAGCTGCAGCGGATAGTTCCACGGCGCCATCACGCCGACGACACCGCGCGGTTGCGGCGCGATCCGGTTGTAGCCCGGCCGGAAATGCGCGGCGGTCGGCACGCGGCGCTCGCGCATCCACTGCCGCAGGTGCGCGCGCGCATGGCGCAGGCCGCTACGGACCACGAACAATTCGGCGAGCCGCGTCTCGTGCGCGGAGCGTCCGCCGAAATCGGCGTCGATCGCCTGCACGAGCGCGGCTTCATGCGTATCGAGCAGCGCACGCAGACGGTCAAGCCGCGACAGGCGGATCGCGAGCGGCGGCGCGGGATCGCGCGCATAGGCGGCGCGCTGGCGTTCGAAGCGGGCGGCGAGCTCGGGTGGGCGACTCGGTCGCATGGTGTCTCCTCCGGGTGTTGGCGTCGTTCGGGCGACGACTGATGACGCCGATGGTGCGGGCCGCATGGGAAAACACCAATGCTGGTTCGGGACAATTGTTTTAGTATTTGGGCCAAATCGGCGCTTCGAGGGTTTCTCCGCATGAGCTTCTGGGACTTCACCCGGAGTCCGGCCAGCGCACGGCTGCTGGTCGATTTCGGCGACGAACGGGGCGTGCCGCATGCAAGGCTGCTGGCCGGCACGGGCCTCGCCGACGCGCAGCTCGACGATCCCAATGCCGAGGTGACGGCCGCGCAGGAACTGCGGCTGACCGGCAACCTGGTGCGCGCGCTCGGGCGTGCGCCGGGCCTCGGGTTCGAGGTCGGGCAGCGCTATCACTTCTCCGCGTACGGCGTGTGGGGCTATGGGCTGATCGCGAGCGCGACCGCGCGCGACGCGCTGGCGCTCGCGATGCGCTTTCTACCGCTCACGTATGCGTACACGGTGATCACGTACCGCGAGGAGCCGCATACGGGCGTGCTGAATTTCGGTGCGCCGGAGCTCGAGGCCGATCTGAGCCGTTTCCTCGTCGAGCGCGACATGGCGGCCGCTGCCGTGCTGCTGCAGGAAATTGGCGGCGGCGATTTCAGGTTGTCGCGCTTCACGATGCAGGCGGCGAGCGCGCCGAGTGGCGCCGCGCCGCGCATTGCCGGCATCGAACCGGTATTCGGCGCGCGGGCGAACAGCCTCGGGTTCGATCGCACGTTTCTGGACCGTCCATTGCCGCATGCGAATCCGCTGACCGTTTCGATGTGCGAGCAGATGTGCGCGCATCTGCTCGATGCGCGGCGTGCCCGGATCGGCACGGCGGAGATGGTGCGGCAGTATCTGACCGCGACGCCCGGCAACGTGCCGTTTTCGCTCGACGACATCGCACGGCTGATGAACACGAGCCCGCGCACGCTGAAGCGCCGGCTGCAGGAGGAGGGCACGACGTTCCGTACGCTGCTGGCCGAGGCCCGCGGCGCGATGGCCGAGGCGCTGCTCGGCGACGCGCATCTGCCGCTGACCGAAGTGGCCGAACGGCTCGGCTTCAGCGATTTATCGAGCTTTTCGCAGGCGTTCAAGCGCTGGTATGGGGTGCCGCCGGGGGCTTATCGGAGCGGGGTGCGGGGAGGCGGTGGGGCGGGGGGATGAGGGGGGTGGCGTGCGCGGATTCGTCGATCGCTCGCCGACAGGTGGTTCGACGGTGGCGCCGGCGAATGCCCAGCGGTTGCGCTGCTGTTGGGATGGGCAAGCAGCCGGCTGCTTGCTCGGCGAGCTTGGCGCGCAGAACGTGACGTCGTGACGGTGTGCGCCGCGACACCGTCCAGGCGCGTCAATCGTCCGTTTCGTGCAAAAGCCGGCGGTCTCGACTGAGAGCCGCATGCGGCAACGCCTCACGTCCAAATCCGACGGCCGTTTGCAGACCTCGCCGGGATCTCACGCAAGCCGGCTGTCCTGCCATCAATCGCGCTTCGCCCCAGCATCCGCCGCATGACCGCCCGGCAGCGCACCGAACATGTGCTGACTGCACTTCGCCTCGCGCCAGGCGGTCCCGAGCCGAATGCCGCCGATCATCCGCCGCGCGACGGGAAGAATCTGTTCGCCCGCCAGAATGCCCAGCAAGCCGGCCAGAGCGATGGTGGGCGGCGCCGGAGACGGCACGCCGATCAGCGCGTAGACGATGCCGGCGAGAATGCCGGCGAGAAGTGAAGCAACGTACGGTTTCATGGCAATGGAACGTGACGGACAGCGTGTTGAAATGGCGATCGCGACCGGTTCGGCGGCGATCCGAAAGTCTCGAATCAGCCTATCAGGTCTTCGCGTTCATCCCATGTGCCTTCATTGAAATTCAGATCTTTTAAGCCTGAATATCGCTGGTCGAGATAATCAGAACGATTAACTGGCGTAGTCGGCTGCTTGCCGCTGAAATGGTGCGCGTTGACTGTCGAACCGCTCGACACAACGCATCGGACGCCTCGCAGATTCGTCGGCGGGGCAAGCCTCACATTTCTCCGCGTCAAAGGACATCATCGCCATGAGCAACCCGAAGCTTGAAGTACTGACTCCGCACAACAGCCAGCTGATCTTCATCGACCAGCAGCCGCAGATGGCGTTCGGCGTGCAATCGATCGATCGCCAGACGCTGAAGAACAACGTCGTCGGCCTCGCGAAGGCCGCGAAGGTCTTCAACATCCCGACCACGATCACGACCGTCGAAAGCGACAGCTTCTCGGGCCACACGTATCCGGAACTGCTCGACGTGTTCCCGAACCAGAAGACGCTCGAACGCACGTCGATGAACTCGTGGGACGACCAGAAAGTGCGCGACGCACTGGCCGCCAACGGCCGCAAGAAGGTGGTCGTGTCGGGCCTGTGGACCGAAGTCTGCAACACGACCTTCGCGCTGTGCGCGATGCTCGAAGGCGACTACGAAATCTACATGGTGTCCGACGCATCGGGCGGCACGTCGCAAGCCGCGCACGACGTCGCGATGCAGCGCATGGTGCAGGCCGGCGTGGTGCCGGTCACGTGGCAGCAGGTGCTGCTCGAATGGCAACGCGACTGGGCGCGCCGCGAAACGTATGACGCCGTGATGGCGATCGCCAAGGAGCATTCGGGCGCGTACGGGATGGGCGTCGACTACGCGTACACGATGGTCCACAAGACCGCGCCGCGCACCGCGACGCCGCACGAGTCGATCCCGCCGGTTCCGGCGAAGTAAGCGCAGACGGGCTACGACCGTCGCGGCCGCTGCGGCGGGTTCCATGCGAACCCGCCGCAGCGGCCATTGCCGCGCGGGCGCACGTGAGCGCGTCACGCATGCCGCGCGCGGCATGCGGGCCGGCACACCGCCGCCGCGTTCGACATTCTCCGGGAGATTTATCGCATGGAACCTTATCTGGTTTCCCTTGGTGCGGGCCTGCTGATCGGTGTGATTTACAGCGCCATCAAGGTTCGCTCTCCCGCACCGCCGCTGATTGCGCTGGTCGGGTTGCTCGGCATGCTGATCGGCGTGCAGGCCTTGCCCACCGTCAAACAGCTGTTTGGCTTCTGATCATCAAGAGGTGATGCACATGACCGCAACCGTGACCCAACCGGATCTGATCCTGCATAACGGGCGATTCACGACCCTCGACCGCGCGAACCCCATCGCGACCGCGGTCGCGATTGCCGCCGGCCGCTTCGTCGCCGTCGGCAGCGACGCGGACGTGATGCCGCTCGCGGGCCGCGCGACGAAGGTGGTCGATCTCGGCGGCCGCGGCGTGCTGCCCGGCCTGATCGACAACCACTGCCACGTGATTCGTGGCGGACTGAACTACAACATGGAGCTGCGCTGGGACGGCGTGCCGTCGCTCGCCGTCGCGATGGAGATGCTCAAGCGCCAGGTGGCCGTGACGCCCGCGCCGCAGTGGGTGCGCGTGGTCGGCGGCTTCACCGAGCATCAGTTCGTCGAGAAGCGCCTGCCGACGATCGACGAACTCAATGCAGTCGCGCCGGACACGCCGGTGTTCATCCTGCACCTGTACGATCGTGCGCTGCTGAACGCAGCGGCGCTGCGTGTCGTCGGCTATACGAAGGACACGCCGGAGCCGCCGGGCGGCACCATCCTGCGCGATGCCGCCGGCAACCCGACCGGCCTGCTGCTCGCGAACCCGAACGCGACGATCCTCTACGCGACGCTCGCGAAGGGGCCGAAGCTGCCGTTCGAGTATCAATACAATTCGACGCGCCATTTCATGCGCGAACTGAACCGGCTGGGCGTCACGGGCGTGATCGACGCGGGCGGCGGCTCGCAGAATTACCCGGAAGACTACGAGGTGATCCGCAAGCTGCACGACGCCGGCGAGATGACGATCCGCATCGCGTACAACCTGTTCACGCAGAAGCCGAACGCCGAGAAGGAAGACTTCGTGAACTGGACCAAGAGCGTCAAGTATCACGACGGAACCGACTACTTCCGCAACAACGGCGCCGGCGAGATGCTGGCGTTTTCCGCGGCCGACTTCGAAGATTTCCGCGTGGCGCGCCCGGACCTGCCCGCGCAGATGGAGGACGACCTCGAAGGCGTCGTGCGCGTGCTCGCGGAGAACCGCTGGCCGTGGCGCATGCACGCGACCTATGACGAAACGATCAGCCGCGCGCTCGACGTGTTCGAGAAGGTCAACAAGGACATCCCGCTCGAAGGGCTGAACTGGTTCTTCGATCATGCGGAAACCATCACCGAGAAATCGATGGACCGGATCGCCGCGCTCGGCGGCGGCATCGCGGTGCAGCACCGGATGGCGTATCAGGGCGAATACTTCGTCGAGCGCTACGGCGCGCAAGCCGCCGAGGCGACGCCGCCGGTCGCGAAGATGCTCGGCAAGGGGCTGAAGGTGTCGGCCGGCACCGACGCGACGCGCGTGGCGTCGTACAACCCGTGGGTATCGCTCGCGTGGCTCGTGACGGGCAAGACGGTCGGCGGCCTCAGGATGTATCCGCAGCGCAACCTGCTCGATCGCGAAACCGCACTGCGGATGTGGACCGAGTACGTGACGTGGTTCTCGAACGAAGAAGGCAAGAAAGGGCGCATCGCGGTGGGGCAGCTTGCCGACCTCGTGGTCCCGGATCGCGATTTCTTCGCGTGCGCGGAGGACGATATCGCCGCCACGACTGCGTTGCTGACGGTGGTCGACGGCAAGATCGTCTGGGGTGCGGGGCCGTTCGAGTCGCACGACGCGCCGATCCCGCCGGCGATGCCCGACTGGTCGCCGGTGCGCGAGTTCGGCGGCTACGGCGGCTGGGGCGCGACGCAGCGCGCCGGTGCGCCGCTGCAACGCGCGGCGGCCGCCGCGATGTGCGGCTGCGCGAACGAATGCAACGTTCACCAGCATGCGCACGCGGGCGCATGGGGCAGCGCGTTGCCGACGTCCGACGCGAAGGGCTTCTGGGGCGCGTTCGGATGCTCGTGCTGGGCGATCTGAGATGACGGCACGTGCGGCTTACGACTGTCCGGCCTGGGGCGGCGCACTGCTGTCGCAGCGGTGGGTGCTGCCGGTCGCGCGCGCCGCGCTGGTGTCCGCGTATCTGATCGCGGGCATTTACAAGCTGCTCGACTTCAATGCAGCTGCCGCGGAGCAGGCGCACTTCGGCCTGCATCCCGGGCCCGTCTGGGCCGCGATGGCGATCGTGGTCGAGATCGGCGGGCCGCTGTGCGTGTTGTCCCGGCGCTTCACGTGGCTCGGCGCCGGTGGCCTCGGCGTGTTGACGCTCGTCGCGATGCTGGTGGCCGCCGACTTCTGGAACATGTCGGGCGCCGCGCGCTTCATGGCGCTCAACGCGTTCTTCGAGCATCTCGGGCTGATCGGCGGGCTGGTGCTCGTCGCCGTGCTCGGCAATACGCGCCGCCAGGCCGACGCCGACGCGCCCGTTCGATGAAGATGCGGCCGCCGCGGCGAGCATGCGCGGCAACGCCGATTTCGGAACGAGCAAGCGTGCGGCAGCCGAAGTTGGCGTGACGACACAGGGCGTCTGTGCCGACACGCTGATCGATCGGCTGATCGAAGGCGAAGCAAGCAGCCGTCGGAACGGGCGACGCCGGGCGGTACGCGCAGGTTGCGTATCGCCCGGCGCTCGCCGTATCCGCGGTACGGTACATGCTGCGTTCATCGATGCAGCGCATGTAACGCGCCCGCGCAACGTCGGTTCGTCGTCCGCAATCTTTCCCATCGCTTCGATTCCGCTTACGAACCTCGTCAAGTGCGCGAACGACGCGACGCGCGATCGTCCCGCCGACGATTCACGGCGCGTGTGCGCGACACCGTGACGAGCGAACCGAATCGGTCGAACGACGCGAGCCTGGGCATCGGCGCGATCGCCGCTGCGTCGATTTTTACAGCGGGCTGCGAGGCCGCTCGGACACGCGCAGACGGCCGCGGGCCGCGCGCCGAGTCGTCACCTCGCGGCGCACCGGACCGGCCGTCCTCTATGCGCCGAACAGGCCCGGCTCGCGCGCCGCTATCGGCATCGGCTCCGTTGCATCGAGCGAGCCCGCAGTCGCACGGTTCGCTACGGCATCAACCGGTCGTGCAGCGGTGCGCGAAAGATCCGCTGCGGGTCGTAGCGCGCGAGCGTCGCTCGCGCGGCGTCCCAGTTGCTTGTCGTTGATTGGCCGTCGCGATACAGGCGCGGGATCGTGACGGACAACATGGTGCCGTCCTGCCAGGCGGCGGTGTCGGTGTAGCCCCAGCCCTTCGACCATTCGGGGCGCAGCATCGCATACGAACCCGTGTAGTTGGCCAGCATCCATTGCTCGATCTCGCGATAGAAGCGGTCGGCGCCGGGCGTGCCGGGCAACGTCAGAATGTCGAACCAGACGGCGACGTCCCATTCCGGGTGATCGGGGCGCGGCGTGAGCGCGGACAGCGTCGGCGCCACCGCTGCAGCGCCGACGTCGGCCGGCTGGTCGAGGCCGGTGATGCGGATCTCGACCGGGCCGTTGATCGGATATTCGTTGCGTGCCTTGTACGCGTCGATGCGGTTCTGATAGAACTGCACGAACTCGCCGATCACGCGCTGCACGTCGGCGCGCCGCGCCAGTACGGCGTAGCCGTTCGCGGTCACGCGCAGCGTCGTCGGCCGGATGTACTGAAGCACCGTGCGCGACCAGCCCCAGAGGTCCGCACTGAGCGTGAGCGCGAGGCCGGCGGCCGTCACCGCGAACTGCGTCTGGCCGAACAGCGGCGTCAACGAGGCTTCGCCGCCGATCACGATCCGCTTCACGAGATCCGAGATCGACTGCGAGATCGAATCGGAGAACGGATAGTTGTACGGCTGCGTGACGGTGCGCGACAACAACGGCTTGCTGGGCGTCGGCGTCCAGACCTTGAGCCACGGGGCGCTCGTGAACGGAAACCAGATCGCTTCGATCCGGCCCGAGCGGTCGAGCAACGATGAGATCGTGCGGCCGGCCGTGCCGGCCGGTGCGAACAACTCCGAAGCCGGAATGTCGACGAAGCTCTGGCAGCGCAGCCGCTGGTTGGGCCCGGCGATCAGCGTGACGTCGACGACGAAGGCCATCCCGAGATGCGCAAGGAACGCGCCGATCTCGGGATCGTTGCGCTCGAACCGGCGCAGCGCGTATTGCTGCCGCGCCGAATCGAACACGACCGCCGTCAGCGCGACGACGAGATTGCTCAGCGACCCATAGCTATGGCCCGGCTGCAGCGTTTCGCCGGCGGCCGGCACCGCGGTGCCGTGCGCGTCGATCGCGAGCGCGCCGCCGAGCGTGATGTCGCCGGGCGCAGGCGCGGCGATCACGCCGAGGCCATATTGCTCGAGCGTCGCGAGCAAGCTCTCCAGCGACACGCCCGTCTGCGCGGTGACGCGCGCCGGATGCGCCGACGTGTCGACGGATACGCTCGTCAGCGACTTCGTCGTGTCGAGCAGCACGACGTTCGCGGCGCCGGCGCCCGGCTCCAGCGTCAACGGCGACCAGTTGTGCATGTAGCCGCGCGGGCGGATGCGGTAGCCGTTCGCGCGCGCCCAGTTGACGATCGCGACGACGTCATCGGCCGAGCGCGGCGCGGCCGTCCACACGTCTTGCACGGCAACTTCGCCGCTCCAGTTCTGGAACGCCTGCTTGTAAAGCGGCACGTCGGCCGGAAAGCCGGGCGGCGTCGCGCCGGCCGACTGCGCGTGCGCGGCGATCTGATAGAGCGGGGTCCAGCCGGCGACGACGCCGGCCGCCGCCAGCTTCGCCATGTCGGCCAGGAAGGATCGGCGCGCGGGTTCGTCTCGGAAGTCTTGATTCATCGTGTGCTCCAGTTCTTCGGATGCGTTTTGTGATTGGAGAAACGGCAATCGATGCGTTGAGGCGGGTGTGGCACTTCAAGCGCGTGTGATGCGCGAACGAGGTGGCGCGAGCGCGCATCGTCACGGGCGTTCAACGAGAGAAACGAGTATTTTTCGGACGACTTTTGCAACGAGCCGTCGACCGATCCTTCGGCCGAGGGAATATCGGTATTTCGATTGAATCTTTAATTGCGGCGGGCGGCCGTCAGCAACGGCGCGCGATAAAAGATGATGCGGCGTGAATGTTTATAGGCATGTTTCGATTTTCTGAATAAACGCTATCGTAATTCAAGGTAATTGGACGGCGCATGCGTTATATCGCCGGGCGAGATTAGCAATTTATCCATCCGTGAGCAAGCCGCGGAGTTGATGAACTGCGCGGCTTCAATGTGGTGGGTTTGCGGCAGACAATGAGCGGCATTTTGTGGGTATTTTGCAACGCGGGCGTCGACACCGTCGTAAATATTATCGAGGTGGATTTTTATTGCCGAATGGGGTAATCGGTCGGACGAGGCCGCCTGGCGGCCGCGATGAATTGTGCCCTTTCGTCGCGCATATTCGGCCGAGCATTGAGGGATTCGCAACAATGCACGGTATGCGGAACGCGAAGCCATACGGTTAAAAGAAAAACGGCGCGGCAAAGGTTGATATTCCAACTGCCGGGAACGTCGAATGGCGAGAATTCGTGGTATGCCGACGTCATCGGATTGTTACAGAAATTCAATGCAAAATGATATTGATTTATCGAGCTGATTCATGTTGCGTTCACGTGTCAGACGGTAGGGGAAGCTGAATTCGTATTCTCGATGGTCGAAAATCGACGAAGTCACCATCACGCCATCTGCAAACTTCTAAAATCGTGGCTATCATACGCAGCGGGTATTTATGCCGATCAAATTCAATGAAAATGATTGTTTCATTTTTCGATTGCGATTTTTGCTTGATTTGCAGGGAACTCATCCCGTTCGAAACGTCGTCGGGTTTTTCGATTTTGGCCTTCAACACGTGTGGCGACGGCGCGGTAATCGCGGCAGCCGCGCGCAACGATGCGTGTCGAGAAGCAGCGGCAGCAAATCGCGCCGATGCACGCGGGCATTGCGCCGCTGGTCGTCACGCAGGCACAACTAGGAGAGTCAGATGGTCGCGATATTCGCGAAGCTTGGGAAGGTGATTTCGAGCGCCGGCAGCGAGCGATTCGCATCGGACATGCATGCGTTGCTGGTCGAATCCGTTCCGCTCGCCATCACCCGAATGACGGAATGGACGCTCGACAAGCCGGCCGGCGAAGTGGTGCACGTGCAGTCGCTCGGCGCGTTCGGCACGGCGGCGGCGCAGGGCGAGCGCGAGCCGGCGCATCCGCTGTTGAACCGGATCCGGTCCGCCAGCGACCGGCAGCTCATCCACATCAGCCCGCAGCGCCAGCACGGTCACGGCAGCGAAGCCGCGCCGCCGCGCGGCGCATGCGATGGATTCCAGTGTCATCTGGTGTCGGGCAAGGCGAACCGCCGCTACGTGATCTCGCTGCATCGCGCAGCGTCGCATCACGACTTCTCGTTGCGGGAAATGTCGTTCCTGAAGAATTTCGCCGATACGCTGCTGCCGCTCGTCGAATGGCACGCGTCGACGCGCCGGCACGGCGAGCGCGACTGCGCGCCGGCGCCGCTTGCGACGGGCGGCCTGCCGGGCGTCGACGCGCTGCGGCACGAGTTCGAGTCGAGGCTGGCGCGAGCGGCGGTCGCGCTGTCCGCTCGCGAAAGCGAAGTGTGCCTCGGCCTGCTCGCGGGCAAGATGCTGCGGGAACTGGCCGAAGAGCTCGGCGTGAAGGAAAGCACGGTGGAGACGTACATCAAGCGCGCCGCGGTGAAGCTCGGCATCAGCGGCCGGCACGGGCTCACGAAATGGATGATCGACGACTGCACGACCTACGCGTCGGCAGCGTGATCCGGTTCATGCCGGCGATCGACGACGATCGCCGGCAAGGCCGAGCGAGCCCCGATTGCGGATGTGCTCGGCCGCTTCGACGCCGGTTGCAGCAAGAGCCGTGACGATGTCGGTCGGCGCTGCGGCGCGGTTGAGTCCGAATGTACGATAGCCGGCGTACGAATCGACGCACAGCGCGGCCGCCGTGGCGATACGTGACGCGCTCGTACGACGCCTGCATCGGCGGCCGCCATGCAGCAGCGCGCGGCGCCGGGCCCAACGCACGCAGAGTAACCGACGGCCCTCGCGCATCCTACCCGCGAGCGTTCAGGTACCGAGGCGCGATGCCCCGCAGTCGCGGCACGCGCCGCCGGCGCGCTCCAGGCCGGCATCCGTTGCGCCGCCGGCCGTCTCGTCCAGCATCCATCGCGTCAGGCCATGACGGCCGCCGAAGCCGAGCTTGACGGCGGCCCGCTTCAGATAAGTCTCGACGGTGCTTTCGCGCAGCGCCAAACGCATCGCGATCGCGGCCACGGTGTCGCCGGCCAGCAGCGCAGTGCACGCGTCGATCTCGCGCGCCGACAGCGTGACGCCGGCATGTCGCAGACGGTCGGCGAATCGCCGCGCGACGCGCTCGCGGCCAGATTCCGTCGCGGGCGGCGCAACGGCGGCGAGCCGCGCCGGTGACGGCGGAGCCGAGCCCAGCGCCGTCGCGTGGCTCGCGACGATCGGAAACAGCACGTGCGACAGCTCCTTGATGAAGTCCTGCTCCTGCGGCGAGAAATCGTCAGCCGTCTCGGCGCGATGCAACGAGATCACGTAACAGTGCGTGCGCTTGCGGCTCACGAGATGGAATTGCCGGCCGTGCGGCGACGCGTTTGCCGACAGCAGCGCGACGATGCGCTCGACCAGCGCGGGGGCCGCGCCGAGGCCGGCCGGCGTGTCGTCGACGTACACGTGGCGCGCGCTCGCTTGCGGCGGCATCTGCGCTTCATGACCGGCCCCTGCCGCGCCGGTCTTGTCGGGCGCGGCGCCGAGGCTGCGCATCGCGAGCTCGCCGGCGGGCGCGGCGTCGACCGAAAATTCCGAAATGCGAATCTCGTCGACGGGGACCGCCGCCGAGATCAGGCTGTACATCATGCGGGGAAAGCGTCGGCTCCCGCTGCTCGAGATCGCTTCGCCGACGTGTGCGAACAATCTGCTGAACTCCATGAATGGATTCCTGATGAGACGTTGAAGCTGCGCTTGCGCGCACGGATGCCGACGTGATTTAAGCACCGGGCGGCGGCCGCGTCTGTAACGGATAGCAGGGACAGCCGATCAACCGCCGACGGCGACGCGCGCGCCCGGCGCGCCGCTCATCCTGCCGCTTCGGCTCGCGCGGTTTCCATCGCCGTATCGGAGAAGATCCGGCCGCGCTCGAGGCGAATGACGCGATCGGCCAGCCCGAAGTACTGGTCGTCATGCGTGATGATGACGACGCACTTGCCGCGCGCTCGCAGGTCGGGCACCAGCACCTCGTAGAAAAACCGCTTGAAAACGGGGTCCTGATCGGCGGCCCATTCGTCGAGGATATAGATCGGGCGATCCTCGATGTACGCGCAAAGCAGCGCGAGCCGCTTGCGTTGCCCGGTCGACAGCGCGGTCGTCGTCGAGTAATGCTTGCCGTCGATCCTGATCTTGTCGGCCAGCTTCAGCGTCTCGAGGTATCGGCGCGCACGCGCGATGCCTTCGTCCTCGCGATCGGGGCCGATCACGCGGTCGAACAGATGGAAATCGGTGAAGACGGCGGAGAACAGGTTTCGGTAGCGCTCCCGCGCATCGTCGTCGACGACTGCGCCATCGAGCGCGATGTGGCCTTCGGTGGGCGCATACAGGCCGCTGAGCACCTTGCCCAGGGTGCTCTTGCCGCTGCCGTTTCCGCCGATCACGTAGACCAGCTCGCCGGCATGAATCGTCATGTCGATCGGGCCGAGCACGAAGTCGGTCGTCGACTCGCTATCGCGGTAGTTCATCTTCACGCCCTTCAGCTCGATGACGCGCCACGCGCCGGCCGATGAGGAACCCGGCGCGAGCGCAGGCGAGCGGTCGGCGGGCGAGACCTGCGTGTCGTCGACCAGGAAGCCGAACTCCGCCAGCCGCGCGAGCGCCGTCTTGCCCTCGGCCACCATCGGCAGAATATTGATCAGCATGGTCAGCGGACCCATCATGTAGAGCACGGCGAGAATGCTCGCGGTGAGCACCGACGGATCGACGACGCCGAGCGACGGCACGCCGAACAGCAGGAAGCCGAGCAGCACGGCCACCGTGATCTGGCCGATGGTGTCGCCGCCCATGAACCAGAAGCGCTCGATGTAATTGAAGCCGGCCACGCGCTTCGACGACAGCTCGATCGCGGCACGCGTGAACCAGCGCCGCCGCGCGCGGTTGAGCTTGAGCTCCTTGATGCCGAACACGAGCCCGTGCGTGTATTCGTTGAAGCGCACGAACTCGTCGCGAACGCGCTCGGTGAAATTGACCGCCCTCCGGTAGAAGAACAGGTAAAGCGCGAGGCCGACGATCGTCAGGACCATCGTCGACGCGAAGACGATCCAGGACAGATACGCGAGATAGACGATGCTGCAGATCAGCACGACCGATTGAACGATGATCGTCGGTATCGTCAGCAGCGTCTGGCTCAGTTGCGGAATGTCCTGGGTGAGCAGCGTCAGGACGTTCGGCGCGCCGCGCCGGTCGATTTCGTCGAGCGGGGTCGCCAGGATCCGCTTGCACAGGTTGACGCGCAGGCGCGTCATCAGCTTCATGCACGCATAGGACGGCATCACGGCAGCGCCGCTGCGGCAGACGATCGCCACGACGTTGACCGCGATGAACACGAGCAGCAGCGTGCGTCGCTCGTCCGGGTCGTGCAGCGCGCGGCTGATGAGGCCGACGCCCACGATCGACGCGACGCCGCTCAGCAGCCCCGTCAGCACCGTGCCGAGCGTCAGCCACGGATGGCTGCGCCACATCAGCGTGACGGCCGAATGCCACGGCGGCGATTTGCTTTCAGCGAAATCCATGGGATGCCAATATGCTCAGTTGACCAGGTGGCTCAGCTCGACGTTGTGCGCCGCCGACCGCAATCTCGACGCGGTTTCGTGCCGGCCGAGGAACGCGATGCTGGCGACGATTTCGAGCGGCGAGTCGGAGAACAGCACGCAGCACTTCAGCACGCGCTGCGCACGGTCCCAGCCGAGGTCGGCCGCCGCGGCCGCGGCGCGCAACGACGCGTCGACCGACGCGGGCGCCCACGCGGCGGCCTGGCTCAGCCGCGAATCGGCCGCGCGAAGGAACTGCAGCAGCGTGCGCGGATTGCTCACGATGCTGTACATGAGAACGTAATCGACCCGCCGCTTCTTCGTGATCAGCGGAAAAATCAGATCGATCACGTCGGCGGCCGATTCGCATTTCCCGAAGGTCAGCGCAATGGCCTCGGCGAGCTTGTGATCGCGGTGGAGCGAATCGAGTGCGGACTGCACGAACGCCGCTTCGTGGTCGGCGGTGGTGATTTTCATGGTCGTCATAGCCTGTCGGGATAGGGATTGCTGCGAACGGCGCGCGCGGCGCTCACCAGCCGTCGGGAATCGGCAGCGAATAGGCCAGCGGCTTCTCCGGCATGACCTCTTCCATGATGTCGGAGTAGCCGGACTCCTGTCCGACCAGGTTCGGCTCGAAGCAGTAGCAGTTGAAGGTCTTCTGCAGCACGAGGTTGTTGCGGTCGTTGATCGCGGGCGGCCGTTCGTTGATCGCAATGAACGCGTCGTACAGCGAGTCCCTGACGACGTAGGCGTGCGCGGTCAGCGTCTCCACGGCCTTCACGACGTTCGGCGCGACGGGAATCGGCGGCGTGAAGTGGTAGGCGCCCAGGAACAGCATGTGCCAGTCCTGCGGCACCTGCGCGATGAACTCGGGGAAGCGCTCCGCGAACTCGGGGGCGAAGAACGCGTCGTCCTCGAAGATCAGGACTTCGCTCGCGCCGGCCGCCTTCGCCTGTGTCACGGCGGCGAGATGGCTCATCGTGCAGCCGTAATCCTGTGGCCGCATGTGGCTCAGCGAGGCCGGCACGCTGATCTGTCTGGCATCGACGGCGGACAGCCGTTCGACGGTGCGGATGTCCTGTTCCGCGAATTTGCGCTGCATCGCTTCCCAGCGGTCGGGGCGCCGGTCGAGGTTGATGCAGACCTTGCGGGCAAAGGTGTTGTCGATCGTCGCGGTCGATTTCATGAGGGCGTTTTTTCCAGGAACGGGTTGAGATGGGCAGCGACGGCGCCGGCATGCGGATCGAGCAGCATGGTCAGGTGGTCGCCGGGGACGTCCATCACGGCTACCGGCAGCGTCGAGAAGCGCGACCATCCCCAGGTCGGGTCCAGACGGAGCTGCGCGATCTCCGGCGACGGGGCGTGGTCGCCGGGGTCGTGCTCGACGCTGCGCAACAGCGCGATCGGCACCGGCAGCGGCTCGGCCTGCGGCGCGTAGCGCGACTTGAAGTTGGCCTGATAGACGCGCAGATAGGCGCGCAGCCGGTCGGAGTCGGCGTCCGCGAACCAGCTGCCGCGAGCGCCGATCCGCGCGAGAATCAGGCCCGCCTGGCCGTCGGGATCGAGCGCGACGAGGTCGTCGCGCGTCACCTGAAGATCGGCGCCGAGGAAGGTGCCGATTTCGTGCGCGATCGCGACGAGCCAGTCGGTGTCGTCCCAGTCGTGCCAGTAGGCGGCGGCCGTGCTGTCGACCGGCGCGGACGCGTCGAAGATCGCCAGCAGTTTCACGACCGCGCCCTTGGCGACGAGCTGCCGGCTCATCTCGAGCGCCACGTGCGCGCCGAACGAATGGCCGGCGAGGTAGTACGGCCCGGCGCCCACCAGCGGCCAGATGCGTTCGACATGGCGGGCCGCGATGTCTTCCACGTGAGTGAGCGGCTCACACGAGCCGTCGAGGCCGAGCGCTTCGAGCCCGTACACGGCGTGGGCCGCGCTCAGATGGTGCGCGAGCGGATGGAAGTAGACCACGTTGCCGCCCGCGCCCGGCAGCAGGAACAGCGGCGCCGCGGGGCCGCCGTCGCGGATCGGCACGAGCACGTCCGTGCGCGCCGACGTCGCCTGGGTCGCGAGCGCCGCCGCCAGTTTCTCGATCGTCGGATTCTCGAACAGACAGGAAATCGGCAGCCGGCGCGCGAACGCCTTCTCGACGTTCGCCATCAGCTGGATCGCGATGATCGAATGGCCGCCGAGATCGAAATAGTTGTCCGTGACCGCGATGTCGTCGCGCTTGAAGATCCGCTGCCAGATCTCCAGCAACGTGCGCTCGTCGGCCGACGGCGCAACGACGGCCCGCGCCGTCGCGGCCGCGTCGGCGGCAGGCTCGACGGCCGGCGCAGCGTGCCCCGGCGCGCCGTGCGGCGTGCCCGGCCGGCCGGCGGCGCTCGCCGCATCGACGAGCTGGCCGGTCAGTTGCTGCGGGTCGTCGGCGAATCGCTCCAGCAACGCGCGCAGCGTGTCGAGCATCTGCCGCACGACCTCGGGCGCGACGCGGCGTGCATCGTGCGAGAGCTCGAAGCCGATGCGCTCGTTCGGATGCACGGTCAGCGTCAGCGGGTAGTTCGATTCGGCGAACGCGCGGACGTCGAGAATCTCGATTTCGTCCGGCCCGAGATCGGGGGCCGCGGCGACGGGGAAGTTCTCGAACACCAGCAGGCTGTCGAACAGGCTGTCGCCGGCGGGCAGCTCGCTCCACGACTGGATATCGACCAGCGAGCTGTACGAATGCGGCTCCATCGCGGCCTGTGCGGCGTGCAGCGCCGCCAGCCAGTCGACGAACGGGCGCTCCGGCGCGATGCGCACGCGCAGCGGCAGCGTGTTGATGAACAGCCCGACGATCGACTCGACGCCCTCGAGCGCCGGCGGGCGGCCCGACACGGTGACGCCGAACACGACGTCGTCGGTCGCCGCGCGGCGCCACAGCACCAGCGCCCAGGCTGCGCGGATCAGCACGTTCAGCGTGACGCGATGGGCCCGCAGCAGCGCTTGCAGCCGCGCCGTCAGCGCGTCGTCGAGCACGAACTGCTGTTTGCGCAGCGTGTCGCGCCGCGCGGCGTCGCCGGCCGCCGGCTGCGCGGCGCTGCCCGCGATCGGCGTCGCGGCCCGGAAGCCTGCGAGTTCGGCGCGCCACCAGCGCTCGTCGGCCGCGCGCGGATGGCGCGCGAGCCAGTCGAGGTACGCGCGGTAGCCGGGCACCGGCGCGACGGCGACCGGCGCGCCGCTGCGGGCGAGCGACAGGTAGTCGTCGAACACCTCCTTCATCAGGATCGCGGTGCTCCAGCCGTCGAGGATGATGTGGTGCGCGCTCCAGCAGAAGCGATGGCGCGTGTCGGTTTCCTGGATCAGCGTGCAGCGGAACAATGGCGCACGGCGCAGATCGAAGCCGCGCTGCCGGTCGTCGGCGAGGAACGCGTCGAAGTCCTGCGCGCGGCGCGTCGCGTCGCGGTGTCGCCAGTCGACGAAGCTCCACGGCAGGTCGACCGTATGCAGCACGGTCTGGACCGGGCGTTCGCGGTCGGCCCAGGCGAACGCGGTGCGCAGCACCGGATGGCGCGCCATCGCGTTGGCCCACGCCTGCCGCAGCGCCGGCACCTGCAGCGGCCCGCTGACGACGAAGCTGAACTGCTGGAAATAGGCGGCCGGGTCGAGGTCGTACAGCGAATGGAACAGGATGCCCTGCTGCAGCGACGACAGCGGATAGCTGTCGTCGACGCCGTCCCACGCGGTGTCGCGCACCGATGCCGCGAAGTCGAGCAGCCGGTCCTTGAAGTGCGCGGCCAGGTTCTCGACCGTCTGCCGACGGTGCAGCCGCTCGCCGTAATGCCAGTCGACCTGCAGCTTGCCGTCGGCAACGGCGGCGACGATCTCGAACGCGTGCGTGCGCTGCGAGCGCTCGGCGCGCAGCGCACCGAGATCCTCGCGTGCCGGCCGCCAGTCGTCGGACTGTTGCAATACCGTATCGAGCTGGCCGTGATAGTTGAACAGGATGTCGGCCTTCGGCAGCGCGGCGAGGCTCGCGCGCACGGCGTCGTCGGGGCTCAGGTAGCGCAGCAGCGCATAGCCGAGGCCGTCGGCCGGGATGCGCCGCAGTTGCTGCCGCGCGGCACGCAGCGCGTCGCCCGGCGCCTGCATCGCGTCGACTTCGAGCACGACCGGATGGATCGACGTGAACCAGCCCACCGTGCGGCTGAGGTCCAGCGCCGCATCGGCCACGTGGCGGCCGTGGCTCTCGAGGTCGATCCGGGTGCGGACGTTGCCGGTCGCCATGCTGCACGCTTGCGCGAGCGCGACCAGCAGCACGTCGTTGATGCGCGTGTCGTACGCGCGCGGCAGCCGGCGCAGCAACGCCGTGGTGGCGGCTTCGTCCAGCTCGAACGACACGGACGCCGCATCGCCGACCGCGTTGTTGGTGCCCGCGGCCGGATAGTCGACCGGCATCGGCTCGACGGGCTGCGCGAGCAGCGCCTGCCACGTCGGGGCTTCGTCGGCAACGGCTTGCGAGCCGGCCAGTTGCTGCAGATGCAGCGCCCATTCGCGGAACGACGTCGTCTTCTCGGGCAACGGCCGGCCGTGGTACGCGGCATGCAGATCCTCGACGAGCACGCGCCACGACACGCCGTCCACCGCGAGGTGATGGATCGCCACGAACAGGCGGGCGAGCGGCTCGCCGGCCGCGCGGAACAGCCGCGCCGCGAGCAGCGGGCCGTGCACGATGTCGATGCCGCGCTGCGCGTCGGCGGCCGCCGCGCGCATCGCCGTGAGGCGCTCGGCGGCGTCGCCTGCGACGGTCTGCACCGCGAAGACGGCGGGCATCGCGCCGCTGCCGAGCACTTCCTGAGTCCAGCCGTCCGCGCCCCGCGAGAAGCGCGTGCGCAACGCGTCGTGATGTTCGCAGACCTGCCGGAACGCGTCCGCGAGCCGCGCGGCGTCGAGGTCGGCCGGCACCTCGATCAGGACCGTCTGGTTGTAGTGCGACGGCATGTCGAGGTCTTGTTCGAAGAACCAGTGTTGTACAGGCGTCAGCGGCGCATCGCCGAGCGGGCTGGCTACCGGCGCGGGCGCGGCGTGCGCGTCGGGCGCGGCGGCCAGTTGCGCGATCGTCTGGTACTGGAACAGCTGCTGCGCCGTCACGCGCAGCCCGGCCCGGTTCGCGCGCGCGATCACCTGGATGCTGAGAATCGAATCGCCGCCGAGCTCGAAGAAATTGTCGTGAATACCGACGGAAGGCAGTTGCAGCACCTGCTGCCAGATCGACGCGAGCAGCATTTCCCGCGGCGTGACGGCCGGCGCGTATGGCCGCGCCGCATCGTCGGCTGCCGCCGGAGCCGGCAGCGCCTTGCGGTTGATCTTGCCGTTCGGCAGCAGCGGCAACGACGCCAGCGCGACGAATTGCGACGGCACCATGTAATCCGCGAGCTTGCCGCGCAGATGGTCGCGCAGGCCGGCGATGTCCCGGGAAGCGGTCGCGACGTATGCGATCAGGAAGGTTCGCGCGTCTTCGGTCTTCGCGATCACGACGCAGTCGTCGACCGCCGGATAGGTGCGCAGCACGGCCTCGATTTCGCCGGGCTCGATGCGCAGGCCGCGCAGCTTGATCTGATGATCGATGCGGCCGAGGAACTCGATGTTGCCGTCGGGGCGGTAGCGCGCGAGGTCG
This sequence comes from Burkholderia sp. WP42, assembly GCF_000745665.1. Taxonomy (NCBI): domain Bacteria; kingdom Pseudomonadati; phylum Pseudomonadota; class Betaproteobacteria; order Burkholderiales; family Burkholderiaceae; genus Burkholderia; species Burkholderia sp. WP42. Next base: position 63,084 of record NZ_JQJT01000021.1, on the reverse strand, counting down.
CCGGTGCGGTAGAGGCGTGCGTGCGGGTCGTCGGAGAACGGATCGGTGATGAACTTCTCCGCGCTCAGGTTCGGCTCGTTGTAATAGCCACGGCCCACCGGCGTACCGCCGATCAGCAACTCGCCGGGCACGCCGATCGGCGTGGGCTGCAGCTGTGCGTCGACGATGTAGATGCGCGTGTTCGCAATCGGCCGGCCGATCGGCACGATGCGCTGCGGGTCGTCGCGCCGGCATTCCCACGCGGTCACGTCGACCGCGGCCTCGGTGGGGCCGTACAGGTTGTACAGCTTGACATCCAGGCGCTCGAAGCAACGCTGCTGCAGGTCGTAGGGTAACGCCTCGCCGCTGCACACGACGCGGCGCAGCGACGCGCAGTGCGCGTCGAGTTGCGGATGATCGAGGAACGCACGCAACATCGACGGCACGAAATGCAGCGTGGTGATCCGCTCGCGCTCGATCAGTTCGACCAGATAGTCGGTCTCGCGCTGCCCGCCGGGGCGCGCGAACACGAGGCGCGCGCCGGTGACGAGCGGCCAGAAGAACTCCCACACCGACACGTCGAAGCTGAACGGGGTTTTCTGCAGCACGGCATCGTCGGCGTCGAGCGCATACGCGTGCTGCATCCACAGAATGCGATTGACGATCGCGCGATGGGTGTTGAGCGCACCCTTCGGCCGGCCGGTCGAACCCGACGTGTAGATCATGTAGGCGAGGTTGTCGTTGCTCAGGTCCAGCGCCGGGTTGGACGTGAGCGCGGCGTCGAACTCGGACGTATCGCGATCGACGACGATCGTGCGTGCGCCGGTATCGGGCAGCGCGGCGAGCAGATGCTGCTGCGTGAGCAGCCAGCGCAACTGCGCGTGGTCGATCATGAAGCGCACGCGTTCGGCCGGATAGTCGGGGTCGACCGGCACGTATGCGCCACCGGCCTTCAGGACCGCAAGCAACGCGACGATCATGTCGAGCGAACGCTCCATCGCGACGCCGACGAGCGTATCGGGCGCGACGCCGAGCGCGATGAGCCGGTGCGCGAGACGGTTGGCGCGCTGGTTGAGTTCGGCGTAGGTGAGGGCCGCGCCGTCATAGACGGCAGCGACGGCATCGGGCGTGCGCTCGACCTGTTGCTCGAACAGCCGATGCAGCGGTTGCCCGGCCGCGTCACCGAAGTCGACGTCGGTGCGGTTCCATTCGACGGTCACCAAAGCGCGCTCGGCGTCGCTCGTCAGCGGCAACTCGCCGAGCGGCCGGTCCGGCGCGGCGATCACTGCATCGAGCAGCGTGCGGAAGTGCCCGGCCATCCGCTCGATCGTGCTGGCGTCGAACAGGTCCAGGTTGTATTCGATCGCGCCCGCGAGGCCGTCGTCGGCATCCTCGACGTGCAGCGTGAGATCGAACTTCGACGTGTGGCTCTCCACCTGCACCGGCGTGGTCACGAGGCCGGGAAAGTTCAGCGCGTCGGGCTGCGCCTTCTCGTACGCGAACACGACCTGGAACACCGGCGTGCGGCTCAGGTCGCGTTCGAGCGCGAGCGCGTCCACCACCTGCTCGAACGGAATCTCCTGACGGCTGTAGGCGTCGAGCGCGACGCGCTTTACGCGCGCGAGCAGTTCGCCGAAGCTCGGGTTGCCCGACAGGTCCACGCGCAGCGCGAGCATGTTCGCGAAGAAGCCGATCAGCGGCTCGGTCATGCTGGAGCGCCGATTGGCGATCGGCGAGCCGATCACGAGGTCCTGCTGGTTGCTGTAGCGCGACAGCAGCAGCGCATACGCGGCGAGCACGACCATGTAGGTGCTGGTGCCGGACGCGCGCGCGAGCGCGCGCAGGCCGCCGGCGCGATCGCGGTCGAGCTGGAACGGCAGCACCGCGCCGCGAAACTGCTGGATCGCCGGCCGCGGGCGGTCGGTCGGCAATGCGATCACGTCCGGCGCATCGGCGAGCGCGGCGCTCAGCAGCGCAAGCTCTCGATGCGTGTCGGCGGATGCGAGGCGCTCGTGCTGCCACACCGCGTAATCGGCGTACTGGACGGCCAGTTCCGGCAGCGAGCGCCCGGCGTAGAGCGCGGCCAGTTCGCCGAGCAGAATGCCCGACGACCACGCGTCGGAGACGATGTGATGCATCACGATGCCGAAGACGTGCAGCCGCGCATGCACGCGATACAGCGCGACGCGATGGAGCGGCCCGGCGGCGAGATCGAACGGCCGGTCGGCCTGCTGCGCGAGCCGTTCGAGCGCATCGGCTTCGCTCGCGACGTCGACGACGTCGAGCGCGACCGCCGCGGGCGGCGCGATGCGCTGGACCCCGAGACCGTCGACGGCCGGAAAGGTCGTGCGCAGGATCTCGTGACGCCGGCAGATCTCCGACACGGCGGCGCGCAGCCGCTCGACGTCCAGCTCGCCCTCGAAGCGCAGCGCGCTCGAGACGTTGTAGGTCGACGACGGTCCTTCGAGTTGCGCGAGGAACCACAGGCGCTGCTGCGGAAAGGACAGCGGCAGGTCGCCGGCGCGCGGGCGCGGCACGATGCTGCCGGCCGTCGAACCGGCGCGCGGCGACGACGCCTCGATCAGGTCGGACACGGCGCCGATGGTCTGGAGCTCGAAGATCGCGTCGATGCCGATCTCCACCGCGAAGCTGCTCCATATGCGCGACACCAGCTGCATGGCCTGCAGCGAATCGCCGCCGTAGTCGAAGAAGCGGCCGGCGAGATCGACGGCCGGGTTGTCGAGCACATCGCGCCAGATCCGCAACAGCTCGAGCTGAATCGGCGTGGCGTCGGCGTCGACGGCGGCATCGTCGGGTGCGGCGGCGGGCGTCAGCGCGAGCAAGGCCGGGCGATCCAGCTTGCCGTTCGCGTTGAGCGGAAATTCGGCGATCGGGACGAGGTCGGACGGCACCATATAGTCGGGCAGCTTCGCGGCCAGGAAGGCCCGTAGGTCGGCCATGCTCAGGTTCGCGGAACCCTTGACATAGGCGGCCAGCTTGCGGGCGCCGTGCGCGGACTCGCGCACGATGACCGCCGCGCCGACGACTTCCTCGTGCGCGGCGATCGCGGCCTCGACCTCGCCCAGCTCGATGCGGTGGCCGCGGATCTTGACCTGGTCGTCGACGCGTCCGTAGCACTGGATCCGTCCGTCGGGCAGCCATCGGCCGATGTCGCCGGTCCGGTAGACGCGCGGTTCGTCGGGATACGGCTGCTCGACGAACTTCGCGGCGGTGACGTCGGGACGCTGGTGATAGCCGCGCGCGAGGCCGGCGCCGGCGATGCAGATTTCGCCCGGCACGCCGAGCGGAACCGGGCGCAGCGCGTCGTCGACGATGTACACGCGCGTGTTCGCGATCGGCCGGCCGATCAGCACCGTGGACGGCACGTCGTCGACGCGCTCGACGATGCAGCCGACCGTCGCTTCGGTCGGACCGTACTCGTTGTAGATCTCGATCGCGGGGTCGATCTTGCGCAGCGTCGCGATGTGCTGCGGCGCGAGCTCCTCGCCGCCGACGATCACCTTGCGCACGCCCGAGCGCCCGAGGTTCATGTATTCCAGCAGGTGAATGTGGGTCGGCGTGAGCTTGAGCGTGTCGACGCCGCTGCCGGGCTGGAACATGCGGGCCAGGATGGTGTCGATGCTCTCCGACTGCGGATAGATGCGCAGCGTCTTGCCGCGCACCAGCGGGCAGAAGATGTTGGTCAGCGTGAAGTCGAAGCACAGCGAGCTGTACAGCCCGAAGCTGCCGGTCGTGCTTTCCGGGAAGTAGTAGTCGGCGGCCCAGCCGATGTAGTGGGCCAGATTGCGGTGTTCGAGCAGGCAGCCTTTCGGTTTGCCGGTCGAGCCGGACGTGTAGATCACGTAGGCGAGCCGCGCCGGCTCCGCGCGGCACGGCGGATTGTCCGGCAGCGGCGTCCAGCCGGGCAGCTCCTGATCCAGCAGCAGCGTCGCGCCGGAGAACTCATACCACTGCGCGAGCTGGTCCGAGTGGGTCAGCAGCAGCGCGAGGCCCGTGTCGGCGAGGATGTGATCGATCCGTTCGGCCGGATACGCCGGGTCCAGCGGCACGAACGCCGCACCGGCCTTCAGGATGCCGAGGATCGCGACGATCATCCATTCGGAGCGGTCGAACATGACGCCGACCAGCGCTTCCGGCCCGACGCCGTGATCCTCGCGCAAGCGATGCGCGAGGCTGTTGGCGCGCGCGTTCAGATCCGCGTAGCTCATCAGCGACGTGTCCGTGACGAGGGCCGGCGCCGCGGGCGTGCGGGCGACCTGCGCCTCGAACATCTCGACGACCGTCGGGTGGCGCGGCCCGGCCGTCGCGGTTTCGTTGAAGGATGCCAGCAGCCGGCGCTCCGCCGGCGTGCTCGCGACGATGTCGCCGACCGGCGCGTCGAGGCGTTCGAATGCCTCCAGCACGGCGCCGAGGCTGTTCGCGAAACCGTCGATGACGAACGGCTCGATCGCGTCGCTATGGTGCAGCTCGATTTCGCCGCGCGCGAGCCGCAGCTGAAGCTGCAGGTCGTCGTCGCGCAGGGTGGGCGCTTGGTGGACGCGATCGTCCGCGAGCGCGACGCGCGTGAGCTGCGCGACGTCCATGTCCTTTTCGTTGCGCACCAGCGTGTCGAGCGGGAAATGGGGCGCGGCGTAGCTGTCTTCGACGATCGCGGCCACGCGCGCCAGATAGTCGTCGACGCGCTCGTCGGGACGGACCTCGATGATCAGCGGAATGGCGGCGGCGCGCGCCGACGGCTGCGCGGCGAGGCCCGGCGTGCCGAGCACCGTCACGGGGATTCTGAAGTACTTCCACAGCAGAAACGCGATGCCCGCCGCCGCGACGGCGAACTCGCCGAGCTCGCCGTCGCCGATGCGCCGCAGCACGTCGACCGACGCGCGCGTGAGCGGCACCGTGCGCGACAGCCGGCGCGCGGGCTGGCGGCCCGGTCCGTGCGGTGCGATCCGATAGACGCCGGCAACCTGCGACAGGCTTTCGCGCCAGAAACGCGCGGTATGCGCATAGCGATGGTCGGTGACCAGCACGTTATTGTCTTGCACAGGACACTCCTTGAGACGTTTTGTTTAGCTGGAACGACCCGCGGCCGCGCGCATGACGCGCGCCGCGGTCGCCACGGACGGCGCGCATCAGGTCTTCTCCTCGATCGCGGCGTCGGCCGTGACCGCGGGCGCGGCCGTGCGCTTCAGGCGCAGGCCGACCCGCACGCGCTCGCCGCCCGCGGGCGCATCAGAGGAGAGCGCGATGCGATCGATCGGCATGGCCGGATCGCGACGGAACGCGTCGTGGATCGCGAGCAGCCGGTCGCGCATCGCGGCGATGGTCGCGGCGCGGAACAGGTGCGTGTTGTAGATGAACTGGATCAGGTGCGTGCCCGCGCTTTCGACGACCTGGAACGACAGATCGAACTTCGCGGTCGTGTCGGGCGGCGAAACGTCGGTGATGCGCAGGCCGGACTGCGGCGCCGGCATCGACACGTGGTTCGCCTGAATGTCGAAGACCGGCGAATGGTTGGCCGGCGTGCGGATTTTCAGATCGTCGAGCAGCGCGTCGAACGGATAGGACGCGTGCTCGAGCGCCTGCGTCGACGCCTGCGCGACGGCGTCGATCACGTCGGCGACGGTCGCGGTGTTGCGTACCGGAACGCGCAGCACGACGGTGTTCAGGTACGGGCCGATCTGCGGCTCGAGCTGCTCGCGGTCGCGTCCCGCGGACACGCTGCCGATGACGATGTCCTCGCGCCCCGTGTAGCGGTGCATCAACACGCAGAACGACGCGAGCAGCACCGTGTAGAGCGACGTGCGGTGCGCGCGGGCGAGCGCCGCGAGGCCGTCCGCCTGGGGCTGCGACAGCGCGACTTCGAGCGTCTGCCCGGCATGGCCGAGCCGTTCGGGCCGCGGAAAGTCCGCCGCCAGTTGCAGGCGCGGCAGCGGCGGCGCCAGTTGCTGGAGCCAGTACGCGCGATGCGCGGCCGCGCGCGGGCCGGCGACGCTCGCGTTGTGCCACGTGGCGTAGTCGCGGTACTGGATCGACAGCGGCGGCAGCGCGCGCCCGTCGTAGAGCGCCTGCAGATCGTCGGTCAGCACGCGGATCGACCACGCATCGGAGATCACGTGGTGCATGTTCAGCAGGAGCAGATGCTGGGTCGGCGACAGCCTCATCAGCTTGACGCGCAGCAGCGGCCCCGTGGCGAGATCGAACGGCTGCTCGCTTTCCGCGCGAATCAGCGCATCGATCGCGTCCGGCCCGGCGTCGGCCGCGAGCGCCGCATGCTCGACGCGGAACCCGGACGCGTCGCGGCTCAGGATGCGTTGGCGCAGCTCGCCTTCGCTCATCGCGAACACCGTGCGCAGGCTCTCGTGGCGATCGACCAGCCGGTCGAACGCGGCGACGAGGCGCGCCGTGTCGACGGCGCCGTCCAGCTGCAGCGCGCCTGCCATGTTGTAGGTCGACGGGTCCGCGCTGCGGCTCGCGAGCCAGATGCGCTTCTGCGCGCGGGATACCGGATAGGACGCTCGTGCGGCGAGTGCCGGGATGAGTGCGTCGTCGGCGGCGTCGCCCGCGGGCGACGAGGCGAGCTTGCGCGCGAGGGCGCGCGGCGACGGCGCATGGAAGATGTCGGCCACCGCGACGTTCAGTTTCAGTTCGCGGCGGATCCGGCTGACCATCTGGATCGCCTTCAGGCTTTGGCCGCCATGCTCGAAGAAGTCGTCGTCGACGCCGGTCGGCCGGTGGCCGAGCACGTCGGCGAAGATCCGCAGCAGCGCCGCTTCCACCGGCGTCTGCGCGTCGGCGGGCGCGCCGGCCGGCGCCGCAGCGGCTTCCGGCAGCGGCAGCGCCGCGCGGTTGATCTTGCCGTTCGGCATCACCGGCAGGGCCGGCAGCAGCACCACCGCGTCGGGCACCATGTGCGCGGGCAATTGCTCGCGCAGCGCGTCGCGCACGCGCTGGGGCGTCCAGCCGGCGTCCGATGCACCCGATGCACCCGCCGCGCCGGCCGCATACGCGGCGTACGCGCACAGCGTCTTGCCCGCGTCCTGCGTGTCGCGCGCGACGACGACCGCGTTCGAGATGCCGGCGAGGCCGGTCAGCGCGGCTTCGATTTCGCCGAGCTCGATCCGGTAGCCGCGGATCTTGACCTGGAAGTCGCGGCGGCCGAAGAAGTGGAGATTGCCGTCGGCCCCGAAGCAGCCGATGTCGCCGGTGCGATACAGGCGTGCGCCGGGTTCCGGGCTGAACGGATCGTCGCGGAACACCGCCTGCGTGCGCGCTTCGTCGAACAGATAGCCGCGCCCGACGCCCACGCCGCCGATGCAGATTTCGCCCTTGACGCCGACCGGGCACGGATTCATGTCGGCGTCCACGACGTAGAGGCGCAGGTTCTCGATCGGCCGGCCGATCGGGATGGCCGGCAGCGTCGGCGCGTGCGTCATGGCGTAGTGCGCGACGGAGTCCGACGCTTCGGTCGGGCCATACGCGTTGATGAGCCGCACGGCAGGATTCAGCCGGAACCACGCCTGCGCGGTGGCCGGCTGCAAGGTCTCGCCGATCGTCAGCAGCGTGTCGAGGTTAGGGAAGGCCGGCTCGGCGTGCTGTTCCAGTTCCTCGACGAAGGTCGCGAGATACGACGGGACGAACTGCATCGCCGTGATGCGGTCGCGACGGAGGCAGTCGATCAGGCGCGCGGGCTCGAGAATGACGTCGTCGGGATAGATCACCGTCGTGCCGCCCGACGCCAGCGCCGCGAAGCACTGCCACACCGAAATGTCGGAGCAGTGCGACGCGGTCTGCGCCACCGCGCTGTGCGCGCCGAGCCCGACTCTGCGCGCCATCGCGAGCACGTGATTGAGCATGCCGCGATGCTCGACCATCGCGCCCTTCGGCTGCCCGGTCGACCCCGACGTGAAGATCACGTAGGCGAGGTCCGCCGGGCCGGCGCGCGGCGTGCGCGGCGGCGCGTCGCCGTCGCGGTGCGCGGCATGCGCGGGGTCGACGAGCGGCACCGACGCGAGCGCGGCCGGCGGCCGACGGTCGGCGCCGACGATGATCGAAGGGCGCGCCAGCGTCAGGATCGTCTCGACGCGCTGGGCCGGATAGGCCGGATCGACCGGCACGTATGCCGCGCCGCATTTCCAGATGGCGAGGATCGTCTCGAGCATCAGCGGCGAGCGCGGCATCCACACGGCGATCCGGTCGTCCGCGCGCAGCGGCGCGGCCTGCATCAGACAGGCGGCGATCCGGTCCGCGCGTTCGACCAGCTCGCCGTAGGTGCGCACCTCCGTGCCGCAGCGCACCGCAATCCGCTCCGGGTGGGCGGCTGCGACGGCCTCGATCAGTTCGGGCAGCGTGCGGTCGGCCGGAACGGGCGCGCCGGTATCGTTCCAGCCGTGCAGGAGCGCGTCGCGCTCGGCGGCGGGGAGGAGCGGGATGCTGCGGTTCGGGCGATCCTGCGCGCCGGCCAGGCCGACGAGCAGCGTTTCGACATGGCGCAGCAGCCGCACGATCGTGTCGCGATCGAACCGCCCGTCGTCGTACAGCGCCTGCAGCGACAGGCGCTTGCCCGGCGTCACGACCAGCGTGAGCGGGTAATTGTTCGGATCGGACACGTCGAATGCGCCGATCCGCAGGCCCGGCAGCGCATCGGCCAGCGCCTTCTCGACCGGATAGTTCTGGAAGATCAGCAGGCTTTCGAACAGCGGCACGCCGGGCGGCAGGCCGGCGAATTTCTGGATGTCGGCGAGCGGATGGTGCGCATATTCGTCCTGCTGCGCGAGATCCGCCTGCAGCTGGGCGAGCCATGCGGAGGTCGGACGCGCGTCGATTTGCACCCGCACCGGCAGCGTGTTGATGAACAGCCCGACCATCTCGTCCGACGCCGACAGCGACGCCGGGCGACCGGACACGATCGTGCCGAACACGACGTCCGATTCGCCGCTGTAACGGCTCAGCAACTGCGCCCACGCGCCCTGCGCGAGGGTGTTGAGGGTGATCCGGCTGGCTCGCGCGAACGCGACCAGCCGCTGCGTGTCGTGCTCCGACAGCAGCAACGGCTCTTCGACATAGGCGCCCGGCGCGGCCGTGCCGTCGAGTTCCGGCTGGCCCAGTACGAGCGGCGTGGTCGCCGGGAAATCGGCCAGTTTCGCCTGCCAGAAGCGTTCGGCGGCAGCGGTGTCCTGACTTGCGAGCCAGCGCACGTAATCGCCGAAGGCCGGTGGCGGCGCGACGTCGGCCGCTGCCTGATACGCGGCGGCCACTTCGCTCAGCAGCCGCGCGGAGCTCCACCCGTCGAGCAGGATGTGGTGATGGCTCCAGTGGAACCGCCATGCCTGATCGGCGAGGCGGAACAGCGCGACGCGGAACAGCGGCGCCTGCGTGAAGTCGAAGCCGCGCGCCCGGTCCTGCGCCACGTAGGCGTCCCAGCGCCGTTGCGCGTCCGCGGCGGATGCCGCGCGCAGATCCTCGTCGTGCCACGGCAAGTCGATCCGGCGATGCACGACCTGCACGGGACTTTCGGTTTCTTCCCAGTGAAACGAGGTTCGCAGGACGTCGTGTCGCTGCGCCACCGTCTCCCATGCGCGGCGGAAGCGTGCGACGTCGAGCGCGCCGTCGATCCGGAAATTCAGGCTGCTGAAGTACGCATCCGACTCGGGTTCGTACAGGCCGTGGAACAGCATGCCCTGCTGGGTCGGCGTCAGCGCGTAGACGTCGGCGATCTCGTCGGCGGCGAGCGCTGCCGGCGCCGACGCCGACAACGCGGGCGACGCGGCATGTGCGGCGACCAGCGCCTCGAGCGCCGCGACGTACGCATGCGCGACGCGCCGAATCGTGTCGGCGTCGTGGCATGCGCGGCTGAATTCCCATGCAACGTGCAGGCGATTGCCCGCGACGTACGCGTTCACGTCGAGCAGGTGCTCGCGCAGCTGGTCCGGATGGCGGCCGTCGCCGCTCGGCTCCGCGGCCGGCTGCCAGTCGCGTGCGGCGGCGAACAGCTGGTCGGTCTGGCCCAGGTAGTTGAACAGCAGCGCCGGCTGCGGCAGCGGGCCGTCGAGGCGGTCCTGCAGCAGGCCGTAGCCGATGCCGCCATTCGGCACCGCACGCAGTCGCGCCTTGACCGACGCCACCAGTCGCGCCGGATCGCGCACACCGGCATCGGCGCTCAGCACGACCGGGAAGATCGACGTGAACCAGCCCACCGTGCGCGAGATGTCGAGCGCGTCGATCAGCTCCTCGCGCCCGTGCGCTTCGAGATCGACCAGCACGTCGGCGCAGCCGCTCCAATCGCCGACCGCGCGCGCGAGCGCCGCCAGCAGCAGGTCGTTGATCTGCGCGTCGTAGGCGCGCGGCGCGGCGCCGAGCAACGCCGCGGTGGCGGCCTCGCCGAGTTCGACGACGATCGTCTCGGCGGACGACACGGTATTGGCGGCGGCCGGCGCGGCGCGATCGACCGGCAGCCCCGGCTGCCTGCCGCGCGCGACGGCCTGCCAATGGGCGAGATCGGCGTCGGCGGCGCCGGAGCCGGCCCACGCCGATATCGCCTGCGTCCATGCGGTCCAGGTCGCGCTGCCGCCGGCGAATTCCAGCGCCTTGCCGTTGCGCAGCCGCGTATAGGCGTCGTACACGGTTTCGAGCAGCGCGCCCCACGACACGCCGTCGACCACCAGATGATGGGCGATCAGCAGCAGACGCAGCGAGCGGCCGCCATCGAGGCGCAGCAGATCCGCACGCACGACGGGGCCGTGCGCGAGATTCAGGCTCGCATGCGACTGCGCGACGTTGTGCGCGAGCTCGTCGCGCACAACGTCGAACACGCCGACCGGCACCTCCTGATCGTCGACGACTTCCTGAAGCCAGCCGGCTTCGCCTGCGCGAAAGCGCAGCCGCAGCGCGTCGTGCCATCGCACCGCGTGCCGCAGCGCCTGACGCAGCAGCTGCGGGTCGAGGTCCGCCGGCACGTCGAGCAGCACGGCCTGGTTGTACTGATCCGCATCGGTCTTGCGCTGCGCGAAGAAGCGCTGCTGGATCGGCGTCAGCGGCAGCGGGCCGGACGACGCGACGAACTGCGCGGCGGCCGCTGTGCCGAGCGTGGCCACGGCGGCGAGCTCGGCGACGGTCGGATGCTGGAACACCAGCCGCGTCGTGATCTTCAGGCCGGCCCGGGCCGCCAGCGACACGATGCGCATGCTGAGGATCGAATCGCCGCCGAGCGCGAAGAAGTTGTCGTGGATGCCGGGCGAGGCGATGCCGAGCGCTTCGGCCCAGATGCCGCACAGCAGCGTCTCGGTGCGCGTGCGGGGCGGCGTCGGCGCGTCGGCGACGGCGGACCGCCGCGACCGGTCCGGCGCGGGCAGCGCCTTGCGGTCGATCTTGCCGTTGCCGCTGAGCGGCAGCGCGTCGAGCACCACGTAGACGCCGGGAACCATGTAGGCCGGCAGCGTGGCGGACAGCGCCGCGGCGATCTCGGCGTCGCCGAGCGACGCGCCGTCGCGGAACGCGACATACGCGCACAGCGCGGCGCGACCGTTCTCGTCGCGATAGTCGAGCGCGGCCGCCTGGCGGATCTCCGGAATCGCGGCCAGCGCGTTGTCGATCTCCCCGAGCTCGATCCGGTAGCCGCGGATCTTCAGCTGGTGGTCGCTGCGGCCGTGCAGCACCAGCGTGCCGTCGGGCAGATAGCTGCCGATGTCGCGCGTGCGGTACAGGCGCACGCCGCGCTGCGGACGGAACGGGTCCTCGACGAACACCTCGCGCGTGGCGGCTTCGTCGTTCAGATAGCCGCGCCCGACCGCGACGCCCGATACGCACACTTCGCCGGGGATCCCGATCGGGCACAGGTTCATCTGGGCGTCGACGACGTACAGGCGCACGTTGCGCAGCGGCTTGCCGACCGGCACGTACGGCGTGGTCGGCGCACTGGTCATGCGGTGCTGCGCGACGTCGTCCGACGCTTCGGCCGGGCCGTACGCGTTCGACAGCGCGATGTCCGGGAACAGGTCGAACCACCGTTTCACCAGCGCGGGGCTCACCATCTCGCCGGTGACGAGCAGCTCCTGCAGATGCCGCATCGACGCCGGCCGTTCCGACGCGCGGTCGAGCACGGCCGACAGATACGACGGCACCAATTCCAGGATGCTGACGCGGGCGGCTTCCAGATAGTCGACGAAACGCGCGGGATCGCGGATGCAGTCGTCGTCGACGATCACGGTCCTGCCGCCGACGAGCGGCGCCGTGAAGAACTGCCAGACCGAAATGTCGAAGCAATGCGGCGCCGTCTGGGCAATCACCGACGACGCCGTGATCGACAGCGCGTCGATCTCGGCGAGCATGTGGTTCAGCATGCCGGCGTGCTCGACCATCGCGCCTTTCGGCTTGCCGGTCGAGCCGGACGTGTAGATCACGTAGGCGAGGCCGTCGGGCGACACCGGGCGGCCGAGGTTGTCGTCGTCGACGTCGGTATCGCCGCCGTCCGCGTCGAGCGACACGACCGGCGCGATTACGGCCAGCTCAGGCGGAAGGAGGCCGTCGCAGGTGATCACCAGCGCCGCGCCGGAGTCTTCGAGGATGGTGCGGATGCGGGCCGCCGGATAGTCGGGGTCGATCGGCACGTACGCGGCGCCGCATTTCCAGACGGCGAGGATCGCCTCCATCAGTCGCGCCGACCGCTGCATGCAGATCGCGACCAGCGTGTCGGGCCCGAGTTCGGCGGCGGCCAGCAGGATGCGCGCGGTGCGGTTCGCGCGGGCGTTCAGTTCGGCGGCGCTCAGCACGCCGTCGCGGTACTCGACCATCGGCCGCTCGGGATGCTCGGCGGCCGCCTGCTCCAGACGGTGCACCACGGTGCGCGCGGCGTCGAACGGCACGGCGGTGTCGTTGAACACGTCCTGCAACCGATGCCGCTCGGCGTCGGGCAGTATCGGCACGCGGCCGAGCAGCCGGCCCGGATCGGCCGCGAACGCGTCGAGCGTCGCGGCCACGTGGCCGAGCATGCGCTGCATCGCGTCTTCGTCGAAGCGCCGCGGGTCGAACGACAGCTCCATCTTCCAGTCGTCGCGCGCCGTCACCACGAACTCGAGCGGAATGTCGGCGCGGTTGTAGAGCTGCACCTCGTCGACGGCCAGCCCGTGCGCGCCGTGCGCGAGCGACGCGTCGAGCGGGTAGTTCATGAACGTGACGTTGCTCTCGAACAGCGGCGTCGCCGCCGGCACGTCGCTGCAGCGCTGGATGTCGGGCAGCGGCGTGTGCTCGAACGGCGCGCGGGCGGCCACACGGGCCTGGATCATCTTCAGCCACGGCACCAGCGGCTGCCGCGGATCGACGCGCACGCGCACTGGCACCGTGTTGATGAACAGGCCGAGCATGGTCTCGATGCCCGGCAGATTGACGCCGCGCCCCGACACGACCGCGCCGAACACCACGTCGGTCTCGCCGCTGTAACGCGACAGCACGAGCGCCCAGGCCGCCTGCGCGAGCGTGTTCAGCGTGATGTGATGACGCGCCGCGAACTGCCGCAAGCGCGCACTGAGATCGGCCGACAGGTCGGCCTGCACCTGTGCGAGACCCTGGCCGAAGCGCTCGCTCGCGCCGGCGCGCGCCGCGTTCGGCAGCGGGGTAGGCGAGCGGAACCCTTCCAGATAGCGCTTCCAGTATTGCTGCGCGGCCTGCGGGTCGCCCTGCTGAAGCAACTGGATATAGTCGCGATACGGGCGCACCGGCGCGAGCGCGGGCGGCGCGCCGCGCAGCAGCGCGCCGTAGACGTGGAAGATCTCCTCGATGACGAGCGACAGGCACCAGCCGTCGGCGAGGATGTGATGGTGGCTCCAGCTGAACAGATGGGCATCGTCGGCGATGCGCACCAGGCGGCAGCGCACGAGCGGCGCGCGATCGAGCGCGAAGCCCTCGGCCAGATCCGCCTCGAGATGCGCGCTCCAGCGCGCGCGCTGTTCGCGCTCCGGCACCTCGCGCCAGTCGTCCTGCACCCACGGCAGCGTGGCGTGCGCATGCACGACCTGCATCGGCTTGTCGACTTCCTCCCAATGGAACGACGTGCGCAGCACCGGATGCCGATCGACGAGCTGCTGCCATGCGGCATGAAACGACGCAGGATCGAGGCTGCCGGCGATCCGGCAACTGAGCTGGTTGAAGCTGCTTCGCGAGCCGGGCGCGTGCACGGCATGAAACAGCATCGCCGCCTGCATCGGGGAGAGCTCGTAGATATCGGCGATGGTCGGGGATGTCACGATTTGATCCTTGAGACGAGGGCGTCCAGCGCGTCCTGGCTGATGCGCGCAGCCGGAAAGTCCGACGGGCTGAGCCCGTGCTGTCCGTCGCGGGCGGCCGCGACGATCGACAGCAGGCGGCTGCGGTAGCACTGCGTGAGCCGCTCGACGATGTCCGGCGCGCAGCTCGCGCCGTTGTAGTGCCAGGTGAGGCGCAGGCGCCCGTCGAACACCATCCCGTCGATTTCGAACAGATGGCCGCGCCGTGCGCGCGGGCTGTGTTCGGGGCTCTGGAAATCGAGCACCGGCTTCCAGCCGGTGTCGTCGCCCAGCACGCGATCGACCTGACCGAGATAGTTGAAGCGCACGGGCGCCGGCGGCTGCCGCTCCAGCGCGGCCGCGACGCGCGGGTCGCGGCCGAGGTAGCGCGCGATGCCGTAGGGCAGCCCGCGCAGCGGCACGGCGCGCAGCTGCTCCTTGACGGCGCGCAGCGCCTCGACGGCCCCGGTCGCGTCGCCGGCGTCGAGGTACACCGGATAGTGCGCGGTGAACCAGCCGATCGTGCGCGACGTGTCGACGCCGTCGAACAGCGCCTCGCGGCCGTGGCCTTCGAGATCGACGACCAGCGACGCGGTGCCGGCCCAGTCGCCGAACGCGAGCAGCAGGGCCGTCAGCAGGACTTCGTTCACCTGCGTGTTGAACGCGCGCGGCACGTCCTGCAACAGCGCGAGCGTGTGCTGCGGGTCGAGCTCGACGACGGCCGTGCCGGCGTCGGCGACGGTGCCGACCGGCATGTCGTCGAAGCACGCCAGCGCGTCGACGTTCCGCTGCAGCCAGTAGTCGAGCCCGTCGAGCCCCTGTGCGCCGAGCGCGGCGACGCGGGTCGACCAGTCGAGCCACGACGTCGTCTTCGGCGGCAGCGCCACCGCTTCGCCGGCGTCGAGCTGTCGGCACGCCGTGTACAGATCCTCGAACAGCACGCGCCACGACACGCCGTCGATGACCAGATGGTGAGCGACGACGAGCAGGCGTTGCGGCGCGTCCGGTTCGAACTGGAACAGATGCGCGCGCAGCAGCGGCGGCGACGACAGCGCGAAGCCCTGCTGCATGTGCGTGGCCGTGTCGAGCATTGCGGCGTGGCGGGCGGCGGCCGGCGCGCCGACCAGCGACGTGACGCCGAGCGGAATCGCGAGCGGCGCCGCCGCGTGCGTTTGCCGCCACGCGCCGGCGACGCACTCGAAGCCGAGCCGAAGCGCGTCGTGATGCGTCGCGACGGCCGTCAGCGCGCGTTGCAGTACGTCGGGCCGCAACGTCGCCGGCACTTCGATCATCGTCGACTGGTTGTAGTGGTGCGGGTCGGCCACGTCCTGCGCGAAGAACCAGTGCTGGATCGGCGTCAGCGGCGCCGGCCCGACCACCGGCTCCTGCGCGGCGCGCAGCGGCGGCGCATCGACGACGACCTGCGCGAGGCCCGCAATGGTTGGATGCGCGAAGAACTGGTCGGCGGTGAATTTGAGGCCGACCTGCTGCGCGAGCGACATCACCTGGATGAGCAGGATCGAGTCGCCGCCCAGCTCGAAGAAATTGTCGTGCACGCCGATCGGCGCGCGGCCGAGCACATCCGACCAGATCCTGCCCAGCCGCGCTTCGACGTCGTTGGTCGGCGCGGCGTACGCGGCGTCGGCCGGCCCCGGCCCCGGCGCGGCGTCGAGCGCGTCGAGCGCGGCAAGTGCGTTGCGATCGGGCTTGCCGTTCGGCGTCACGGGCAGGCGTTCCAGCGCCACGATCGACGCGGGCACCATGAAGGCGGGCAGATGTGCCCTCAAGTGCTCGCGCAGGCTCGCGGCGCTCGCCGTCGCCGGGGCGACGCAGGCCATCAGCTGCTTGTGCTGCGCGGCGTCCTCGCGCACGAACACGATCGCGTCCGCGACGTCGGGATGCTGCCGCAGCGCCGCTTCGATCTCGCCGATCTCGATGCGGTAGCCGCGGATTTTCACCTGCGTGTCGCGGCGGCCGGTGATTTCCAGGTTGCCGTCCGGCAGCCACACGCCGAGGTCGCCGGTGCGATACAGGCGCTCGCCGGGTTCGAACGGATGCGCGACGAACGCGGCGGCCGTCAGGTCGTCGCGGCCGAGATAGCCGCGCGCCAGCGCGACGCCCGACACGCAGACCTCGCCCGTGCAGCCGTCAGGCGCGAGCGCGCCGTGCTCGTCGAGCAGGTACAGGTGCGTATTGCTGATCGGGCGGCCGACCGGCAGACGGCTGCCGTACGCGATCGCGGGATCGACCACGTAGTCGGCGATACAGACGGTCGCCTCGGTGGGGCCGTACGAGTTGTGGCAGATGCGGGTACGCGCCAGCTCGCGCAGCTCGGCCGCGCGCGCGGCGTCGCCCGCGCTGATCACGCGTTTCACGGTGTCGAGCGCGCGCCAGTCGAGCGCGGCGAGATAGGCCGGCGTCGCGTTGATGGTGGTGACGCCCTGCTGCGCGACGTATTCGACGAAACGCGGCACGTCGCGGATCACGCTCGGTTTCGCCAGCACCAAGCGCGCGCCCGCGAGCAGCGTGACGAAGATCTCCATGATCGAGCCGTCGAACCCGGGCGAGTAGAACTGGACGAAGCGGTCGTCAGCGTCGAAGCCGAACGCGTCCACGTGGTACCGCGCCATGTTCAGCAGCCCGGCGTGTTCGAGCACGACGCCCTTCGGTACGCCCGTCGAGCCGGACGTGTAGATGACGTACGCCGCATCGTCGGGCCGCACGTCGGCCTGTGCCGATGCCGATGCGGGCTCGAGCGTGTCGAGCTGGAAGTCGAGCGCGAACATCGGAATCGCCCAGAAGTCGGCGAGCAGGGACAGGTGTTCCGATTGCGTCAGCAGCGCTTTGACCTTCGCGTCGTCGATCATGAAGCGCAGCCGCTCCGGCGGAAACTCCGGGTCCAGCGGCAGATAGACCGCGCCGGCCTTCAGCGCGCCGAGCAGACCGACGATCCAGCGGACCGAACGGTCGGCCACGACGCCCACCACGTCGCCGCGTTCGATCGCGTATTCGGCGCGCAGGAACTGCGCGAGCCGGGACGCCTGGTCGTCGAGTTCGGCATAGGTCAGCGCCGCCTCGGCGCTCGCGACGGCGATGCTGTCCGGCGCGGCGGCGACCCGCTGCGCGAACTGCTCGAGGAAGGTGCCCCGGACTGCGACGGGCGCCGCATGCGCACGCAGGCGCGCGCGCTCGGCGTCGTCGAGCAGCGACACGGTGTCGAGCGGCGCGTCCAGCGCGCCGAAGCCGGCCACGACGTTGCCCAGATGGCGTGCGAGGTGCCGCAGATAGTGCAGCGTGAACACCGTTGGCCGGCCCGTCAGCACGATCTCGTAGCTCGCGCGGCGTCTGATCTCGATCGACAGGTCGTAGTCCGCCGCCGCCCACGCTTCGTGAAGCCCGTCGAAGCGCACGCCGACGTTGGTCGTGCGCCGTTCGCCGTGCAGCTGGTGCGCGAGCGCGGCCACCGGAAAATCCTGATACGAATAGCTGCGCTGCACCGTGTCGCGCAGCTGGTTCAGATACGCGCGAACCGTCGGGCCGGGCTCGATCGCGTCGAACAGCGGCAGCGGATCGGTCAGATCGCGTGCGGCCGCGGCGACGAGGCCCGGGGTCTCGACGAACGCCGCGGACGTGTCGCCGTAACGGGCCAGCACGCGGAACAGCGCAGCCAGCAGCACGACGAACGCGCCGAGCTCGTTGCCGGCGGCGAGCTTGTCGAGCGTGAGCGACGCGTCGCCGTCGAGCGCGTACGTCAGTTCCGGCGCGGGGCCGAGCGGCAGCGCATAGGCTTGCCACGCCTGCTGCAGCCGGAAGTCCTCGGCGCTGCGGCCGAGCGCGTCGCGCCAGAACGCCGCGTGTTCCCGGTATTGCCCGCTGGTCGACAGCGCATTGAGATTCAGTTCTGACAAAGCACGATCTCCCTCGTCCCGTACAGGATTTCCGACGCGATGCCCTTGGCCTTGCAGTGCGCGACGAATTGCGTGGACTGGACGTGGCTGGGCGAGTTTTCGTCGAAGGTGTTGTCGAGCAGATGGTTCAGCCACGGCTCCTGACCCATCGCATAGACGTACGCCGCGTTGAACGCGAAGTCGTCCACCAGTGCGGCGGCCTCGCCGAACTGGCAGCCGCGCGCGCGGCGCGACTGGTCGATGTCGCGCGGCAGCGCGTGCGGAAACAGCGGGCCGTAGACCCACGACGGCGGCGCGCCTTCGGTCTCCATCCCGACGAACAGCGTGTCGGGCTTGCCGACCAGCCGGAACACGTGCTCGTAGAGGCACGGATCGAGGTTGCACGAATCGGCGATGCACAGCGCCGAGCGCGAGCCGAAGCGGATCATGAAGCTCTGCTTGCTCTGGATCGCGAGGTCGTTGTGTTCGCCGAGGAACGGAATGGCCGTGATGGCGCCGCCGGGCAGCGGGATCTCCTGCGCGTCGCGGACTTCGAGCACGTCGGCGAAGCCGAGCTTGCGCAACGCCAGTTGCAGCGACGGATCCTGCGGAAAGCCGTCGAGGTTCCTGCCGACCACCACGGTCTTGATCTTGTGGCGAAGCTGCAGCAGCGTTTCGAGCACGATGTGGTCGTGATGGCTGTGCGTGATGAGCACGTAGTCGATCTGGTCCGGCAGGTCCGCGAACGTATAGCGCGGCAGCGCGGTGTCGTAGCCGTAGCTGATCGCCGGGTCGATCAGGATGCTCACGCCGCGGCTCTGGATCAGCAGGCACGCATGGCCGTAGTAGCGGATCCGGATGTCGTCGCCGTCGAACGAGCGGTCCGGCTTCGGCGCCGGCGCCTCCTCGACGAAGAACGAGCGGAACAGCGGCTCGTCGCGTTCCTCCACGCGCATCAGGTCGACGATCTTCGCGTAGCTGGCGGGCGTCTCGCGCATGCGGAACAGCGCGTCGAGCGCGGGCTCGTCGAACGCCATGTCGCGGAACAGCGTGCGCTCGTCGCCGAGCCGTGGCGTGCTGAGGATGAACGGCCGCGGCGTGTGTTCCTCGATCGCCGACAGCGCGATGCTCTGCGCATCGCGCGCGTAGAACGGGCTCGCGTACAGCAGGCTTTCGAAGATCCGGAAAGACGGGTTGTGATTCAGGTCGTAATAGATCTCGACGTAACCCTTCAACACGTCGGGAAGCGCGCGATAGAGCGGGTCCGAGGCCATCCCCTTCGCCTGGTCCAGCAGCAGCGCGGAGAACGCCTTGTAGGCCTTCGCCAGCTCCAGCTGGCGGGTCGCGCGGCGCTCGGTCTGCTCGATCAGCGCGCGGATCTCGTCGACGCGCTTGCCGTCCAGATCGAGGAACGGGCCGCCGCGCATCGCGGGGTCCTTGCACGCGGCCGCGTGCATCAGCGGCGATGCGGCGTACGACTTCAGCAGCGGCAGGAACCGCTCGGCCACGTTGAGCGCGGCGGTCAGCGGCGGCAGCGTGTGGAACCACGCGTACCAGCTGTTGATCAACGGTTCGAACTGGATGTTCTGTCGCAGGTAGACCTGCGTGTTGGACGAAATGGTCAACGAAGGCTCCTTAGAATGCGCTCAGTTCGACGCTGGGCTGGCGCGCGTCGGCCTGCAGCGCGCGCTGTCCGAGCGTCAGGTTGCGGATGCGGACGCCCGGATCGGCCAGCACTTCGCCGACCACGGACGTCAGTTCGTCCGCAAGGCCGCGCACCAGCGCGTCGCTGAAGCGGCCGGCGTGATAGACGACGCTGATCGCGAGACCGTCCGCACGCGGCTCGGCGAGGAACCAGAAATCGGTGGCGGCTTCGCTGTCCGCGTGCTGCGGATCGTGATCCGGCAGCTCGGCGAGGCGCACCGGCCCCGCATAGCGATCGGTCGCGCCGTCACGCTGGTTCTGCAGCGTCAGGCCGATGTCGAACAGCGGATTGCGTCCGGCGACGCGCTCGATGTGCAGCTCGTCGAGCAGGCGGTCGAGCGGATACAGCGGATGCGAGAACGCTTCGAGCGTGGTGTCGCGTACGCGGGTCAGCAGCGTGTCGAAGCGGTCGTCGCCGGCGACCCGATCGCGCAGCGCCAGCACGTTCAGGTACGGGCCGACCTGCGACTCGAGTTCGGGCAGCTCGCGTCCGGCGACCGGCGTACCGACGACGATGTCCTCCTGGCCGGAACGGCGGTAGAACAGCGCCTTGATGGCCGCCAGCAGCGCGATGAACAACGTCGCGCCGTGGCGCTTGCCGAGCGCGTCGAGCGCCGCCGTCTCGGCGGCCGGCAGCGCGAAGCGCCAGGTTTTCCAGCTCGGCGCGGCCGGCTGCGCGACGTCGCCGGGCAGCGCCAGCGCGCGCAGGCCGGCCAGCTTGTTCAGCCAGTAGTCCTTCATGCGCGCGCCGTCCGGGCCGGCGAGCAGCCGGTTCAGCCAGCCGGCGTAATCCTTGTACTGGATCTGCAGCGGCGGCAGCGGGTTGTCGCGACGCTGCACGAATGCGTCGTAGAGCGTCGACAGATCGTCGAGCAGCACCTCCGTCGACCAGCCGTCGGTGACGATGTGATGCATCGTGCAGATGCACACGTGCCGCACTTCGGAGAGCCTGAGCAGCTTGACGCGGAACAGCGGGCCGGTGGCGAGATCCATCGGCGCGAGCCGCTCGCTCGCGTGGATCGACATCGCGCGCGCATCGCGGTCGGCCGCGTCCTGCAGATCCACGACCTCGACCGCGAACGGGGCTTCGTCGGGCGGCAGCACTTGCTGGACCGGCTGGGTGCCGGCCAGCACGAAGCGCGTGCGCAGGATCTCGTGACGCTCGCTCAACGCGCGGAACGCCCGCACGAGCGCGTCCACGTCGAGCACGCCTTCCAGCAGCAGCGACGTGGGCAGCGGCCCGCCGGCCTGACCGGCATTGAGGCGATCCTGGACCCAGAGCCGCGTCTGGGCCGGCGACAGCTCGTAGTGGGCCTGCGGCGGCAGCGGCGTCACCGGCGCGTAGTCGATCGGCTGCGTCGCGGCGATGCGCTTCGCGAGGCTCGCGATGGTGGGGTGCTCGAACAGGCTGCGCATCTCCAGCTTCGCGTGCAGATCGCGACGGATGCGCGCGACGACCTTGGTCGCCAGCAGCGAGTTACCGCCCAGCTCGAAGAAATTGGCGGTCGTGCCGATCCTTGCGTTGCCGAGCACCTCCTGCCAGATCGCCGCCAGCTGCGCTTCGAGCGCGTTGCCGGGCGCGACGTGAGCCACGCCGTCGGCCGGCTCGGGCAGGTGGGCGCGATCGAGCTTGCCGTTGGGCAGCTGCGCGAACGCGGGCACGACGACGAACGCGGACGGCACCATGTATTCGGGCAGCCGCTGCCGCAGGTGCGTACGCACGGCGTCGATCACGTCGGCCTCGCGATGCGGCGAGCACAGCCATGCGACGAGTCGCGCGCCGTCGTCCACGCCGCGCAGCGCCACGACCGCGGCGTCGACCAGCCGGTGCGACGTCAGCACGGCCTCGATTTCGCCGGGCTCGATGCGCAGGCCGCGCAGCTTGATCTGATGATCGATGCGGCCGAGGAACTGGATGTTGCCGTCGGGGCGGTAGCGCGCGAGGTCGCCGGTGCGGTAGAGGCGCGCGTGCGGGTCGTCGGAGAACGGATCGGCGATGAACTTCTCGGCGCTCAGATCCGGCTCGTTGTAATAGCCACGGCCCACCGGCGTACCGCCGATCAGCAACTCGCCGGGCACGCCGATCGGCGTGGGCTGCATCTGTGCATCCACGATGTAGATGCGCGTATTCGCAATCGGCCGGCCGATCGGCACGATGGGCTGCGGGTCGTCGCGCCGGCATTCCCACGTGGTCACGTCGACGGCGGCCTCGGTGGGGCCGTATAGGTTGTACAGCTTGACATCCAGGCGCTCGAAGCAACGCTGTTGCAGGTCGTGGGGCAATGCCTCGCCGCTGCACACGACGCGGCGCAGCGAAGTACAGTGCGCAGCGAGTTGCGGATGATCGAGGAGCGCACGCAACATCGACGGCACGAAATGCAGCGTGGTGATCCGCTCGCGCTCGATCAGTTCGACCAGATAGTCGGTCTCGCGCTGCCCGCCTGGGCGCGCGAACACGAGGCGCGCGCCGACGGTCAACGGCCAGAAGAACTCCCACACCGACACATCGAAGCTGAACGGGGTTTTCTGCAGCACGGCATCGTCGGCGTCGAGCGCATATGCGTGTTGCATCCACAGGATGCGGTTGACGATCGCGCGATGGGTATTGAGCGCACCCTTCGGCCGGCCGGTCGAGCCGGACGTGTAGATCATGTACGCGAGGTTGTCGCCGTTCAGCTCGGGCGTGGGGTTCGACGTCGGCGCCGCATCGAGGTCCAGCGTGTCGCGATCGACGGCGATCGCCTGCGCGCCGGTATCTGGCAGCGCGGCGAGCAGATGCTGCTGCGTGAGCAGCCAGCGCAGCTGCGCGTGGTCGATCATGAAGCGCACGCGTTCGGCCGGATAGTCCGGGTCGACCGGCACGTATGCGCCACCGGCCTTCAGGATCGCGAGCAGCGCGACGATCATGTCGAGCGAACGCTCCATCGCGACGCCGACGAGCGTATCGGGTGCGACGCCAAGTTCGATGAGCCGGTGCGCGAGGCGGTTGGCGCGCGCGTTGAGTTCGGCGTAGGTGAGGGCCGCACCGTCATAGACGGCGGCGACGGCATCGGGCGTGCGCTCGACCTGTTGCTCGAACAACCGATGCAGCGGTTGCGCGGCCGCGTCGCCGAAGTCGACGTCGGTGCGGTTCCATTCGACGGTCACCAGATTGCGCTCGGCGTCGCTCGTCAGCGGCAACCGCGCAACCGCGGCCGACGCGTCGGCGGCCGCAGCCGTCAGCAGCGTCTCGTAGATGCCGAGGAATCGCTGGGCCGTGCGCTCGTCGAACAGATCGGTGTTGTAGTCGCAATCGATCAGGAGCTCGTCGCCGGCGTCGAGCACGTTGACGTTCAGATCGAACGCGGTATAGCGGATCAGCGGCGCAACCAGGCCGACCGTCAGGCCCGGCAGTTCAGGCAGCGCCGACACGGGCTCCAGGTTGAACACCGCCGACACGAGCGGCGCGGCGTTCAGATCGCGCTGCGCGCCGATTTCGCGGACCAGCTCGGCGAACGGATAATCCTGGTGCTCGAGCGCATCGAGCAGGTTCTGGCGGGTGGCAGCCAGGAAGCTGGCGACCGACGCGCCGTCCGGCAGCGTCGAGCGCAGCGGCAGCAGATGCGTGCAGTAGCCGGCCACGCGCTCGCTGCCAGCCACCGAGCGGCCGGTCACCGGGATGCCCGTGACGATGTCCTGTTGACCGGCGACGCGATGCAGGAACAGATTGAAGCCCGCGAGCAACACCATATAGAGCGTGCAGCCGTTCTGGCGCGCGACGGTGCGCAGCGCCGCGGCCGCCGCGGCGTCGAGGTGCAGCGACACGCGCGCGCCGTGAAACGTCTTCACGGCCGGCCGCGGATAGTCCGCGGGAAGACTCAACGGCTCGACCGCGCGCGCGCATTGCGCGAGCCAGTAGTCGCGATTCGCCTTCGTTTCCGGGCTGTGACGCTGGGCGTCGAGCGTCTTCAGGTACTCGCGAAACTGCAGCGGCGCCGCGTCCGGCGCGGCCCCGGCATACGCGCGGGCCAGATCCTCGAGCAGCACGCCGAACGTCGAGCCGTCGCAGACGATGTGATGGGCCGTCATCACCAGCAGGTGATGCTCGTCGTCCATGCGCACCAGCGCGGCGCGAAAGAGCGGCCCGTTCACCAGGTCGAACGGCTGGCGGCTCTCCTGCTCGCGCCACGCGTCCTGATCGCGGTCGATCAGCGGCAGCGCCAGCGTCAGCGACGGATGCACGATCTGGCCCGAGCCGTCCGGCAGGATCGTGGTGCGCAGCGCCTCGTGCCGATCGACCAGGCTCTGGACGGCCGCGCGCATCGCGGCCTCGTCGAGGCGGCCCTTCAGTTCGAGCGTCGTGTTGACGTTGTACGCGAGCGAGCCCTCGGGATCGATTTCCGACAGCACCCACAGCTGGCGCTGCGCCTCGCTGAGAGAAGCGACCGTGCCGTGCTTCGAGTGCGGCCGGATGAAGCCGCCGCGCCGCAGGTCCGCCACGCTGTCCTTCACCGCGCCGATGAACCGCTCGATGTCGGCATCCGTATGCGCGGTCGACAGGAAGCAGGTGCGCCATTCCCAGATGTAGATGCCCTTTTCGAGCATGTGATAGAAGAACAGGTCGAGGTTTTCGGTGAATTCGAAGCGGAACATCGAGCCGAACCAGGTGACCTTGATCGGCGCCTCGGCTTCCACGAAGAAGGCATTGAGCGTGTCGGCGATCTGCGCGGTCCGTTCGTTGAGCGCGGCCTGCAGCGCCGGGCCTTCCTGTTCGATCTTCTCCAGCACGGCCAGTGCGGCCGCCATCGCGAGCGGGTACTGGCAGAAGGTGCCGCCGAACGCGGTGCGGTCCGCGGCGGGGAACGAATGGTCGCCGTAGGTCCACATGCCGCCGTCGATCGCATCCATGAAGCGGGTGGAACCCGCGATGACGCCCAGCGGCAGGCCGCCGCCGATGATCTTGCCGTACGTCGCGAGGTCGGCCTTGATGCCGAACATCGCTTGCGAGCCGCCCGGATGAACGCGGAAGCCGGTGATCATTTCGTCGACGATCAGCGCGACGCCGGCTTCCTCGGTGATGCGGCGCAATTCCTTGAGGAACCCGACCGGCTGCAGCGACGGGTTGCGGCTCTGCACCGGCTCCACCATCACGGCGGCGAGCGTCGGCGCGAGGTTGCGAATGGCATCGAGCGCGGCGTCGCTGCCGTAGTCGAGCACGATCATGTTCTCGATCGAACCGAACGGCACGCCGGGCGCGATGGTTTCCGTCGCGCCTTCCGCGTTCGCCGCGGCGAGCGTGCCGTCGGCGTGGCCGTGATACGAGTGCGTGAACATCACGATCTTGTCGCGCCCGGTCACGGCGCGCGCGAGCCGCATGGCGGTCATGACGGCCTCGGTGCCGGTGTTCGAGAACGCGACGCGATCGAGGCCGGTGACGCGTGCGAAGCGCGCGGCGACTTCGCCGACGAGGCTCGAGCGAGCGCCCAGTTCGAGCGGGCGCTGCCATTCGCGCGTGACCTGCTGCTGGATGAAGTCGGGCGAATGGCCGAACAGATGCACGCCGAAGCCCATCGTGAAGTCGATGTACTCGTTGCCGTCGATGTCCCACAGCCGCGAACCGGCCGCGCGATCGCCGACGATCGGATACAGCATCTCCTTGGTCGAAAAGCGGAAGCCGACCGTCGCACGGCTGTCGGCCAGCACCGGGCGCGACGCCTGCACCGACTCTTTCGATTTGCGGGTGCGCGACGTGTAGCGCACGATCAGCGCTTCGAGATGCTCCTGCTGCGCCGCGGACAGGCCGCGCGCGCGCTGTTCGACCGGGCTGCCCCACGGCATCATCGGCTTGGGCTTGCGGTTGTCGGCCGCGGCGGGCGCGGCCGGGTTCGCGGCAGCGGGCGTCGCCGCGCGCGCGGCGGCCGGGGCCGCCACCGCGGCCTTGGCGGCGACGTTCGCGACGCTGGCGGCGTTCGTGGGACTGGCGGCGACGCTCGCCGCGGCTTGCGGGGCCACCGGCGCGCCGGCCTGACCGTGCAGCGACGTGCGCAGCAGCTCCATCTGCTGGCTCATCAGCTGGGACAGCAACTGGTTCTGCTCGCGCAGCACGCGCTCGACCGTGGAGCCGCCTTCGGCTGCGACCCATTGCGTCGGGGCCGCTGCGACCGGCGCGAGCGCCGGCGCGGACGGTGCCGACGGTGCGAGCGCGACCGCCGCGGCGGCAGCAGCCGGTTCGGCCGCAGCCACGGCTACCGGCTCGGCCGGCGCGGCGACCGCCGGCAGGTTGTCCGCGACATACTCGGCGAGCGCCTCCATCGTCGCGAGGTCCTCGAAGAAGCGGCGCATTGCGAGCTTCACGCCGTACTGCTTTTCGATGTGGCGGATCGCCTCGATCAGGATGATCGAGTCGGCGCCCATCTCGAGGAACGGCACATCGATGTTGATGGTGGCCGGATCGGCCTGGATCAGCTCGCCGATCTTGCCGCGAAGCCAGTCGAGAACCTCGCCGCTACGATCGGGCGCCGGCGTGGCGGCGACGGGAGATGCACTTGTCTGTGTCATGGACGTTTCCGTTTTCTGGAACCAGGTACGGCTGCGTTGGAAGGGGTAGGACGGCAAGGCGACGCGCGCGGGCGCCGGTGTTTCGGTTGCGGCCCAGTCGATGTCGACGCCGCGCGCATACAGGCCCGTCAGGGTTTCGACCAGCGCCTGCTGCTCGGCCTGTGGTCGCTGCAGCGCAACGAAGTGGATCGCGGCGTCCGGTGCGCAGCACGCGCGGGCCAGGTTGACGAGCACCGGCTTGGGGCCGATTTCGACCAGCACGTTGAAGCCGGCTTCGGCGAGACGCTCGACGCTGCTCGCGAACTGCACCGGCTCGCGGCAATGACGACGCCAGTACGTGTCGTCGGGCGCGTCGTCCATCACGGCGCCGGTGAGATTCGAATAGAACGGGATCGCCGGGCGCGCGACGCGCACGCCTTTCGCCGCGGCCTGGAAGCTGTCGAGCATCGGCTCGACCAGCGGCGAGTGGAACGCGTGCGACGTGTTGAGCAGCACGGAGCGGATGTCCTGCGCGGCGAACGCGTCGACGAGCAGCGCGATGCGCTCGCGCCGGCCCGAGATCACGGTGCTCGCCGGACCGTTGACGGCGGCCACCGCGACCTCCTGCGGCCACGCGGCGATCGCACGCTCGACCGTGCCGAGGTCGGTGAAGATGGCCGCCATCTCGCCATCGCGCGGCAACGCCTGCATCAGGCGTCCGCGCTCGGCGATCAGGCGCAGCCCGTCCTCCGGCGAGAAGACGCCCGCCGCGCATGCCGCCGCGTACTCGCCGACGCTGTGGCCCATCACGGCGTCGGGCACCACGCCGAACGACCTGAGCAGCGTGGTGAGCGCGAACTGCAGCGAGAACAGGGCCGGCTGGCTGTAGCCGGTCTGGTGGATGTCGTCGCCGGGGGCGGACAGCACGTCGAGCAACGGCTTGTCGAGCAGCGGATCGGCCTCCGCGCGGCAGCGGTCGATCGCGTCGCGGAACACCGGATACGCGTCGTACAGACGGCGGCCCATGCCCGCATATTGCGAGCCCTGGCCGGTGAACAGGAACGCCGTCTTCACGCGGGCCGCGCGCGGCGCCGCGGTGGACGGTTCCTGTTCGTGGAACGCGCGCAGCTTGTCGATCGCGTCGTCGATCGACGTCACCGGCAGCGCGAGCCGGTGCGCGAAGTGCGAGCGGCCGGTCGCGGCCGAAAACGCCACGGCCGCGATGTCGAGACCGCGCTCGGCTTCGAGCCGGCTCCGATAGCGCCCGGCGAGTTCGCGCAGGGCCGCGGGCGTCTTCGCCGACAGCACCAGCGGATGCACCTTGTGCTTCGACGGCGTCGCCGCGCGCGCCGGCGCGGGCGCCTCTTCCAGCACGAGGTGGGCATTGGTGCCGCTCGCGCCGAATGCGCTGACGCCGGCCCGGCGAGGCCGCTCGCCGCGCGGCCACGCGCTCGCCTCGGCGCAGATCTCGAGCGGCAAAGCGTCCCACTGCACCAGCAGGCTCGGCTGGCGGAAATGCAGATGGGCGGGAAGGCGTTCGTGGTGCAGCGCCAGCACGACCTTGATGACCCCCGCGATGCCGGCGGCGGATTCGGCATGGCCGATGTTGGTCTTCACCGAACCGACGCGCAGGCGCGGGCGGCCGTCGCGGCCTTCGCCGAACACCGTCGCCAGCGCGTTCAGCTCGACGGGGTCGCCCAGCGGCGTGCCGGTGCCGTGCGCTTCCACGTAGTCGATGGACGCGGCGGGAAGGGCGCCGAGCGCCTGGCGGATCACGGCTTCCTGCGCGCGGCCGTTCGGCGCGGTGAAGCCGCTCGATGCGCCGTCGTGATTCACCGCCGATCCGCGCAGCACGGCCAGCACGCGGTCGCCCGCGGCGAGCGCATCGGACAGGCGCTTGAGCACCAGCGCGCCGCAGCCTTCGCTGCGCACGAAGCCGTCGGCTGCCGCATCGAAGGTCTTGCAGCGGCCGTCCGGCGCGAGCGCCCGCGTGCGCGACACGGCGATGGAATTGTCCGGCGACAGGATCAGGTTCACGCCGCCCGCGATCGCGAGATCGCATTCGCCGCTGCGCAGATTCTGGCTGGCCGTATGGATCGCGCTGAGCGACGACGAGCACGCGGTGTCGATCGCCATGCTCGGCCCTTGCAGGCCGAGGCCGTACGAGATGCGGCCGGCGGCCGTGTTCAGCGGATTGCCGGTGAAGAAATAGCCGTCGATGCCGCCGTGGCGCAGCTGCAGGTTCGCGTAATCGTTGGTGGTGATGCCGACGAACACGCCGGTGCGGCTGCCCTTCAGGCCGTCGACCGGAATGCCGGCATGCTCGAGCGCTTCGTGACTGACTTCGAGCAGCAAGCGCTGCTGCGGGTCCATCGCAGCCGCTTCGCGCGGCGTGATGCGGAAGAAGGCCGGATCGAACTGGTCGACGCCGTCGAGAAAGCCGCCGAAGCGGCAATACATGCGCCCCGGCGCTTCGGGATCGCGATCGTAGTACGCATCGACATCCCAGCGCTCGCGCGGCACCTCGGAGATCGCGTCCACGCCGTCGTTCAGCAACTGCCAATAGGCGTCGAGATCGTGCGCGGCGCCCGGAAAGCGGCAACTCATGCCGACGATCGCGATCGGCTCCGGCGTGCCGGCCTCGCGGGCCGTGGCCGTCGGCGCGGCCGGTTGCGAGGCCGGCTTGGCGGCTGCAGGCTGCGTCGGCTCCGCGAGCGCGTCCGGCGCCACGCCGGGCGCTTGCTCCGTCAGGAAATCCGCGAGCGCGTTGATGGTCGGATGATCGAACAACAGCGCGACCGACAGCTTGATGCCCAGCGCGTTCTCCAGCTGCGTGCGCACGTCGAGCGCCATGAGCGAATCCATGCCCATCTCGAAGAAGCCGAGGTCGCGGTCCAGCGTCCCGGCGCCGTAGCCGAGCACGTCGGCCACCGCCTGCTCGATGCTGTCCGCGACCTGCCGCCTGCGCTCGCGCGGCGATACGTCGCCCGACGCCGGCAGCGCAGCTGCGCCCGTGGCACCCGACGGGCTCGACGGGCTCGCGCTGGTCCGCACGCGATCGAGGAACGGCCGCGGCCCACGCGCCTCGTACGAGCCCTGGAACCGTTCGAGGTCGATATCGACGATCGCCGCCTGCGGCACGGCGGCCACGCGGTCGAGCATGTGGAGCGCGCGGTCGGCCGCCAGCGAACGGATGCCGACCCGCCGCAGCAGCGCTTCCGCATCGGGGAACGTCATGCCGCCTTGCGCCCACGGCCCCCAGTTCACGGAGAGGGCCGGCAAGCCGAGGCCGCGGCGATGATGCGCGAGCGCGTCGAGGAACCGGTTGGCGGCACTGTAGTGCGCCTGCTCCCGCGAGCCCCAGGCAGATGCGATCGACGAGAACATGACGAAGAAATCGAGCGGGAAAGCCTCGCTGTGCCGATGCAGCAGCCACGCGCCGGCGACCTTCGGCTGCAGGACCGCGTCGAGTTCGTCGCGCCCGACCTGCAGGATCGGCTTGTAGCCGACGACGCCGGCCGCATGCACGATGCCCCGCAGCGGCACGCGGTCGCGCCGCAGTTCGGCGAAGAAGGCGTCGACCGCCGCCGGATCGGCGATATCGAGGCGCTCGCAGCGCACCGCCACGTCGCGCTCGCGCAGCTCGGCGAGCGCCTGCCGGCTCGCGTCGCTCGCCGCGCCTTGGCGGCCGGCCAGGATCAGCGTGCGCGCGCCGCGCGCCGCGAGCCACCGGGCCGTGTGCAGGCCGAGCGCGCCGAACCCGCCGGTGATCAGGTAGGTCGCGTCCGGCTCGACCCGCAGCGCGTCCGTTTCGGCGGGCACGAGCGGGTTCAGGCGCGCCACCAGGCGCGCGCCGTGCCGCAACGCGATCTGGTCCTCGCGGCTCTCGACGAGCAGTTCGTCCAGCAGCGCGTCCAGCAGCGCGTCCGGTTCGTCGTCCGGCGCGGCCGGGTCGAGGTCGATCGCGGTGCCGAACCAGTCCGGATGCTCGATCATCGCGCCGCGCGCGAGGCCCATCAGCGCGGCCTGGGCGACGCCCGTC
Organism: Burkholderia sp. WP42; assembly: GCF_000745665.1. Lineage (NCBI taxonomy): Bacteria > Pseudomonadati > Pseudomonadota > Betaproteobacteria > Burkholderiales > Burkholderiaceae > Burkholderia > Burkholderia sp. WP42. The sequence continues at coordinate 32,686 of NZ_JQJT01000021.1, read as the reverse complement.
ACGCGCGGGGCGTCGCCCGCTTCCACGGCGTCGCGCGTGACCACCCGGATGCGCGGCCGCAGCGAAGCCGTCCAGTCGCGCTCGCCGCCCACCAGCGCATGCACGAGATGCAGCAGCGCGGCGGACATGCACGTCGCGCCGGCGGCTTCGTCCAGCCCCCATAGAAACACGATGTGCCGGGCGGGAGCGGCGGCTTCATCCAGCAGGCGCACGAAATCGTCCGGGCGCTCCGGCGCGACCTGCCAGCCTGCCGCCGCGTTGCCGCCATAGTCGGCGCCCGCGCGCACCAGCGCGCACGACGCGCCGCGCGCGCGCAGCAGCGCCGCCAGCCGCTCGCCCACGCCGGTTTCGTCCGCGAAGATCAGCCACGACGATGCGGGCAGGGCCGCGCGCGCAGTCGGTGCCGCGACGTGCTGCTCCCATGCGACGTGATAGAGCGACGGCGCGGCCGGGGCGACGGCTTCGTCGGCGGCCGGTGCGAACGCGGTGCGGACCAGCTCCGGAAACGCGTTCAGCACGTCGTCCGGGTACTTGCCCGACGCCTTCAGGTGCCGCACCGCCGCGTCGATGCTGCCGGCGTCCATGCCGACGGCCGGCGACTGAATTTTCTCGAGGCTGAAGCGCTGCCGCTCGAACGGGTAGTTCGGCAGCATCGTGGCAGGCTGCGCAGCCACGGGGAACAGCGCCTGCCAGTCGAACTGCCCGCCGCGCACGTACAGCGCCGCGATTGCGCGCTCCAGCGCATCGCCCGCGCAGGGCGGCGGCAGCCAGCTGTCGGCGAACCCCTCCGGCACGGGCGGCTCGGCGGCCCGCTCGGACGCCTCGGCGAGCTGCAACCAGTACGCGGCGTGCGTCACCTCGTCGGCGACCTCGGCGCCGAGGCAGCCGGAGATCAGCCGCACCGTCGGCCGCGCGAGCCGTACGTCGTGCAGCGCCGCGCGCATGGCGGCGGCATCCGCGCGGACGGCGAGCACGCGCAGCGCGTCGGCGATGCTCAGGACGCCGGCCACACAGGCCGCGACATATTCGCCGACGCCGTGCCCCGCCACGACGGCCGGGCGGATGCCCCACGCCTGCCACAGCTGCGCCCACGCGAACGCGGCCGCGAAGCGGCCCGCATCGGTATCGAGCGCCGCGAGCGGCACCGCGCATTGCGCGAACGCGTCGCGGAACAGCGGCTCGGACGCGTGAAGCGCGCGCGCGGCGTCCGGGTCCGGCGCGCCGAACGCGATGCCCAGGCGCAACGCCTTGCCGGTGCGCGGCGCGCCCGCCGACGGCACGCGCACGCCGGCCACATAGGCCGTGCGATACGGATGGTGGCTTCGTCCGGTGGCGGCGACGCGACAAACGGCAGCAATCTCTTGCGGCGGCGCGTCGCGGAGCGCGCGCTCGTAGCGTTGCGCGAGCGATGCCAGCGCCGCTTCGGAGCGGGCCGACAGCAGCAACAGCGCGCGCTGCGCCGCAGGCGACGGCGCGACCGGCGGCTCCTCGACGACGGCGTGCGCGTTGGTGCCGCTGAATCCGAACGCGCTGACGCCGGCGACACGCCGGCGTTCCCCGCGCGGCCAGTCGACCGGCTCGGCCGCGACGCGGACCGGAATCTCCTGCCACGGCGTATGCGGATTGGGTTGCCGGAAGTGCAGGTGCGCAGGAATCCGGCCGTGCCGGAACGACAGCAGCACCTTGATCAGCCCGGCCATGCCGGACGCCGATTCCAGATGCCCGATATTGGTCTTGACCGAACCGATCACGAGCGGCTCGTGCGCCGCACGCCCGGCGCCGTAGACGCGGGCCAGCGCGTCGACCTCGATCGGGTCGCCCAGCGACGTGCCGGTGCCGTGCGCTTCGACATAGCCGACCTCGGCCGGCGCGACACCGGCCTGGCTCAGCGCGCGGCGGATCACGCGTTCCTGCGAATCGCGGCTCGGCACGGTCAGCCCGCCGCCCGCGCCGCCCTGGTCGACCGCCGTGCCGCGCACGACGCCGAGCACGCGGTCGCCGTCGGCGAGCGCGTCGGCGAGGCGCTTGAGCACCACCATCCCGCAGCCTTCGCCGCGCACGTAGCCGTCCGCCGCCGCATCGAAGGTCTTGCAGCGGCCGTCCGGCGACAGCATCCGGGCTTGCGAGAAGCTGACCATCACCTCGGGCGACAGCATCAGGTTGACGCCGCCCGCCAGCGCCATGTCGGTTTCACGCGAGCGCAGGCTTTCGCACGCGAGGTGCAGGCAGACGAGCGACGACGAGCAGGCGGTGTCGATCGCCATGCTCGGCCCGGTGAGGCCCAGCACGAACGACAGCCGGCCGGCGGCCATGTTCAGCGCGCTGCCCGTGCCGGCGTAGCTGCTCGACGGCATCGCTGCGTTCGACACCTGGATCGCATGATCGAAGCAGGTGATGCCGACGTACACGCCGGTGGCCGATTGCCGGAAGCGCTCGGGTGGCAGATGCGCATTCTCGAGCGCTTCCCACGCGACTTCGAGCAGCAGCCGTTGCTGCGGATCGAGGTAGGTCGCTTCGCGCGGCGCGATCCCGAAGAACGCGGCGTCGAATTCGTCGACGCGCTCGAGGAAGGCCCCGTGCCGCGTTGCCATCTTGCCCGGCGTGGCCGGATCGGGGTCGTAATAGCGATCAATGCTCCAGCGTTCGCCCGGCACTTCGGTGACGGCATCGCGCGCGCCGTCGAGCAATCGCCAGAACGCGTCCGGCGTGTCGCTGCTGCCGGGAAAGCGGCACGCCATGCCGATTACGGCGATCGGCTCGTTGCGGTCCGATCGCAGCGCCGCGATTTCCGCGCGCCGCAGGCGGAGTTCGTCGAGCGCGGCTTTGAGTGCTTGCGTGGCCTTGGCGTTCATTGGGCGCCGATCTCCTGGGCGATCAGTTCGGAAAGTTCGTCCTCGTCGAGCTCGTCGAGGTCGTCCGAGGCGGCGTCGCCGGCCGCCTCGGGAAGCGACGACGACAGCTCGTCGAGAATGAAACGGGCGAGCGTCTGCAGGTTCGGATAGGAAAAGAACAGCGTCGCGCGCAACGGCTTGCCGAACGTCTTGGCGAGGCGGTCCGTCAGTTCGAGCGCGACCAGCGAATCCAGGCCGAGATCGAGCAGCGACTGTTCGGGCGCGATGGCGTCGGGGCCGGCGAGCCGCAGCGTCTCGGCCAGCATCTTCGCGAGCGTGTCGGTGACGAGCGCGAGCCGCTCGCGCGGCGCGCACGCCTGCAGCTCGCGCACCAGCGGCGTCTCCTGCTGCGCGGGTTGGGCGGCCGGTTGCGCCAGCTCGCTGAAGAGCGCGGACCCGGCGGCCGGCGCATCGACCCGGAACAGCGTCGGCCAGTCGATGTGCGCGACGCCGGACTGCGCGACGCCCGCCGCCATCAGCCGCTCCAGCGTCGCGATCGCGAGGTCCGGCGACAGCGTGCCGACGCCGAGCGCAGCCAGCTGTTCGTGCGCGCGCCGGCCGTAGTCGCTGGCCGCATGGCCGATGTCGGCCCACGGCCCCCAATTGACGCTGAGCGCCGGTTTCCCGTGCGCGCGCCGGTGCTGCGCCAGCGCGTCGAGGAAGCTGTTGGCCGCCGCGTAGTTGCCCTGGCCCGGCATGGTGAGCAGCGCGGCCATCGACGAGAACAGCACGAAATGATCGAGCGGCAGGTCGGCCGTCAGCTCGTGCAGATACCACGCACCGTCGGCCTTGCCGCTGCCGGCGCGGTGGAAGAAGTCGTCGTCCTGGCGCGTCAGCAGCGCATCGTCGAGCGCACCGGCGAGGTGGAACACGCCCTTGAGCGGCGGCATCGCGTGCGCGATTTCGGCGAGCGCTTGCACGACGTCGTCGCGATCCGCGAGATCGGCGCGGATGAAGCGCGCGCCGAGCGTGCGCAGCATCTGCTCCGCTTCGGCCGACGGCGCGCTGCGGCCGAGCAGCACGACCTGACCGGCGCCGTTGTCGGCGAGCCACGACGCGAGGCGCAGGCCGAGCCCGCCGAGGCCGCCCGTCACCAGATAGGTCGCGTCGCGGTGGAACCGGACCGGCCGGTGGCTGACGAATTCGCGATTGTCGCGGGCGATGCGCGCGACGTGGCGCTGGCCGCGGCGAAACGCGATCATGTCTTCGCGGCCGGCGGCCCGGATCGCCTGCACGACATCGGCCGCCGACGGCTGCTCGGGATCGAGATCGACGAGCCCGCCCCACAGCGCCGCATGCTCGACCGCGATCGCCCGGCCCAGCCCCCACAGCGGCGCCTGCGCGACCGCGGTCGCTTCGCCGTCCAGCACGTTCATCGCGCCGGACGTCACCAGCCACAGACGCGGCTGCGGGCCGGCCGCCGCGCCCGACGCCAGCGCCCTGACCAGTTGCAGCACGCTCGCGCTGGCACGCCGTCGCGCCGCGATGTCGGCGGGTGCGAGATCGAGGCTCCATAGATGAATCACGCCCTTGAGCGGACGGTCGAGCGCGGGCAGCGCCGGCGTCGCGTCGTCGAACTGCAGCGTGCAGGTGTCGCCGGCGCTTTCGAGCAGGCCGGCCAGTTGCGCGCCGACGCCGCCGCGATTCGCGAATATCAGCCACTCGCCGGCGGGCGACGCGCCAAGGGTCGCGTCGGCGCTCGACGGTCTCCAGACGCGCTGATAAAGCAGCCCGGACAGGTCGTGCCGCTCGGCGCTGCGCGCCGAGCGCACTTGCTGCAAGCGCAGCGCGTCGATCTCGATCAGCAGCCGGCCGGCGAGGTCGTGGATGCGGATATCGCCTTCGAGTACGCGTTGCCCGTCCGGCTTGCGCAGCGTCGCGTGACTCCACGCATCGGTCGACGACGGCGGCTGGTGAACCCGCACCGCGCCGATCGAACTGGGCAGGTACAGGTCGCCGGCCTCCAGCGCAGCCGGATCGACGGCGGCGGCGAGCACGCGGCTGCACGCGTCGAGAAAGGCCGGGTGCACGTGGTACTGCGACGACGCCGGCGCGTCGGCCGGCAGGCTGATGCGGCCGAGCGCTTCGCCGGCCGTGCGCCAGATTTGCTGGATCGCGTTGAACGCGCCGTCGATCTGCACGCCGTGCTGGCCGATCTCGCCGTTGAAGTCGACGCCCGACGTCGTCTCGGTGCAGCGGGCCTGCACCGCGGCGGCATCGAACTTCGTCGGCGCGACGCGGCGCGTCGGCGCGCACATCTCGCGCAGCCGGCGCAGGTGCGGCAGATTGCTGAGGATCGCTTCGACCGGCGGCCCGAAATCGAGCAGGCACGCCACCTCGTCCACGCCGATCGATTCGAGTTCCCGCACGAGTTCGACGCAGGTATCGGGGGTGCCGATGAGCCCGCGCGATTGCGCGAAGCGTTCGTAGAGAAACTCGACGAACTCGTCCAGCTCGCGCGCGCCCATCGCGCGCACGTCCACCGACTGGCCGCGGCTCTGCGCCAGCCCGTTCAGCAGGCCGATATTGCTGCGGATGTAGTTGCAGAACGGCGCGCGCGCCTGCTCGCGCACGCGCGCCGCGTCGTCGCCGACGAACGTATGCAGCATCACCGACACGGTGCCGGCAGCCGGATCGAAGCCGTGCCGCGCGCGCGCGTCGCGGTACAGCGCGATCTTCTGCGCGAGCTGGTCGCGGTCCTGATCGAGCACGTGGGTCAGCAGGTTGGCGCCGACTTCGCCGGCGCGCACGAAGGTCTGCGGATTGCTGGCCGCCGTGACCCAGACGGGCAGCTCCGGCTGCACCGGCGTCGGATAGATGCGCAGCTGCACCGGCTTGCCGACGCCGTTGGTCGCCTCCAGCGGCGCGCCGCGCCACAGCTTTCGGACGGCGTCGATCGTGGTCAGCATCTCGTCGTGCCGGGTCGCGTACTTGTCCGGCGCGAAGACGAAGTCGTCCGGATTCCAGCCCGACGCGAACGACACGCCGACGCGGCCGTTCGACAGGTTGTCCACCATCGACCATTCTTCCGCGATCCGGATCGGGTTGTGCAGCGCCGCCACCACGCTGCCCGCGATCAGCGTCACGCGTTGGGTGAGCGCGGCCAGCGCCGCATGCAGCACGGCCGGATTCGGGTACAGCGAGCCGAATTCGGTGAAGTGGCGCTCCGGCACCCAGACGCTGGAGAAGCCGTTCGCATCGGCGAAGCGCGCGCTCTCCATGACCAGTTGGTACTTGTTGCCGGACAGCGCCTCTTCACTGCTCGCGAAGAACATCAGGCCGAATTTCATGCGTGGCTCCGCTCCGATTCGTGTATTTCGGCACTCGCGCACATTTGCCATGCGGCGGCGCCGCTCGTGTCGTCGATCCGGTGATAGACGGCGAACGAAAACGGTCCCCAGGACCGCTGGCTCAGCACGGTCTGCACGGTGTGCGATCGATGCGCATGCAACGGTAACGGCGCATGCAGCGCGAGGTCCTTCAACGTCGTATGGCCGGCCGCACCGATTTCCGAGGTCGCGGCCAGCGCCATTTCCACATATGCGGAGTAGGGCAGCACCGGCGAACCCTTGACGCGATGACCGTCGAGAAACGTGGTGGCCGGCGCGTCGAGACGCGACTGCCAGATCCACGTGGCCGGCGCATGCGCGTGCTGCTCGAGACGACGCCCGAGCAGCGGATGGCGCGGCGCGTCGGGACTGATCCAGAAGGCGCGGCGCTCGAACGGATAGGTGGGCAGGGCGAGGCGGCGACGCGGCGCGTGTCGCGCGACGGCATCCCAGTCGAGCGACGCGCCGCGCACGTAGAGCTCGGCGAGCGTGTGCAGGATCGTGTTCCACGCGGCCGCCTGCGTGCCGATCTCGATCTCGATCGAGTTGCCGGTGTCGGCCGCCTTGGCGCCGTCGGACAGCTGCGGCACGCCGGTCAGCGATGCAGCCGCGCGATGCCCGTCGCCCGTGCTGCTGACCGCCGTCGGCGTGACGCCGAACGACATCCACAGTTGCGCGAGCGCGCACTGGAACGCCGTGAACGGCGGCGCGTCGCATGCGTCGGCTGCATCGGCGTTCCGCTGCATCAGCGCGTCGAAGGCCGGGCTCGCGGCGCGCAGTTGGCGCATGGCGTCGGCGCTGCCGCCGTCGTCGGCGGCAAAGTGGAACGTCACCGCGGGCGGCTGCTCGGCCGGCGCGCCGGCCACGACAGCATCCAGTTGCGCACGCAACCCGTCGATGCTCGACGCGACGAGCGCCGCCCGCCGCGCGAAGTGCGTGCGCCCGGTGTTCGCGGTGAACGCGACGTCCTGCACCCGCGCGTCGGGATGGGCGTCGAGATAGGCCGCGTACGCTGCCGCCAGCGTCTGCAACGCTTCCGGCGTGCGCGCGGAGAGCGTCACGACGCACGACGCGCTCGCAGCCGCCTCCGCTTCCGGGCGCGCGTCCTGCGGTGCTTCCGACAGAATCACGTGCGCATTGGTGCCGCCGAAGCCGAACGAGCTCACGCCGGCCAGGCGCGTGCCGTGTTCGGCCTGCCACGGCGTGACCTGCTGCGGAATGCGGAACGGCGTGCCGTCGATGGCGATCTGCGGATTGATCGACCGGAAATGGAGGTTCGGCGGAATCGTGCGGTGGTGCAGCACGAGGGCCGTCTTGATCAGGCTGGCGATCCCGGCTGCGGACTCCAGATGCCCGATATTGGTCTTGACCGAACCGATCCAGCAATGCGCGTCCGGCGCGCGCGATTCACCTAGCACGGCCGCCAGCGCGTTCAACTCGATCGGGTCGCCGAGCGGCGTCCCCGTCCCGTGCGCCTCGACGAAGCCGATGTCCTGCGCTGACACGCCCGCATCGCGCAGCGCGTCCACGATCACGGCCTGCTGCGCCGGGCCGTTGGGGGCGGTCAAGCCGTTGCTGCGCCCGTCCTGGTTCACCGCCGAGCCGCGGATCACCGCGAACACGGTGTCGCCGTTCGCGAGCGCATCGTCGAGACGCTTGAGCAGCACCATGCCCACGCCTTCGCCGCGCACGTAACCGTTGGCGGCCGCATCGAAAGCCTTGCAACGGCCGTCCGGCGACAGCATGCCGGCCTGCGTGAACGACGCGCTCAGTTGCGGCGCCAGAATCAGGTTGACGCCGCCGGCCAGCGCCGCGTCGGACTCGCCGCGCTGCAGCGTGCGGCACGCGTGATGAACCGCGACGAGCGACGACGAACACGCGGTATCGACCGCCCAGCTCGGGCCGCGCAGATCGAGCGTGTACGAGATGCGGTTCGCGGCGACGCCGAGCGCATTGCCGGTCGCGACATAAGGGCCGATATCGACCGCTTCCTGCTGCGCCAGCCGGATGTAGTCGGCATTGCTGATGCCCACGACGACCGCGGTGCGTGCGCCGGCGAGACTGCGCGGTGCGATCCCCGCATGCTCGAGCGTCTCCCATGCGACCTCGAGCAGCAGACGCTGTTGCGGATCCATCGACTCGGCTTCGCGGGCACTGATGCCGAAGAACGCCGCATCGAAGCGGTCGACGTCTTCCAGCAGCCCCGTCGGCGGCAGCGCGCCGGCGCGCCGGGTGGACGCGCCGATCGCGTCGCGGCCGTCGAGCAGCAGTCGCCAGAATTCGTCGGGGCCGTTCGCGCCAGGGAATCGGCATCCGATGCCGACGATCGCGATGTCGGCATGTGCACTGGACGGCGCGGCCGCGGCGCGGGCCGGCGCGACGTCGTCGGCGCCGCACAGATGGCGCGCAAGCAGCGCAATGCTCGGAAAATCGTAGACGACGGTAGGCGAAACCGGACGCCCGAGCCAGTCCTGCAACTCACCCGACAGCATGATCGCGTCCCGCGAATCGAGGCCGTAGATGCTGAACGGCTGGTCGGGGTCGATGGCGGCCGGGTCGATTCCCGACAGATGTGCGACACGCTCGACGCACCATTGCACGAGCGCTTGCGTATCGCGCGATGGGGCCTCGGACGGTGCGTGCGCCGCCGGCAGCGGGCGGCGCCACTCGCCCGCGATCGCGAGCCCCTGACCGTCGACGAACGCCTGCCGGATGCGGCTGCGCTGGATCTTTCCGCTCGACGTGCGCAAGATCGTCGCGGGCTTCAACAGCACAGCCGCGTACAGATCGACGTCATGCTGTTCCGCGAGCGTGCGCCGGATCTCCGCAGCGACGGCTTCCGCATTCAGCGTGTTGAGCGCTTCGCGGCGCACTTCACAGGCGACGACGATCCGCTCGGCTCCGTCGACGGTGATCGAGAAGGCCGCCGATGCGTTCGGCGCGAGTGCGGCGTGCGCGCCCTCGGCGGTGTGCTCGAGATCCTGCGGGTAGTGATTGCGACCCGCGACGATGATGAGGTCTTTCAGGCGGCCGGTGACGAACAGGTGCTCGCCGTCGACGAAGCCCAGATCGCCGGTGCGCAGGTAATGCGCGGCATCGCCGTCGAGCGTCGCGCGAAAGGTGCGCGCCGTCTCGTCGTCGCGCTTCCAGTAGCCCGCGCCGACGCTCGGGCCGGTCAGCCAGATTTCGCCGATCCGGCCGGGCGGGCACCGCTCGCCGGTATCCGGATTGACGATCTGCACGCGATGCCCGGCCCACGGCCGCCCGCATGAAACCAGCGCGTGGCGCTTGCCGTGCTCGTGCCTCGTCGCCACGCCGCGGGCGAGATCGTCGGCGTCGTAGTCCGCCACCAGCGGCGGCGAATGCGCCGGCTGCCCCGAGATGAACAAGGTCGCCTCGGCCATCCCGTAGACGGGGCGCATGGTGTGCGCGTGAAAGCCGCATGCGGCGAACGCGCGCGAAAAACGCGCGACCGACTCCGCGCGCACCGGCTCGGCGCCGTTGAATGCCACCTTCCAGCTGCCGAGATCGAGCTGCGCGCGCGCGTCATCCGAGACCTTGCGTGCGCACAGGTCGTAGGCGAAGTCGGGCGCGGCGCAATGCGTGGCGCGATAATTCGTGATCGCCTGAAGCCAGCGGACCGGCCGCTGCACGAAGGCCGCGGGCGCCATCAGCACCGACAGCACACCGAGATGGATCGGCAGCAGCACCTTGCCGAAGAAGCCCATGTCGTGAAACACCGGGAGCCAGCTGACGAACACCGTCGACGCATCGGCATCGCTCGCCTCGGCGATGACCTCCATATTGCTCAGTATGTTTGCATGACTGATCATCACGCCTTTCGGCGTGCCGGTCGAACCGGACGTGTATTGCAGAAGCGCCAGTGTCTGCGGCGTGATGTCCGGCGCACGCCATTGCTCGGCCGGCGCATCGAAGTGCTGGTCCGTCGCCAGGACATACAGCTCCAGCGTGTCGGAATAGCCGTCTGCGCGATCCGTCAGACCGTCGAGCGTGGCCGCATCGGTGAGCGCGACGACGGGCGTCGCGTCGGCGACGATGGCCTTCAGCCGGTCGGCCGGCCGATGGCGGCGCGGCGCGTAGGCCGGCACGCCGATCAGGCCGGCGTACAGGCATCCCACCCACGCACAGATGAATTCGAGCCCGGGCGGGTAGACCAGCAGCACGCGCTCGCCGGGTTGCGCCAGGCGCTGCAGCCTCGCGGCGATACCGCGAGCCCGCCTGTCCAGATCGCCGAACGTGAGCCGAGCCTGTTCCGTTTCGCCGTTCTCGAGAAAAATGAAAGCCGTCTTCTCGGGTTGGGTCGCGCCGCGAAACGCTATTACTTCAGTAACAGTCCTGAATTTTGTATCGGGATTCATACTCGATCTTCGTTGTCCGCTGAACGTTCAAACCCTCTGGACCGGTGTCGCTATCCCGCGGCGCTTGCCGGGGTCGGGGCGGCATTGAAATTAGAGCATCGCTCTAATCCGACGTCTGCCCCGTAATCCAATGACACGGCGTTTCGCGTAAGCGATCGGTCCGCGCTTCTATTGCGGAATGCGCGCGTGATCGCCGGCGCGCGGTTGTTGCGTGGCGGTTGGCGCGTACGGGTCGAGCAGCGACACGACGACCTTGCGCTCGCCTTCGAACGGGTTGCGGCCGTGGGCGAATCGCATGTTGTCGACGAGCAGGACGTCGCCTCGTTGCCACGGAAATGTGATCGCGCATTCGCGGAACGCGTTGCGGACGTGCTCGATGTCGGCGAGATCGAGCGGCTGGCCGTCGCCGTAGCACGCGTTGCGCGGCACGCGGTCGAGGCCGAACAGGCTGACGATGGAACTGGCGAGCGAGGCTTCGAGGTTCGAGATGTGAAACAGATGCGCCTGATTGAAGAACACCCGCTCGCCGGTGACGGGATGGTAGGCCACGCCCTGATTGATCTGGACGGTGCGCAGCGTGTCGTCGTCGAGCCATTCGAACGCGATGTCGTGGTCCGCGCAGAACGCCGCGACGCGGCTGCGGTCGCGCGTCTGAAAGACGGTTTCCCACGGAATGTCGACATGGCTGCGGTAGTGCCTGACATAGCGGACCTGCTTCGTCTCGAACGCGTCCAGGAGCCGCGGCCCGATTCGGCGGGTCACTTCGCGCATGTCGGCAATCGGCGTTTCGCCGCCGCTCGTAGCCGGCGTCAGGCAACAGAACGCCACGCTGAGCGGCCAGCTGCGCTGATACGCGTTTTCGCAATGCAGGGCGATCGTCTCGCTCGGCGGATACTCGGTGGCCGTGAAGATGCCGTTGCCGACCGACGTGCGCGGCGTGGAGCGATAGACGTAGTCGGACTTGTTGCTTGAAACCGCATTGACGAACGCGTCGAAGTCGCTCACGGATGAAACGTCGAAGCCGCGGAACAGCAGCGCGCCGTGCTCGTGTAGCCGCGCTGCGAGTGCCGGCCGGTTGGCATTCACCGCCGCGGCGATATCGCGCTCGTTCGACGCAGGTTCCAGCAGCCACGGAGAACTCCCGTCGGCAAGCAGCTTGCGTTCCGTCATGCCCTGCATCGTGTGTGTTCCTTTCTGGAGCCGGGCCGCAGCCGGCCGGAATGCGTGGTCGCGCCGCGGCGCGGCTATGCGCGGCAGGCCGTTTCCACGGCATGCTCGAAGCGATTGAGAACCTCGTGGGCGTCCGGCTCGGACAGGATCAGCGGCGGCAGGAACCTGAGCACCGCGCCGTTGCGTCCGCCGGTTTCGATGACGAGGCCGTTGCGCAGGCAGTTCTGCTTGATGGCTTTGGCGAGCGCCCCATCGGCCGGGCCGGCGCGGCCGTCGCTGCCCGGCGCGACGACTTCGGCGCCGATCATCAGGCCGCGGCCGCGGATCTGGCCGAGGCACGCAAACCGTTGCGCCAGCGCCTCGAGGCCCGCGAACAGCAGCTTGCCGACGCGCCCGGCGTGCGCCGACAACCCGTCCCGTTCGACGATCTGCATGGTCGTCAGGCCGGCCACCATCGCGATCTGGTTGCCGCGGAACGTGCCGGCGTGCGCGCCGGCCGGCCAGGTGTCGAGGCGCTCGTCGTAGACCACGACCGACAACGGATAGCCGCCGCCGAACGCCTTCGACAACACCAGCACGTCGGGACGGATGCCGGAATGCTCGATCGCGAACATCGCGCCGGTTCGGCCGAGCCCCGTCTGCACTTCGTCGACGATCAGCGGGATTTCATGCCGCAGCGTCAGCTCGCGCAGCTCGATCAGCCACGCGTCGGCGGCGGGGATGCAGCCGCCTTCGCCTTGCACGACTTCGACGATGACGGCCGCCGGCTTCGGTATGCCGCTCTCCGGATCGGACAGGACGGTCCGGATATAGTCGATGCTCAGTTGATCGGTGGCCGAGCCGTCCGTGCCGAACGGGCAGCGGAACGCATACGGAAACGGCAGGAAATGCACGTCCTGCCCGTTGGCGCCGGCCGGTTTGGGCGTGAGCTTGCCCGTCACGGCGAGCGCGCCCGCCGTCATCCCGTGATACGCGCCGTGAAACGCCATGACCGTCGAGCGGCCCGTATGGTGCCGGGTCAGCTTCAGCGCCGCTTCGACGCCATCCGCGCCGCTCGGGCTGCAGAACTGGATCTTGCCGGTTCTGGCGAGCGCGGCGGGCAACAGCGAGAACAGCTGCTCGACGAACGCGTGCTTGGCCGGCGTGCCGAGGTCGAGCGCCTGCTGCATCTGATCGGACGACAGAAACCGCATGACGGCTTCGTTGACTTCCGGGTGATTGTGTCCGAGCGCGAGCGTGCCCGCGTTCGACAGACAGTCGATGTATTCCTGCCCGTCCGAGTCGCGTATGCGGACGCCCCTGGCATGGGTAAACAGCCGCGGAATGGAGGTCGCGTAGGTTCGCGCCTTCGATTCGACACGCTTCAGATACTCGAGTTTTTCCATGCGCGGAGATCCGGCTTGCGATACGGAGTGAGGAACACTGGCGCGCGAGAATCGCTCGATCTCCGCCAATGGTGTAACGGCACGGTGTGATTGGAGCATGGACGCCATAGCGCGTCTGTCACGTAAAAATGGGACATTGCGCTGCGCGCGTCACTGCGTGAGGCCATCGTCGTGCCGGTCGTCGTCCGGTCGCTTCGATGCGCGGCATCAAGCGGGCAGAGTCGAGCGGAAATAGTCGATGGTCCGTCGCAGACCGGCTTCGAGCCCGACCGTCGGCACCCAGTCGAGGTGGGTGCGTGCGAGGCCGATATCGGGGCAGCGCTGGGTCGGATCGTCCTGCGGCAGCGGTCGGAACACGAGCCGCGATTTCGAACCGGTCAGGCGCAAGATCACTTGCGCAAGTTCGCTGACCGGGATCTCGTGCGGATTGCCGAGATTGATCGGCCCGGTGAGATCCGCGGGCGTGGCCATCATCCGGATCAGGCCGTCGACCATGTCGTCGACATAGCAGAACGCGCGGGTCTGGCTACCATCGCCATACAGCGTGATGTCGTCGCCGCGCAGCGCCTGCACGATGAAGTTGGACACCACGCGGCCATCGTTCGGATGCATGCGCGGGCCATACGTGTTGAAGATGCGTACGACCTTGATCTGGACGTTTTGCTGGCGGTGATAGTCGAAGAACAGCGTCTCCGCGCAGCGTTTCCCTTCGTCGTAGCAGGCACGCGGGCCGAGCGGGCTGACGTTGCCGCGATAGCTCTCGGGCTGCGGATGCACGTCGGGGTCGCCGTACACCTCGCTGGTCGACGTTTGCAGCACGCGGGCATGCGTGCGTCGCGCGAGCCCCAGCATGTTGATCGCGCCCATCACACTGGTTTTGGTCGTCTGCACCGGATCGAACTGGTAGTGGATCGGCGAAGCGGGGCAGGCGAGGTTGTAGATCTCGTCCACCTCCACGTACAGCGGAAAGGTGACGTCGTGGCGCAGCGCCTCGAAGCTCGGGTTGCCGAGCAGCGCCGCCACGTTCCGCTTCGTACCGGTGAAGTAATTGTCGACGCACAGCACATCGTTGCCGAGTTCGACCAGTCGCTCGCAGAGATGCGAACCGAGGAAACCCGCGCCGCCTGTTACGAGGATTCGCTTTCGATTACGTTGCACAATGGCACCCCAAAAGTTTCGCGCGCCCGGCGGCGGCTGGGCCGATCGGGCGCGCGGGCCGTTTCGTTCGCCGATCGCGACGATCGGCCGGTGATGCGTTTCAAGCGTTCGACGCGATGCAGTGCGCGTGCCGCAGGCGCGCCGCGATGATGCCGGCCATCGTCCGCATTTCGCTTCGCAGGAAGAAGTGATCGCCTTCGATGACGTGGAAATCGAAGTGCCCGGCCGTCGCGGCGCGCCAGCCTGCAACAGAATCGACCGGAGCATGCGTATCTGCGCGGCCGGCGAACGCGGTGATGTCCACCGCCAGTTGGCACCCCGGCTCGGGCCGGTAGTTTTCGATCAGCGCGAAATCCGCACGCAGGGCCGGCATCAGCAGCGCCATCAGTTCGTCGTTCTCCAGGACGGGCTTCGGCGTGCCGCCCATTTCGTGCAAGGCGTCGATGAAGGCGTGATCGTCGAGCGCCTGCATGCGACGACCCGGTCGCGCGTTGCCCGGTGCGGCGCGGCCGCTCACGAACAGATGGTGCAGGTTCGGGCGCACGTCGGCGGGAAGCCGCAGCGCCAGTTCCGCGGCGATCGCCGCGCCCATGCTGTGGCCGAGTAACGAGAACGGGCGATCGAAGCAGTCGCGCAGGTCGCGCAGCAACGTGTCGATCAACGTCGACATGTCTCGTGCGGCTGGCTCGGACAAGCGGCTGCCGCGGCCTGCGAGCTCGTGTCGGTATACGTCGATGCCGGGCAACAAGGCTTCGAGAGGGCGATAGACGGCGGCCGAGCCGCCGGCGTAGGGGAAGCAGATCAGGCGCATGCGGGCGGGGAGCTTGCTTCGGACGTATCGTTGCGCGCGCGGCGGGGAGTCACGTGATGGCGGGATGTCGTCATTGAGGTTCCACTCGCTGTTGTCGTCGCGATGCGTTGGCGATTTCGGCTCGGCAGGAAAGCGGCGCGATTGCCCTGCGCGGGTCTCGCTCGGTTCCCGGTTGCTGGGGCGTCAGCGCTTTGCAACGGCAGCATGGCGAATACGCCTGAAGTCGCGAAGGCGGTCGTTCAGTTCATGAAGGTTCGATCGGGGTGCGGCTCGGTTTCAGCATGCACGCGATACGGTTCGGCATGAGTTAAACATGAGGGCGCGTCGGTGTATGTCGTAGGAAAACGGGACGGGCGGAGTGCCCCGTCGCAGTTGCCGTAGCGTTGGAGATGCGCCGGCGGGGCTTCTGAGTTACCGAGGGTCGATTGGGTCTGACGCCGATCTTCCTTCCGGCGAGCTCGTGATGTTCGTCTGGGTGCGATAGTTAACCGAGCCAGACGAGCAGCTAAACGTTGATCCGTGGCGTGACGTTGAAACCGGCTGGAACGCTACGATCGATCTGCCGCTTTGGACTGCAACCGAAGGTCCCCGGGCGAGGTTCTAATGCTACTAGATGCCTCCGCTTCGCCGTGAAGATCCATGTGATCTTGCGCTATACGCTCGCTCATGTCGAAGGACTGCGCCTCACGATGCGGGAGGGAGGCGTCCATACCATTTCTCTCAAGAGTACGAGCCTCCACAAAATCCGGTGCGGTTCAATTTCGGCCGACCCGATGGGACGGCCGTTTTTTTTGTGTGTGCCGAACCCGATAATTTCGAGATAAGGGGGGGCGAACGTCCGGTTAAAATCGTCCCCTCTACCTCTTGGACACTGCACCGATTACCTGATCGGCGTGACCATCCGGAAAGTGTATGGCCATCGAACCTGAGGATCTTCTACCGCACTTCGAGCGTGAGTTGGGGCTGCTGCGCCGTTCGATGCGCGCGTTCACTCAGCATTACCCTAAAATCGCGGCTCGCCTTGCGATGGCAGGTGAGCACTCGGATGACCCACACGTCGAACGGCTGCTGCAATCGTTCGCGTTGATGTGCGCTCGGCACGACATCCGACTCGAAGATGAGGTGCCGGAGTTTACTCACGCATTGATTGACACAATCCACGGAGCGTTCCTGCGGCCGTTTCCATCTTGTGCGATGGCCCAATTCCGCGTGGATCGAGACAGCAAGCAGACCGAGCCGCGAATAGTTCCACGCGGCACCCAATTGGTGGCGCCGAATAGCCGCTTGGTGTTCCGCACTGCCGCCGACGTCACGTTGGTGCCGTTGACCGTTTCCGCTGTACGTTACGCGACGTCGACCGTCGCGCCGATGCAAACGACACTGCCGTCCGACACGACGGGGATTTTGTCTTTCACCCTTGAGCTCACGGCACCGTCGGCCCAGTTCTCCATCGCTCCCGATATGCTGCGGATACATTTGGCGGGGGAGAGGGAGGTGGTGGCTGCGCTCGCCGACGGCGTGCTGATGCACGCCACGCGTGCCTTCGTTGAACTGGACGGCAACGGGCGCTGGCGTCGGGTGGACATGCCGCTGGCGGCCGCAGGTTTCGACGATGCCGACGCGCTGCTTCCGCCGCCTCGCGACAACACGACTGCTCCGTTTCATTTGTTGATGGAGTACGGCGCGTTTCCCGCTCGATTTGACAACCTCGATCTGGATTTGGCGCGGTTGAAACGGTTGGCGGGCGGTGCGCGCCGGATCACGTTGCATTTGGCCCTTGCCGGCGTCCACCCCGACTCACGTCGCGCCCAACGATTGATTGCAGCGTCGGCCGACAATCTCCGGCTGTTTTGCACACCAGTAGTCAACTTGTTCTCGAGCAATGCGGAGCCAATCGAAACGAAGGCTGGGCAAGCGTACTATGCGCTGAAACCGTTTTCGCTGAAGAGCGCAGCCACGACCGAGATCTGGTCAGTTGATCAGGTCCGTATCACGACCGCCCAGGGTGCCGCACTTCTGCCGCCCTTCGAATCCTTGCAGCATGCGCTTGGCGCAGCTCCAGGCCCGTATTGGATCGTTTTGCGGGACGAAGCCCGGCGCGCGCCGAAGCCGCCTTCCGAGCCCGGCAAGCCGGGACAGGAAGCGCTGCGCAGACATGCAACTGGAGCGCGCGCAGCCGGATTGCGTGGCTTGGAACTCGCGCTTGTGAACGCCCGCGGCGAGCCGGTTGATCCGGCCGCGCAGCGCCAGCTCGACATCGCGCTGTCTTGCACAAATGGCAACCTGGCGGACATGCGCGAGCGCCGGTTAGCCGTGCGCGATGGGGACTCGGGTGACGAGATCGAGTTATTGGCTCAGCCCAGTGCAAGTCCCGCGCCGATTCTTCGCCGCGGCGACCTGTGGGAATTGCTGTCGTGGCTGGTTCCGCAGGCAGCGCGGCTAAACGCCGACGGGCTCAATGAGTTCAAGCGCTTGTGCACCCGCTTCGGCATGTCCGCGCCCGACGCCGGCCGGCGATTCGACGCGCTCGTGTCGCTCTCGACTGCGCGGGTGCGGGGCTGGATGCCAGGCAAGCCGGCTTCAGCGTTCGTCCAAGGATTGGATGTCCGGCTCGTGATCGACGAGCAGCGTTTCGTCCAATTCAGTCTCGCCGGATTGGCGCGCGTGATGGATCGACTATTTTCCCCGTACGTTCCAGTCACCAGCTTCGTGCAAATCGTATTGGTCTCGGCAGAGACCGGTGCGGTACTGCGACGCGGTGAACCCTGCGCCGGTTCCCAACCGCTTATTTGATCAGCAGGGAAATTGCAAAGGAATTTCAGGTATCTTTCGCTGGCAAACGTTTTGTCCTACAGTAGCGGGGCCTCAAGCTGGTGAGCCAATTGGGGACAGAACCTGAGACGAAAATAAAGGGAATTCAAATGAGTTTCGCCCCGAATGGCGGTATTCCGGCCGGTTCCGGCGGGAATCTGTTGGGCTCGCTGAGCGCGCTTGGCGGCCTTGCCGGGCCGGTCGCATCCACGGTGGCAGGCCAGATTGGCCCGCTCGCCGGCGTCGCAAGTCATATCGACACCGTGCAACGCGCGGTTCAGCTGGCGCAGACCGGTTTTTCGCTGATGAACAAAACGCCGGCCGCGATTGCGGACGCGCTCAACAATGCGGCCGGCGGCGTTGCTCGACTGACTCAGCTCAATCGATACGTGACCATCGACTCGCCGCTCGGTCCGGACGTGCTTCTGGTCAGCACCGCGGTCATCGATGAACATGTCAATCGGTTGCCAGAGATTCACCTCGATTTACTGTCACACCAGCATGATCTGGTGCCTGATCAGCTGATCGGGCAACCGATCAAGATTCGATTCGACCAAAGCGCCCGGCAATCCACGCTCGAGCGCATCGTCTCGTCAGGCGGGGCCGACAGCATTCGCTACTTCGACGGATACGTCACATCGTTCGACCGGGCGGGCAACCCGGGCAAGGTGACGCAATATCAAATGACGGTGGCGCCGTGGTTCTGGTTTTTGACGCGCTCGACCGACTGCCGGATTTTCCAGAACAAGACCGCTCAGGACATCCTCACCGAGATTTTCCAGGATCACGGGTTCACCGAATTCGAGTTCGACATCCGGACCGCGCAGAAGCCGCTCGAATACATCGTGATGTACCAGGAGTCCTATTACAACTTCTGTGCGCGTCTGATGGAGCAGGAAGGCCTGATCTGGACGCACCGCTACGAGAAGGAAAAGCACTTCCTTGTCATCGGCGATACGAATTTCGTTTTCCGCCCCATCGACGGGCTGGCCAACTTGCCGTATAACGCCAGCGCGGCGAGTGAAGACAACGGTATCGACCAGTTGCATGAAGGTCGGCGTTTTGGTGTGGGCAAGATCGCCTTTCGCGACTTCAATCACCAGAACCCGTCGTCGCCGCTGATGCTGGCGCAGGCCGAGCCGGAGAATCTCCGGCATGCGGGGCTCGAAACGACAGAGCGTTTCGAACATCAGTCGTTATTCGACCACGGCGATGACGGCGACCGTTACGCACGCATTGCGATGCAAGCAGAAGAAGCGAGCGCGCATCGGTATACGGGCAGCGGCTATGCGTGGCGGATGAGCGCTGCAGGCAGTGTGACGGTGACCAACCATCCAGTGATGGCCAACAATCAGGAATACGCAGTCCTGCATGTTCGTCATGAGGCCGTGAACGATTACACGGAACACAACGCGAAACTGCCGTACCGCAATACATTTTCCCTGCTCCCGAAGAAGTTTCCGTATCGTTCACCCAGGCATACACCAAAGCCCGTCATTCACGGCACGCAGTCGGCAATCGTGGTCGGCCCCAAGGGCGAAGAAATTCACACGAACGGCAGTGCCGTGAAGGTGCACTTTCTGTGGGATCGCCGCGGCAAGTTGGACGGCTCGGATTCGATGTGGATCCGCGTGTCCCAACCTTGGGCGGGCGACGGGTGGGGGGCGGCCGCCATCCCACGGATCAATCAGGAGGTCTTGGTCGCGTTTAATCAAGGGGACCCCGACAATCCGGTCATCGTGGGCCGCGTCTACAACGGCGAGCAGGGCAACCCTTATCACGGGGCTGCCGGGCAGACGATGGGGATCAAGAGCCAGACGCACAAGGGCGCCGGCTCGAACGAACTGCGGTTCTCCGACGTGAACGGCGCGCAAGAAGTCTTTCTGCACGCGCAGAAAGACATGAACACGGTCATCAAGGATTCGGAAACGCATACGGTCGAAGCCGGCGGGCGCACGGTGTCGCTGCTCAAGGGCAGCGAGACGAAGCAGATCGCGCAGGGCGGACTGAAGGAAACCATCGCGCTGACGCGCGACACCACGGCGAACGTGATCAATACGAAGGCCATCGCAAGCAAGGCCGGACCCGGCATGCAAAGCCATCAGGCGAGCGACGGCATCGAGCATCGTGTCGGCGATGGCGTCGTGACGATGACGCCGGACAGCATCAAGCTGACCTTCGGTCCGTCAACGATCGTCATCAACGCGAACGGCATTTATCTCGACGGGCCGGTCATCCATTTGAATCGCGGCAGTGCGCAATCCGCGGAACAGGCGCTCGCGCTCGAGTGGGCGGCAGAGCAGGCGACGATCGCGAAGGGGCTGGCGAGCCCCGATCCGGCGACGCGCGCGGCGGCGGCCAAGCTGGCGAGCTCGCTGAAGGCGCAGCAACTGGCGAAACTCGCGGATCACGTGTATCACCCGAACGATCCGCCGCCGACCGGGTGGAAGATGGCGACCAACGATCCGGAAGCGTTGAAGGCTTTCGGGCTCAAGCCGAGCGACTTCGAGAAAAGCGGTAGCAACTTCGGGTCGCAGATGTATATCCCGGATCCGAATGTCTTCGGCGACAGCATGAAGCCGACGGTCGCGTTCAAGGGAACCCAGCAGCTCTTCGGCGAAGACATGAGCAACAACATGGCACAAGGGCTCGGCGCCGATGCGCCGTATTACCGCAATGCGGTCACGATCGGCAAGAACATCGAGACCACGGGCGCGTCGGCCGGCGTCGATTTCACCGGGCATTCGCTCGGCGGTGGCCTGGCGTCTGCTGCAGCCGAGGCCAGCGGCGGTTCGGCGGTGACCTTCAATGCTGCCGGCCTCAATCCGGAGACCGTCGCACAATACGGCGGGACCGCCCGGCCGGCCAACATCACGGCCTATCGCGTCGACGGCGATATCCTGACCGGCCTGCAGGAAGGCCGACTCGGGCCGATCAGCGACGGTACGGCGGCGCTGATGCCCAAGGCTGTTGGTAGCCCCGTCACGCTCGATGGTGAGAGCGTGACCACGGTCGGCCGTCACCTCATGGGTGACGTGACGAACGGGATCAACCAGCAGGTCGCGAAGGATCAACTCGACCTGGTCTCCCAACTGAACTCCTCTCACTGATGCGATACAAGAAAGCGATAACCGCCGGCGCGATTGCCGCACTCGTTGGAGTGTCCTCGCCGCTCTGGTGGCCCACTCAAGCCCAAGGGACGAACATGACTGGCTTCAAGCGTTACGCACCGGAAGATTTCTTTTCGGGGCAGCAACTCACTTTGGCTCAGGCCATTCATGACGGCGATCTCACTCGCGTTCAGCAACTCGCGCCTAAGACCGATCTGAATGCGCCGGGCGCGAAGAACACGACGCTGCTGTCGTATGCAGTGCAGGAAATCGTCCCGGTTAAGAACGACGCGTCAAATCCGCGCTACCAGATCATTTCGGTGCTCGTGAAGAACGGCGCAGATCCCAAGGCGCCGGTCGGTGCCAGCGGCGGATCGGTAGTCGATGTCGCATTGCGGGCTGATACGCCCAACCTCCTGCGCGTGCTGTTGAACAGCGGGCTCGATCCCAACTGGCAATACAACGGCGACACGCCGATGATTTTTGCAGTTGCAGAGAACCGGCTGCTGCCCCAGCTGAAGCTGCTGGTCGAGCACAAGGCGAACGTGAATGCTCGTGATTCGCTCGGAAAGACGGCACTCTTCGAGGCGACGATGATTCAGCAGTGGGACGTCGTCGACTACCTCCTCTCGCACGGCGCGGATCCGAAGATTGCCAGCCAGCTCGGCGTGTCGTACGGGTGGGTGCTGCAAAACGAGTTAAAGAACCATACGGCTGCGGATTCCGCAGCGCGTACGCGCATCGAAGATATCCGCCGAAAGATCGTCACGGCCGGCGCGCCGTGGCCGCCGCTCGATCCGAAGGCGCAACGTGCAGCGATGCGCGCGCGCGGCGAGAAGGTCGTGACGCCGGCCGGCCAGACGGATTGAACGCACGCGTGACGGTTGAAGCGTCGTGCAATGGATTCGCGAAATGATGAACGTTTTTGATTCGCCGCCGCGCGTCAGGCGAGAGACGGTCCTCGGCGTATCCGGGGTGCTGTACGTCCTCTCGCTGACGATGCCGGCGATGCATTTCGAAAAGGAAGCGTCGCTCAGCGGTCTGTCGGTTCTCGCCCAGGGCTGGTGGGGACTGTTCATGCTCAATCCAGCATGGCTCGCCAATCCGCTCTACGTCGTTGCGGCCGTCCAGCTCGCCCGGAACCGATATACGCGTGCGAGCCAGTTTTCGGCAGCTGCGCTCGCGTGTGCGCTCTGTTCACTGTTCACGACGAAGTGGTACTTCAACGAAGCAGATGCGACGCCGATATCCGGCTACGGCGTTGCGTTTTACGCGTGGCTCGTCGCACATGTCGTATTGCTCGCGGGCAGCTTGCGCTTGCGCCGGGAAAGCGCCGTCGCGCTGCAAGGAAAATGAGTGGTGGCGCGAGTGGACGCTTATTTCCACTCATTCCAACAACTACACATCACGAGAGAACCAGCATGACGGATTCCGAAAACCGTATCCGGATTCACGAAGGCAGCATCGTTCTGCCGAACGGTTTCGAGGATCGCACGACCAACCTGTTCGTGCCGGCCGATACAGCCGCACAGCCGAACCTCAGTGTCGCACGCGACTGGCTCAAGGACGGAGAGACCCTTGCGCCGTATATCGATCGGCAGATCGCGCTGCTCAAATCGAGGCTGCAGGGACACCGGGTGCTTTCGCGCCAGGCTGAACGGCTTGGGCCTGAAACCGATGGAATGCCGGGGGAGCGCATCGACGCTGCTTATCGGAATGGTCCAAAGACCGTCTTTCAACGCCAAGGTGCATTCATCGTTGCCCCGGGACGCGTGCTGATCTTTACCGCATCGAGCGCGAAGAGCTTTGGCGAAACGCTCGACGCATTGTGGCGCAACTGGCTCGACGGCTACCGTCCGGCAGAACAAGAGTCGGCATAACAACATCAGAGGACCACCATCGTGTACGAAGCTGCACGTGTCACTGACCCGATCGATCACACCAGCGCGCTTGCGGGCTTTCTGGTCGGAGCCGTGCTGGGCATTGCCCTGATCGCCGCGGTCGCCTTCGCCACATTCACATGCGGATTCGGCGTCGCGTTGCTGGCCGGCATGATGGCCGGTATCGGAGCGCAGGCTCTCCTATCAATAGGAGAGTCGATCGGCAAGATGTTCAGCTCGCAATCCGGCAACATCATTACAGGTTCGCCGGACGTCTACGTCAACTCCCTCTCGGCGGCCTATGCGACGTTAAGCGGCGTGGCATGCAGCAAGCACAATCCCATTCCGCTTGTCGCGCAAGGATCGACGAACATCTTCATCAACGGGCGGCCCGCGGCGCGGAAGGACGACAAGATCACCTGCGGCGCGACGATCGGCGACGGTTCTCACGACACGTTCTTTCACGGCGGCACGCAGACATACCTACCAGTCGAAGACGAAGTGCCGCCGTGGCTGCGAACGGCGACGGAATGGGCGTTCGTGCTGGCGGGGCTGGTCGGCGGCTTGGGTGGGTTGTTGAAGCAGGCTGGCGGGCTGTCGCGCGCGGTGCTGCCGTGCGCTGCGAAGTTCATCGGCGGGTACGTGCTCGGTGAGGCGTTCGGGCGGTACGTTGCCGGGCCAGCGATCAACAAGGCGCTCGGCGGGATGTTCGGCAACCCGGTCGACGTCACGACCGGAAGAAAGATCCTGTTGGCCGAATCGGAGACCGACTTCGTGATCCCCAGCCCGATGCCGGTCGCGATCAAGCGGTTCTATTCGAGCAGTATCGACTATGCAGGGACGCTTGGCCGCGGCTGGGTGGCGCCGTGGGAGCTTCGTCTCCATGCTCGCGACGGGCGGCTTTGGTACACCGACGCGCAAGGGCGCGAGAGCGGATTTCCGTTGCTGCGTGCCGGGCAAGCCGCGTTCAGCGAGGCCGAGCAACGCTATCTGACCTGTACGCCCGACGGCCGCTACATCCTGCATGACATTAGCGAGACGTATTACGACTTCGGCCGATACGAGCCGGACTCCGGCCGCATCGCTTGGGTGCGCCGCATCGAGGATCAGGCGGGGCAGTGGTGCCAGTTCGAGCGCGATAGCCGCGGCCGCGTCGCCGAGATTCTGACGTGCGGCGGATTGAATGCCGTGCTCGATTACGAGCAGGAACACGGACGGCTTAGCGCGGTCACGCTCGTTCATGGCAATGAGCGCCGGCTGGCCGTCGCTTATGGATACGATGAGAACGGCCAGCTGGCGTCGGTGACGGACGCAAATGGCGCGGTCGTGCGTCAGTTCGCATATACCAACGGCCTCATGGCGAGTCATGTGAACGCACTGGGTTTCACGTCTAGTTATGTGTGGGCGACGATCGAAGGACAGCCGCGGGTCGTCGCAACGCGCACCAGCGAGGGCGAGGACTGGTCGTTCGAATACGACGTCGATGGCCGGCAGACGCGCGTCCGGCACGCCGATGGTCGCACCGTGCACTGGCGCTTCGACGCACAGTTTCAGATTGTCGAGTACACCGACTTCGACGGGGGACTCTACCGGATCAAGTACAACGACGCCGACATGCCGGTGATGCTGATGCTGCCGGGTGAGCGCACGGCCGAGTTCGAGTACGACGACGCGGGCAGGATCGTAGCCGAGACCGATCCGCTCGGTCGCACGACTCGCACTCGCTATGACGGTAACAGCATGCGGCCCGTGGAGATTGTCGGGCCTGACGGTGGTGCCTGGCGTGCAGAATACGATCCGCAGGGTCGGCTGCTGGTGAGTCAGGATCCGCTTGGCCGCGAAAACCGTTACGAGTATCCGAAAGGGCTGACCTCGCTCCCGCTCGCGCACATTGATGCGCTGGGGGGGCGTAAGACTCTGGAGTGGAATAGGCTTGGCGAGCTCGTCGCGCGCACTGACTGTTCCGGCAAAGCGACGCGAACCACTTTTGATCCGTTCGGTCTGCCGGTTATGCGTGAGAACGCGCTTGGTCAGCGCATCACGTACGATGTGCGTCCGACCGGCGAGCCGGTCCGCATCACATATCCCGACGGAAGTTCGGAGGCCTTCGAATACGATGCAGCCGGGCTTTTGGTTCGGCACGTTGGCCTCGGCGGAAGGGTCCGACAGTCGCTACGCAATGCGCGTGGCCAGGTCGTCGAGATAAGCGATCCAGCAGGGCGCCGGACCCGTTATCGGTACGATGCCGACGGGCGGCTTCGAGAGCTACTGCAGGACCGCGCATGCTATGCGTTCACGTACAGTGCCGGCGGTCGGCTCTTGACTGAGATGCGACCGGACGGCGTGGAACGGCGGTTCGGGTATGGGGACGCTGGCGAATTGCTCACGCTTGATATCGTAGGGGCCCCGGTCAATGGCGCTAATGCGGATCGCCCGGTTCGCACTATTCGCTTTGAGCGCGACCGGATGGGCAATCTGAAGGTTCAGCATACGCCGACCGAGGTAACCCGCTTTGAGCGCGACAAGGGCGAACGGACGGTGAAAGTTGAGCGTACGCCAACTCCAGCCGGTATTGCGCTTGGCATCACTCCGGACGTCGTGAGCTTCGAATACGACAAAGCGGGTCGCCTTATGGCCGAGCACGGCGTAAACGGCACAGTCGAATATGTGCTCGATGCGCTCGACAACGTGACAACGCTAGCGTTGCCGCACGACCAGAGCTTGCAGATCCTGCGGTATGGTTCAGGCCACGTTCACCAGATCCGTTGTGGCGATCAGGTGGTGAGTGACTTCGAGCGTGACGATTTGCATCGTGAAGTGATGCGCACACAGGGGCGGTTGACTCAGCGTTCCGCATACGATCCGCTTGGTCGGAAAGTCTGGCAGTCGGCAGGATTCCAACCCGAAGCGCTGGGTCGTGGGCGCGGGCACTTGTGGCGGAATTACGGGTACGACGCCGCTGGCGAGCTCATCGAGATGAGCGACGGCCTCCGTGGCAGTACGCAGTACAACTACGATCCTGCCGGGCAGCTGACCCGGCGGGTGAACACGATGGATCGGCAAGTTGAAGAATTCGCGTGGGACGGCGCCGGCAACCTGCTTGACGATGCGCAGCGCAGCAGCCGGGGGTACGTCGAAGGCAATCGCCTGCTCATGTGGCAAGATCTCCGTTTCGAGTACGATCCGTTTGGCAATCTGACGACGAAGCTGCGCGGAGCGAACCAGACGCAGCGGTTCACCTACGACGGGCAGAACCGACTGATCGCAGTCCTAACGCACGACGCGCGTGGCACGGTCGAATCTCGGTTTGAATTCGACCCGATCGGGAGGCGGACTGCGAAGACGGATACCAGTTACGACCTGCGTGGCGTAAAACTGCGCAGCGAGACGAAGCGGTTCGTATGGGAGGGGCTACGGCTCGCCCAAGAGGTGCGCGAGACTGGCGTGAGCAGTTACGTATACAGTCCAGATGCGTCGTACTCTCCAGCGGCACGCGTTGATGCGGTTATCGCGAACGCACTGGCGGCGGCAGCGATCGACACGGCGAAGCTGGCGTCGCGGATATACCACTTCCATACGGATCTGGTGGGCGCCCCATTGGAAGTTACAGACGAAGCTGGAGAGCTAGCGTGGGCGGGGCAATATACGGGGTGGGGCAAGGTCAAGCCGAACAGCCGAGAACTGACTTCGGCACGCACGGATCAGCCGCTCCGCTATGCCGGACAATATGCCGATGAAAGCACGGGCCTTCACTATAATACTTTCAGGTTCTACGACCCTGATGTAGGCCGGTTCATTAACCACGATCCGATCGGGCTGCTGGGTGGCGACAATTTGTATGCGTATGCCCCCAATCCTACAGGATGGATCGATCCGTGGGGCTGGTTCGGGGAGAAACCGTTGAACTCTCCGGATGTGACGAAATGGCTTGAAAAAGGTGGTACCGTTCACGTCGAGGTGGAGTCGGGGACGTGGGTATATACCAACGCAAAAGGAACGGTTGTCCGTTATCCAAATGGTTATCCTGATTTCAAGCCGTATGAGGTCAGATCTGTAGACGTTGAGGGGCTGAAAGGAAATCACAGTAGGGCGCCAGCAGGGGACTTTGGATTGGCGGATGCTAAGGCAGGAAGCCCCGCCGATTACACGAAAAATACTTGGCACCACCACGAGAACATGGTAACGATGCAGGAAATTCCGAAGGATATTCACAGTGAATTCACCCATAGGGGTGGCGTCTCTAATTTGAAGAATCAATCGTCGTGTTAAGGAGGTAAGGTGCCAGTTCTGTATGGAGCAAAACCTGCACAGCCGCTCCTCGGTAAATTGGAGGCGGAACTCGGATTCGTTCTTTCGACGGATTACAAGGATTTTTTGAAGAAGTGGAACGGCATATTCATTGGTGGCGCCGACTATCTTGATTTTGATTTTCCTGGTGTCGATAATGGAATGATTTCGTTTGCTTCGCTTTTTGGAGTCGGAACGAGCAACGAGAATTTTGATTTAATCGCGCAAAACGAACGTGTCAGAGGTGAGATCGATTTTCTAAACGATTTCTTTGTGATTGGAGATGATCCAGGGGGTAATTACTACGCACTGGCGCGATTCGATAACGTTGAGAAGGTCCTGTATTGGGATAGAACGCATCTGCATGCGGATGACACAGCGAAGCCGGATATTGCAGAGGTGTCAGATTGTGGCAACCTCTACAATGTAGCCGATGGATTCTCGGCATTTCTGGATATGATCGTCGCCGGAACAAAACAAATGCAGTTCGTCGCGGTCGACGACTGGCCTGGCTAAAATATGTATGTCATCGTCGCTGAGGTCTCGCACTAGGGCGGTATTTTCAATGATTAAGGGTTGAAGGCGATGAATGACGATTTTGAGCAAGCGCGAACGGCGTTGCGATCGTTTATGTTGGAGATGAATCAATGGGAAAAGGGTTTTTACGAGAAAAAGCATAGTGCTCTGAAAAGTGGTGGCGATGTTTCTGGTATTGATGACCGTGCACGGAAAGATCTTTCTGCTATTTTGGAGAAATGGGCGTTCCAAGAGAAAACAAACCAAGGTCGTTTGATTGACTTGGGTTGTTCGGATCCGCCGACATACGATCCTGAAACTGATGTTGAAGATAGCGTCGAATCCACAGACGGAGAGGTGGTTTTCACCGTTCGCCAGACATTGGGAATGTTGACGATATCCCGATTCACGATGAAAGAAAAGGCGGGTAAATGGATGGTGAAGAAAAAAGAGTTTCTCAATTTTAACGACAAATGGCAGCGTTCTGTTCTCTAACAACGCCGTTCGCCCCCTTTTTTCTGATTGGGCGTTGTCAAGCCTGACGGAATGGGACACCCTTTGATTCCGTGCAGAAAGGTAAATAGTATCGGTCTGGATGTCGTGGGTGCTGAGAGTGACACACCGACATTTTTTCTTGAGCCGTGTGAGGCCGGGATGCGCGAGGAGTTGCGCCGCGCCGTAATAGCTGATGGATTCTCGGTATTTATGGAATTTGGATGTGGGGCGGTGCGTGAGTAACGCTTACGGTTTGAGGCAGGATGAAGCATTTCAGCCTCTCGTTCAAGTCGATGATGGCGGTGAAATCGCATATGACAAGAGCGTAGCTATACGAGCAACCGCTCTATGTGGGCGAGGGTTTGGCCGAGACTATGACCCCGTTAAGCTTACGTGGGGTACTTCGCGCAGAAAAAAGACCAGCGACGTTCATACGATGCTATCTCCGTTTCTCCTGTTTAGTGAGAGGGCGCTTGATGTATTGGCGCCGGTAATTCGTGACAGCGGGGAGATATTGCAGGTCGAGGCCCCGATAAAAGACATGTTCGGATTTCACGTAACCCGGGTGATCGAGAATGCTGTCGATATGGACGCATCAAAATTCAAAGTCTACCCACAGGCGACGGTTTTTAATAAAATATTCCTTCTGAAGAGTCGCATTGAAGGGGTTGATATATTTCGCCTAAAAGAAAGTCCTGCCTCAGTATTTGTATCCGAGCGTTTTAGGGAGCTTGTAGAGCAAAATGAATTAAAAGGGTTCGATTTCGGAGGGGTCATTTCGCAATCTGAGAAGTAGGATTTCGCAACTCCCGGTGACTGGTCAGAGAATGGCCCAGGTGTCCTCGATTTCACGAGAGTAACGTGTGAGAATCATGCATCGGGGTGGTGGACTTCTAGGCCTCTATGCGCGGGTACGCCAACGAAAGGAATTTAGCGGAGCTGCAACGTTGTCACTCGATCAGTTGAAGCGAATGCGAGAGGCTCTTCGTCCATACGGACTGAAGTTGCTGGAATCTGAATGGAAAGGCTGGCACGCGCAGTATCGATTTCGATGTCGCAAGGGACACGAATCAAGCCGATGCGGCTCCTATCTGTTCTACACGATGGTCCAGTGTCCGGCATGTCGCGTTGACGAGGTCCTTCGTCAGATCCATCAACTCGCGCGCCACGCCGGCGGCCGCTGTCTTTCGGAGCAGTACGCGGGCCGAGGCACACGACTCCAGTTTGTATGTAAGGCAGGGCACGTTTTCGAGAAGACTGCCGAGAATCTGCGAAAAGGCTCTTGGTGCGTGCTCTGCGCGAGGGTGCAACATTCGAGGCGAATGGCCGATCCGGATTGCAGATTCAACCGGTCGATGCAACACACTAGAATCTGCGCAAGCAGTGGAGGTGTTGCAAATGAAGCAGAGGCCGAGGATCTACTATTCTGAGAGTCAGAAAGCACTCATGTGGGACCGCTGGCGTAAAGGTGAAACGATTCATCAAATTGCCAAACTGTTCGATCGGGGCCACTCTTCGATACAGCGGATTCTGTCAGAGGCCGGCGGCATCGAGCCTCCGCAAAGACGTCGCGCACCGCAGACATTGACGCTCGCGGAACGCGAGGAAATCTCTCGCTGCCTGGTGAGCGGATTATCGATTCGGTCTATTGCGGTCAAGCTGGGACGTGCTCCTTCCACGATCAGCCGCGAGCTGCAGCGCAACGGAGGCAGCCAAGGTTATCGAGCGAGCCGTGCGGATGAGCTCGCCTGGGATCGGGCACGTCGCCCAAAGATTTGCAAATTAGTGAGCAACCAGACGCTGGCGCGAGTTGTCGCTGCAAAGCTGAGGCTGCAGTGGTCCCCTGAGCAGATTTCTGGTTGGCTCAAGCATGCGTATGCCGTCAACAAGGACCATCTGGTGTCACACGAGACGATCTATCGGAGCCTCTATATTCAAGCCCGCGGTGCCCTGAAAAAGGAATTGCTTGAACACTTGCGACGCTCTCGAGCGATGCGCCGGTCTCGCCATCACACATTGAAAACCGAAGACCGCACGAACATTCGCGACGCTGTATCGATCAGTGAACGCCCCGCGACGGCGGAGGATCGCGCGATACCCGGGCACTGGGAAGGTGACTTGCTGTTTGGCAACGCGACCAGCCAGATTGCGACTCTTGTCGAACGTCAGAGTCGATACGTGATGCTGGTAAAAGTAGCCGGTAAGGATTCCGAGGCTGTGGTCAACGCGCTGATACGACACGCCAGCAAGTTACCTCGAGAACTATATAAATCGCTGACCTGGGACAGGGGCACGGAAATGGCTGATCACAAACGCTTTACCGTGGCGACCAAGATTCAGGTCTATTTCTGCGATCCGCAGAATCCGTGGCAACGCGGCTCGAATGAAAACATGAACGGACTGCTGAGGCAGTACTTCCCGAAAGGCACCGACCTCTCTGCCTATTCCCAAGCCCAACTCGACGCTGTAGCGAGGCGTCTCAACGAGCGTCCGCGTAAGACGCTAAACTTTGACACACCCGCCCAGCGGTTCCATCAATCTGTTGCATCGACCGGTTGAATCCGCAATGGGATGACGGGCATGCGAGCCGCGGCAAGAGCGAGAGGCGGGAAGTGTTTGTCGAGCGGCTACACGAAACTGACAGAGCGCTATCGTTTACGTTCGCTGGTACAACGAGAAACGGATCAAGGGCTACTACAGGTTCCGGTGTGGTGCTGATCACGAGTGGGAAACACGAGGCGCGAGAATCTTTCGTGGTGCTTGGTGCCCGGAGTGTCAGCGGGACTCGATGCGCTTTGGGATCGAGCGCATGCGCCAGCGCGCGACGCAGCTGGGCGGTCGGTGCTTGTCCGAAACATACCGAAACGCAGCGACGCCCCTGAAATGGGAGTGCGAACACGGGCATCGCTGGGAGGCTGCTCCTGGGGCAGTTGTTCGGGGACACTGGTGCCCAGTGTGTAGCCGCGACGCGTCCAGGCTTGGGCTTGATCTGATGAAAGAGATTGCGCTTGAGCGTGGTGGGAAGTGCGTCTCAGCGACTTATGTGAATAGCGCAACCAGACTTGAGTGGGAATGCGCCCGAGGCCATCGATGGCTCGCCACACCGAATACCGTTCGACGTGGCCACTGGTGTGCTCGGTGTTATTTCATCAGTATCACGACAACCGAAAGGACTCGCCGCAAGCGGCGACATGAAGCGGTCGGGAGGTGAGCTATTCAACCCGATGCACGACGCGCCGGCGCGTTTCAGCTCAGTGAGATTGTCTTTGGCGGACAATGGCGCGATAGGATATGAACCGTTGCTCAATCGCTCATGACGTACTGTTTTGTTATGCTCTGGTGCCCTCGTAGACCTTCGAGAGACAAACCCCACCGTGGCTCTTCGCTCGTTCACGGAGCCTTGCCAGGCCGTCCTTGTGGCGATATGCGTGCACCTTCTCGCGGTCCGAGCAAATGCGACACCATGCACCCCGCACGATCTCGGTACCGGAAGTCTCCCATTCGTGCCCAGCAGCACACCGGAATCGTCCAGCATCCGGTCGTGATCACGCTCGATGGCGTTGCCACCGAACTGACGCTGGCTGACGCCGTGAAGCTGCGCGATGGACTTGCTGCATCCATCGCCGCCACGGAAGCCGCAGAGAGCGCCACTCTCGCGCGCAACGGGCACCACTTCACAATCGGCAAGACGATGTACGGCATGTCGGCGGTGCCATCGAAGCTGCCCGCGTAATTAGCCCGGAAAACATCGTGACGAAATCAGGGCGCCCAGATCCGGACTTATTGCCCGACGGCGACTACTGGGCAACATGCCGCGAACGAAATGAGATTTCAGCTGCACTCAATGGTCATAGTGCCGTGTTTCCGCAAGCCAAGATGGTCGTAAGGAGCGGTTGGGCTTACTTCTATCGAAGCGACGAGGAAGTGTGGAGCTGTAATGTCCGCTACGCAGCAGCGAATTTCGTGATTCAGATGGCATAGGAACACGCCGGCCGTGCCGGTGCAAGGAAGAGAGAACATGGACCCGAAATCGACAGGCTACCTAGCTTTAATTGCGCAACGAGAGTCACTGGATGCGCAAATCATCGCTGCTCGCAAGGCCGAACGCGAAGTTGTTGATGTCCACGCAGAACTGACCCACCTGAGGCTGTAGTTTTCATCGAATTTTGACCCACGTGATTGAATGCCCTGCTCAATCTTTGAGCAGGGGATACAGAGGTGATCACGGTGGGCATATTGGCCAAGATCAGGCGGATGTATTTCCGCGAGAAGGTCCCGCTGCGCGAGATTGCGAGGCGCACGGGCCTGTCCCGGAACACGGTGCGCAGCTGGCTTCGGCAAACGGATGCCGTTGAGCCGAAGTACCCGAAGCGCGTCAGCCCGAGCGTCGTCGACGAGTGGGCCGCGCAACTGACGGGCTGGCTGCGGGCAGACAGTCATCGCCCGAAGCGTGACCGGCGCACG
>NZ_JQJT01000020.1:0-192837 GCF_000745665.1 Burkholderia sp. WP42 | reverse complement strand
CTGCCGAGTGCCGTCTGCCGAGTGCCGTCTGCCGAGTGCCGTCTGCCGAGTGCCGTCTGCCGAGTGCCGTCTGCCGAGTGCCGTCTGCCGAGTGCAAAAAATCCGCGCGCGAATCGCCCGCTACGCGGGCCGATCTGCGAAGATAGCGCCCCGCTTTCGCGTGCGATCCCGCCCGCCCGGATCGCACGCTTCACGTTTTTTCGTTTCGTCTCGTATGGCATCACACAATGCGCATCATGCGTCGGGATTCGCAGCCGGCGTCGCCGCCGCCGTTCTCGTCGTGCAAACCGGCGCCAGCGGCCCTTGGCATGCGGGCCTGTTCGCCGCATTCGCGGCCGGCGTCGTCGGCGGCACCGCGCCCGACTGGCTCGAAGTCGCGTGGTGGACGCGCAAGCGCCGCCTGTGGATCACGCACCGCACCATCACGCACTGGGGCATCGCCTGGGTTGCGCTGCTTGCGCTCGGCTGGCACGGCCTCACCCATCGTCCGCATCCGCTGTGGGCCGCGCCGCTGTTCGGCTTCGCGTGCGGCGGCGTGATGCATCTGCTCGCCGACTGGCCCAATCCGCTCGGCGTGCCGTGGATCTGGCGGCGTCACTCGCTGAATCTCTGGAAGAGCGGCCACTGCGATCTGCTCGTCGTCGCAGCCGCATGGGGCGGCACGCTTTGGCTCACGCAGTCGCTGTGGACGCGCACGCCCTTGCTCGAGCACTGGCTCGGCTGGTTGCAGCGCGTGTAGGCGCGTTCGGCGCGTCGGTCTCGTCGGTCTCCTCGGTCTCCTCGGTCGCGTCGGTCGCGTCGGTCGCGTCGGTCGCGTCGGTCGCGTCGGTCGCATCGGTCGCATCGGTCGCATCGGTCGCGTCGGTCGCATCGGTCGCATCGGTCGAATCGGTCGAATCGGTCGAATCGGTCGAATCGGTCGAATCGGTCGAATCGGTCTCGTCGGTCTCATTGGCCGCACGAGCCGCACGTGCACCCGCAAGCAGCTCGCCCGGCCGGCCGCTCCCAGCGCCATTCACACAACAACACAGCCTCCCCCAACCACCCGCCCCCCGTAACCAACCGGCGCCATCCCCACGCGCGCCTATTGAAACCCCGCCCGCGCACCTCATCTGCATTCCTGAAGCGCGCGTCTGCCGCGCCGCCCACGCCCGACACGCGCACGCGACGTCTGGCACACTGACGATGCGCGTCGCCGTTCGCGCGCCCGCTCGCTCGCACCCCATTTCAACGCACCGATGGACGTCACCGCCACCCGCCCCGCCCAAGCGCTCGACGCGTTCCACCCGGCCGTCGCCGCGTGGTTCCGCCGCACGTTCGCCGCGCCGACCGGCGCGCAGGCGCTCGCGTGGCCGCACATCAAGGCGGGCCGCTCGACGCTGGTCGCCGCGCCGACCGGCTCGGGCAAGACGCTCACCGCGTTCCTGTGCGCGCTCGACGATCTCGTGCGCGACGCGCTCGCCCACGATGGCGCGCTGCCCGACGCGACGCTCGTCGTCTACGTGTCGCCGCTGAAGGCGCTGTCGAACGACATCCACGTGAACCTCGACGCGCCGCTCGCCGGCATCGCCGAATCGCTCGCCCGCCTCGGCCTGCCGGTGCCGGCGATCCGCACCGCGGTGCGCACCGGCGACACCACGCAGTCCGAGCGCGCCGCGCTGCGCAAACGCGCGCCGCACATCCTCGTGACGACGCCGGAGTCGCTGTACGTGCTGCTGTCGTCGACGTCCGGGCGGCAGATGCTGTCGAGCGTGCGTTCGGTGATCGTCGACGAGATCCATGCGCTCGCGTCGTCCAAGCGCGGCAGCCATCTCGCGCTGTCGCTCGAGCGCCTCGACGCGCTGACGGGCCGCGCGCTGCCGCGCATCGGGCTGTCGGCCACGCAAAAGCCGATCGAGGCGGTCGCGCGCTTCCTGGTCGGCGGCCCGGCCGACGCGCCGCGCGACTGCACGATCGTCGATACTGGCCACACGCGCGAACGCGACCTCGCGCTCGAACTGCCGAACGTGCCGCTCGAACCGGTGATGGCGACCGACGTGTGGGACCAGGTGTACGACCGCATCGCCGCGCTCGCGGCCGCGCATCGCACGACGCTCGTGTTCGTGAACACGCGGCGCACCGCCGAACGCATGGCGCGCCATCTCGCGGAGCGTCTCGGCAAGGACGCGATCGCCGCGCATCACGGCAGTCTCGCGAAGGAACACCGCTTCGAGGCCGAACAGCGGCTGAAGCGCGGCGAGCTGAAGCTGCTGGTCGCGACCGCGTCGCTCGAACTGGGCATCGACATCGGCGACGTCGATCTCGTCTGCCAGGTCGGCTCGCCGCGCGGCATCGCGCCGTTCCTGCAACGCGTCGGCCGCTCGAGCCACCACGTCGGCGGCGTGCCGAAGGGCCGCCTGTTTCCGCTGTCGCGCGACGAGCTGGTCGAATGCGCGGCGCTGCTCGACTGCGTGCGGCGAGGCGAGCTCGACACGCTGCGCATTCCCGAAGCGCCGCTCGACGTGCTCGCCCAGCAGATCGTCGCCGAGGTCGCCTGCACGCCGTGGCAGGAAGATGCGTTGTACGCGGCCTTCACGCGCGCGGCGCCCTATGCGCGCCTGTCGCGCGAGCGCTTCGACGACGTGCTCAAGATGCTCGCCGAAGGCTTCACGAGCCGGCGCGGCGTGCGCGGCGCGTATCTGCATCGCGACGTGGTCGGCGGCACGGTGCGCGGCCGCCGCAACGCGATGATGACCGCGACGACGTCGGGCGGCACGATCCCCGACATGGCCGACTACGCGGTACTGCTGGAACCGCAGGGTATTCAGGTCGGCACCGTCAACGAGGATTTCGCGGTCGAGAGCCTGGCCGGCGACGTGTTCCAGCTCGGCAATCAGTCGTACCGGATCATTCGCGTCGAGACGGGCCGCGTGCGCGTCGAGGATGCGCGCGGCCAGCCGCCGAGCATTCCGTTCTGGCTCGGCGAAGCGCCGGGACGCAGCGACGAGCTGTCGGCAGCGGTCGGCCGGCTGCGCGCGCGGCTCGACGGGTTGCTCGCCGAAGGCGACCGGCTCGTGCAGGCCGGCGAACGCGAGCCCGCGCGGATCGATCGGCCGCGCGGCGCGAGTGCGAGCGCGGACGCGAACGGCGCAGCGGCCAAGTCGAAATCGAAGTCGAAGCCGATCGAAGCGTCGCGCAGCAATGCGACAGACACCGCGCTCGCCCCCGAGGAAAGCCGTCTCGCGCCGGCGCTGCGCTGGCTCGTCGACGAGCTTCGGCTATCGCCCGAAGCGGCGCGCCAGATCGTCGATTACCTCGCGCGCACGCGCGCGGCGCTGGGCGCGCTGCCGACCCAGCACACGCTCGTGATGGAGCGTTTCTTCGACGAGTCGGGCGGCACGCAGCTGGTGATTCATTCGCCGTTCGGCAGCCGCATCAACCGCGCGTGGGGGCTCGCGCTGCGCAAGCGATTCTGCCGCAGCTTCAACTTCGAACTGCAGGCGGCCGCGACCGACGACGCGATCGTCCTGTCGCTGTCGCTTGCGCACAGCTTCGCGCTCGACGAAGTGTGGCGCTACCTGCGCTCCGCCAGCGCCGAGCATGTGCTGGTGCAGGCCCTCCTCGACGCGCCGCTGTTCGGCGTGCGCTGGCGCTGGAATGCGACGACCTCGCTCGCGCTGCCGCGCTTCACCGGCGGCCGGCGCACCGCGCCGCAACTGCAGCGGATGAAGAGCGACGATCTGCTCGCGACCGTGTTCCCCGATCAGGCCGCCTGCCTCGAGAACGTCGTCGGCGAACGCGAGATCCCGCATCATCCGCTCGTCGACCAGACGCTCGACGATTGCCTGCACGACGCGATGGACACCGACGGTTGGCTCGCGCTGCTGCGCCGGATCGAAAGCGGCGAAATCGAGCTGATCGCGCGCGACCTGCCCGCGCCGTCGCCGCTCGCGGCCGAGATCCTGAACGCGAAGCCGTATGCGTTCCTCGACGATGCGCCGCTCGAGGAGCGCCGCACGCAGGCCGTGCAGTCGCGCCGCTGGAGCGACCCCGAATCCGCCGACGATCTCGGCGCGCTCGACGCCGATGCGATCGCCGCGGTGCGCGACGAAGCGTGGCCGCTCGCACGCGACGCGCATGAAATGCACGATGCGCTGCTCACGCTCGCGTGCGTCGCCGACAGCGAGGCGAACGCGCACGACGGCTGGCCCGCATGGCTCGCGGCGCTCGCCGAACACCGTCGCGCGACGCGCTGCGTCACGCCCGACGGCCATGTGCTGTGGGTGCCGGTCGAACGTCTGGTGTGCATGCGCGCGCTGCATCCCGACGCACGTTTCAGCCCCGCGCTGAAGGTGCCCGCGGCGTGCGCGCAGCCGTGGGAAGCGGACGCGGCGCTCGTCGACGTGATCCGTGCGCGGCTCACCGGCTTCGGGCCGCTGACGGTCGGCGCGATCGCCGAGCCGCTCGGCCTGCCGCCCGCGTCGGTCGAGACGGCGCTCGCCGCGCTGGAGCGCGAGGGCTACGTGATGCGCGGCCGCTTCACGCCCGGCGCGACGAACGACGAATGGTGCGAACGCCACCTGCTCGCCCGGATTCATCGCTATACGGTCAAGCGCTTGCGCCGCGAGATCGAGCCGGTCGAGCGCGCGGATTTCATGCGGTTCCTGTTGCACTGGCAGCACCTGACGCCCGACACGCGCGGCACGGGCCGCGACGCGCTCGCGGCCGTCGTCGAGCAGCTCGAAGGATACGAGGCGGCGGCCGGCGCCTGGGAAGACGCGCTGCTGCCTGCGCGCCTGACCGACTACACGGCCGGCGGCCTCGACGAGCTGTGCCGCTCGGGCAAGCTCGTGTGGACGCGCATCGGCGCACCGGCACGCGCGGCCGGCACGCCGGTGAAGACCACGCCGGTCGTGCTGCTGCCGCGCCGCCACCTGCGCGCATGGCAGGCGCTGCGCGACCCCGACGCGCAACCGGCGTTGTCCGCGCGCGCGACGCAGGTACGCGACGCGCTCGTCGCCCATGGCGCGATGTTCTTCGACGCGCTGCTCGACGAGTTGCACATGCTCCCCGTCGAGCTCGAGCAGGCGCTCGGCGAGCTGGTGTCTGCCGGCCTCGTGAATGCGGACAGCTTCGCCGGGCTGCGCGCGCTGCTGAAGCCGGCGGTCAAGCGCAGCGCGACGTATGCGCCGCGCACGCGGCGCGGCGGCGCATTGATCGGCGGGATGGACGATGCGGGCCGCTGGGCGCTCGTGCAGCGCGGCGCGGTGCCGGACGATGCGCCGGCGCCCGCGCCGAAGCGCGGCGCAACGGCGACCGATCGCGATGCGCTCGAGCACATCGTGTGGACGCTGCTGCGCCGCTATGGCGTGGTGTTCTGGCGGCTGCTCGAGCGCGAGGCCGAATGGCTGCCGAGCTGGCGCGAGCTCGTGCGCGTGCTGCAACGGCTCGAGGCGCGCGGCGAGATTCGCGGCGGCCGCTTCGTCGCCGGCATCGCGGGCGAGCAGTTCGCGCTGCCGGAAGCGATCCCGGTCCTGCGTGAAGTGCGCCGGCAGCCGGGCGACGGGCAGTACGTGTGCGTGACCGGCGTCGACCCGCTGAACCTTGCCGGCACGCTGCTGCCCGGCGACAAGGTGCCGGCGCTCGCCGGCAATCGCGTGCTGTTCCGCGACGGCGTGCCGATCGCGTCGCTCGTCTCGGGCACGTTCCACTACGCGGCCGACCTGACGCCCGCCGCGCGCGAGGATGCGCGGCTGCGGCTCGCGCGCCGCCACTGACACAGGCTGACACGCCGCAGGTCGCAGACTACTGAACGCCGCGCCGTTTCGCCATGCCGGTTCGGGTAGCATCGAACGACTCGACGCGCGCCCGACCGCGCGCATCTCACGCGTTCCGGAGACTGCCTTTCATGCCCTCGCATGCCGATTCGCCTGCCGTCCATCACGCAGGCTCGCTGACGATTTTCCAGGGCGCCGCGCTGTATATCGGCGCGGTGCTCGGCACCGGCGTCATTGCGTTGCCGGCGCTCGCCGCCGAGGTCGCCGGGCCGGCCTCGCTGCTCGCGTGGGCGGCGCTCGTCGTGCTGTCCGGGCCGCTGGCGGCGACCTTCGCCGCACTCGGCGCGCGCTATCCCGACGCGGGCGGCGTGTCCACCTACGCGCGCCGCGCGTTCGGGCCGAAGGCCGCGGCGATCGTCGGCTGGTGTTTCTATTTCGCGGTGCCGGCCGGCGCACCGGCCGCCGCGATGTTCGGCGGCGCATACGTGGCGGCCGTGATCGGCGGCGGGCATACGACCGTCGTGGTCACGGCCGCCGCGCTGATCGCCGCCGTATCGGCCGCGAATGCGTTCGGCGTCACGGTGTCGGGCCGCATGCAGCTCGTGTTGTCGGCGTTGCTCGTCACGCTGTTGCTCGCCGCCGTGCTCGCGTCCGCGCCGCATGCGCGCCCGGAGAACCTGCAGCCGTTCGCGCCGCACGGCTGGCTCGCGGTCGGTCAGGCCGCGGCACTGCTGGTGTGGAGCTTCGCGGGCTGGGAGGCGATCACGCACCTCGCCGCCGAATTCCGCCGGCCAGCGCACGACATGCCGCGCTCGGCCGGCATCGCCGTCGTGGTGGTCGGGTTCCTGTATCTGTCGGTCGCCGCGGCCAGCGTGACGGTGCTCGGCCCGTCGGCCGGCGCGTCGGGCGCGCCGCTCGCGGAACTGATCGCGCGCGGCATCGGCGGCCATGCGCAGGTGCTGGCCGCCGCCGCGGCGCTGCTGCTCACGCTCGGGACGATGAACGCGTATTTCGCCGGCGCGGCGAAGCTCGGGGCCGCGCTCGGGCGCGACGGCGCACTGCCCGCGTGGCTCGCGCAAGGCAGTCAGGTGGGCGGCGTGCCGCGCCGCAGCCTCGGCGTGATCGCGGCGCTGGCCGCCGCCGCGCTGGCCGCGACCGCGTTCTCCGACGTCGGGCCGAAACCGCTCGTGCTCGTCACGTCGGGCTGCTTCGTGATGGTGTACGGGCTCGGCGCCGCCGCCGCGCTGAAGCTGCTGCCGCGTGCGAGCGCCGCGTATCGCTGCGCGTGGGTTTCGCTGATCGCCGTGGCCGGGCTGTTTCTGACGACCGGTTGGTATTTGTTCTTCCCGTTGCTGCTGGCGGGCGCCGCGCTGCTTTATCTGCGGCTCGCGCGACGGCGCGCGTGATCGGCGCACTAACGTGCACTAACGCGCATTCGGGCGCGAGGCGCGGCAGCGTGCCGCGTTGCGTCGCCGCACGGCGCGTCGCCGATCGAATCTGACGGCGCAACGAATCACCCCGATGACGTGAGGCCGGCGCTGAAGCCGCTGCCGGCGCCAGCCGCATCGCCGACCGGACGCTTCGCCGCGAACGACGACACCCGGCACCGCGCACCGGCCAGCCCAACTCAGCGCTCGCGGCGCCCCGGCTTGCGTGCAGCGCGCGGCGCGCGGCTTGCCTGCACATCGCGCAGCCGTGTGCGAGCGATCTCGCGCAGCGCGTCGATCAGCGTCCGGGCCACG
This sequence comes from Burkholderia sp. WP42, assembly GCF_000745665.1. Lineage (NCBI taxonomy): Bacteria > Pseudomonadati > Pseudomonadota > Betaproteobacteria > Burkholderiales > Burkholderiaceae > Burkholderia > Burkholderia sp. WP42. Next base: position 185,339 of record NZ_JQJT01000020.1, on the reverse strand, counting down.
GGCGACGGCTGAGCATCGGTGCGCAGCACGAGCCCGACCGGTTCGTCGGCACCGGCCGACGGCAACGGCAAGCGCGCGAGCGTACCGGCCGCGAGATCATATTCGGCCGCGTAGAGCGGCACGAACCACACCGCGTCGTTCTCGAGCGCAAGCGCGCGCGCGACCGACACCGACAACACCTCGATGAACGAATCGAGCGGCGGCGCGCCGCATGCGCCGAGCACCTGCTCGGCCGACTGGCGGATCAGCGTGCCGAACGGCGGCAGCACGACCGGATAGCGCGCCAGTTCGGCGGCCGGCGCGGCGCTGGCGAGCAGCGGATGGCCGGCGCGCACGACCGCGACCAGCGGCTCGTTGTACAACTGCTCGAAGGCGAGCCCGATCATCCGCTCGGGCTCCGACAGACGCCCGATCGCGCATTCGATCGCCCCCGCCTTCAACCGCTCCAGCAGCTCGGCATTCGCGGCCGTCGCGATCCGCACGACGACGCGCGGCCAGCGCGCGGCCAACGCCTTCATCAACGCGGGCGCGAGCGATGCGGCGACCGTCGGCAGCATGCCGATTTCGAGCGTCGCCGCAGCAGCCCCGCCCTCGCGCGCGAGCAGTCCGACGCCCTGCCGCAGCGCGAGCACGCACGCGTTCGCATGCGGGATGAACAGTTGCGCTTCGCGGGTCGGTTGCGCGCCGTGCCGCCCGCGCTCGAACAGCTTCACGCCGAGGATCGCCTCCAGTTCGGCGATCGTCTTCGACACGGCCGGCTGCGTGATCGACAGACTTTCGGCCGCCTTCTGCACGCCGCCCAGTTGCGCGACCGCGAGAAAACACTGCAGGTGCCGGAACTTGACGCGGCCGTCCGCGATACGGTTATTCATAACGGGCAGTTATACGAATGACGATGTAGCGCCATTTTGCATAACTTTCCGGAAAGACCCAAGCGCGTGGAGGCAGCGTTACCCGTGACGCCGCAGCGCGTGGAAACCGGTCGGCTCCCAGATGCGCTTCGCGATCAGCAGGCCCGTTCCGCGCTTCTGCCCGAGCGGCGCCGACGACGACTCCGCGTGCAGCGCCGCCGCCTTGCTGCCGAGCCGCCGCAGTTCCTGCTCGAGTTCCGCCGCGGCCGCGTCGGTCAGCATCCCCTGCGAGAACATCATCGTCTCGCCCGGCCCGTCGAAGCGGCTGCCGAGAAAATCGTCGAGCACGTGCGCGTGGAAATACCGCCGAATCGGCCCGCCCGGCAGCCAGTCGAAATCGCGTGCGACGCGCACGCGGATGCGGTCGCCCGGCAGCAGCGCGATCACGTTCATCCGGTCGAGCATCAGCAGGTATTTCACACATTCGGCGTGCGTCAGGCAGTAGGCCGACACGATGTCCTGCACGGTCCAGTAATTGACCGCGCAGACGGCGACCAGCAGCAGCTTCTCGTCCGAGACCAGCAGCGCCTCCTGCTGCTCGGTCAGCACCCGCAGGCGCGGCGCGGACGCCGACGCCTCCTGCACCAGCTCGGCCAGCGTATAGCCGAGCAGTTGCGCGATCTCCACGACGCGCTCCAGCGTGAAGCGGCCGCTCGCGAACAGGCGCTTCACGCTCGTCTCGGACACGTCGAGCGCACGCGCGACGTCGCGATAGGTCATTCCATGCGCCTTCAACAGGCGCTTCAACGTGTGGATGAGTTGGGCGGTTTCGGTCATTCCAGTATCGAAAAATGATGCTCCAGGTCGGATATTAGGCTACCGGCGCATCCGCGTGAGCACTTTGGGTTACTCGTCTGCATAATCCGCTCCGTGCTGTCACCCACCGACGGAGCCGCGATGAACACCCGAACCGACGCCCCTGCCTTCGAGCCGCATCACCCCGCGCCGCGCGCGGCGCGCGACACCGAGCGCATGCTGCCGCTCGCCACGCTGCGCACGCTGGCGGCCGGCGCGCACGTCGGCGATCTGCTGTTCATCCGCGCGCCGTCCCGCAAGCCGGGCGACGCGGCCGACCACGGCGGCTCGTGGGCCGACCGGTTCGGCATCGTCGTCGATACGTCCGGCGACGAGCCGCTGATCGCCGAACCCGCCTGGGCGCGTACGAAGCTCACGCCGCTGTCGCGTTTCGTCGCCCGGGCCGACGGCGGCCGCATCGCACTGGCGCGCCGCGTCGCGGCCGCGACTGCCGACGCGCAGCGCAGCGTGCACGCGCTGGCCGAACAGCGGATCGATGTGCTGCTCGGCGGCCGCTTCGGCATGCTGGCGGGGCGCGGGTTCTGCGCCAACTACGTCGCCGACGTGATCGGCGCCGACCGCGCGGCGACGGCCGCCGCGCTGCTGCGCAGCGGCCGGCTGTCGATCGAGTTCGACGGGATCGTGTTCGATCCCGCCCGCCCGTAACGGCGAACCGCGCGGCGCGCGGGGAGACCTTCGAACAACAACAAGAAGAACCGACAAAAAGCAGCGACGGGCGGGCTGGAGGGCCGTGCACGGAGTCGTCACCGACGATGCGACGCCCGATCGCTTTCTCCGCCGGACGGATCTTCTGTCCGGCGGATTTTTCATTGGGCGGCCGACCATAACTCCCGGTTATGCAATTCGCGAAAAAAGGTCATTTTTCATAACTTTCCGGATTGGCTAAAGTCCTGCCATCCACTCACGCGAAATAACCCAACAGGAGACGCCCGATGGATTCCCCCACGATTCTCACGCCGCGCGACTGGCCGTCGCATCCCGCGTATGTCCATCCCGACTACCGTTCGTCGGTCAAGCGCGGCCCGACGCGCCCGATGATCCCGCTGAAGGAGCGGCTGCGCGACCAGTACGCGCCCGTCTACGGCGCGGAAGATCTCGGCCCGCTCGACCACGACCTGACGAAGAACGCGGTGAAGAACGGCGAACCGCTCGGCGAGCGCATCGTCGTCACGGGCCGCGTGCTCGACGAGGGCGGCAAACCGGTGCGCAACACGCTCGTCGAAGTGTGGCAGGCGAACGCGGCCGGCCGCTACGTGCACAAGGTCGACCAGCACGACGCGCCGCTCGATCCGAACTTCCTCGGCGCGGGCCGCTGCATGACCGACGCCGAAGGCCGCTACCGCTTCCTGACGATCAAGCCCGGCGCCTATCCGTGGGGCAACCATCCGAACGCGTGGCGCCCGAATCACATCCACTTCTCGCTGTTCGGCGACTACTTCGGCTCGCGCCTCGTCACGCAGATGTACTTCCCCGGCGACCCGCTGCTCGCGTACGACCCGATCTTCCAGGGCACGCCGGAGGCCGCGCGCGATCGCCTGATCTCGCGCTTCTCGCTCGACACCACCGAAGAAGGCCATGCGCTCGGCTATGAATTCGACATCGTGCTGCGCGGCCGTGACGCTACCCCGATGGAGCGCTGAACCATGACGACGCTGAAGCAAACCCCTTCGCAAACCGTCGGCCCGTACTTCGCGTACGGCCTGTGCCCGCAGCAATACGGTTACGACCTGAAGAGCCTGTTCACGCCGACGATCGCCGCACCGCATGCCGACGGCGAGCACGTGCTGCTGGTCGGGCAGGTGTTCGACGGCGACGGCAACGTCGTCAGCGACGCGATGCTCGAATTCACGCAGGTGGACGGCGCCGGCCGCTTTCCGGCATCGCGCGACGACGTCGCGAAGTCCGGCTTCACGGGCTTCGCGCGGGTCGGCACGGGCACCGATGCGCAGCACCGCTTCGTCGTCGAGACGGTGAAGCCCGGCCGCATCGCCGCCGACGAAGCACCGCACATCAACGTGACGGTGATGATGCGCGGGATCCTCACGCATGCGTTCACGCGCGTGTATTTCGACGACGAAGCCGCGGCGAACGCGGCCGATCCGGTGCTCAACCTGGTGCCCGCCGAGCGTCGCGCGACGCTGGTGGCGAAGCGCGACGCGCAGCCGGGGCGCCCGGTCGTGTATCGGTTCGACGTCCGCATGCAGGGGCCGGACGAAACCGTGTTCTTCGACGTGTAATTGCGCCGGCCGGTATCGGCCGGTCGATCACACCGGACCGCCGGGTCGACGCGCCGCCAGCAGTCGCGTCGTCCGGCGGTTTTGTTTTGCTCGCGAGGTTCGATGCCGTGTTGCAACATCCACGACCGGCGTGGGCGGATGCGCGCCCGTTCGGCGAATTCTGAACATGTATCAAACATGCGCTTGAAACGCATGCTGCACGAGCACATCGATTTCCTCAGACACGCGATATCGTTTGCGTGTTGTGCGGCGTATGCTTTCTTATCGCAAGCGAAGTGCCGCGATTGAATCGGGCCGAGCAGCAATTGCCAGACAGATGCGCGACGCAAGCGGCGGCTCATTCGCGCGGCTTTTCTGACCGAGTGCCTTTAAACGCGCCTGTCCCATAACCGGCAGGCGCTTTTTTTTGTTCTTCGAGGCCGTAGTCGATGCCCGTGTGTCGCAGCGCAGCGAGAGACCCGAGCGGCTCGAACGTGCCGTGCAAACAGCGCCTCTGCTCTGCGAAAATCCCCCGACGTACGGCGACGATGTACTCGAAGCGCGCGCGGTCATCGGCCGGCGTGACGTGATACTCGATGCGCGTGACACGCTTCGACGTCTCGAGCGTGTCTCCTCCTTTTCCTTGCCCTAAACCACCGGACTCGACCGTGCCCCACTCGCTCCTGCGCAGAAAACTATTGATCGGATTGCCGCTGCTCGCCGGCACGTGCATGGCTCCCGCGCTGCGCGCAGCCGAAGAATCGCCGCTTGCCGAAATCGAGCGCAGAAGCGGCGGCCGCCTCGGCGTGTTCGCGATCGATACCGGCTCGGGACGCACGCTCGGCCATCGCGCCGACGAACGTTTCCTGATGTGCAGCACGTTCAAGGGACTGCTCGCCGCGCAGATCCTGGCACGCGTCGACAGCGGCTCGGAGCGGCTAGATCGCCTCGTCCACTACACGGAAAAGGACCTGATTTTCACGTCGCCGGTGACGAAGGCCAACGTCGCTCAGGGTGCGATGTCGATCGAGGCGCTCTGCCGCGCGGTTTTGGTGGAGAGCGACAACACGGCCGCGATCCTGCTGATGAGCAGCGCCGGCGGCCCTGCGGCGCTGACGCGCTTCGTTCGCGGCCTCGGCGATACCGTGACGCGCTCCGACCGCTACGAGCCCGACTCGAACCGCTATCACGGCGTGCTCGACACCACCACGCCGAAGGCCATCGCCGCCACGGCGCAGCGCCTGCTGCTCGGCGACGTGCTCAGCGCCGGCTCGCGCGCGCGACTGGAGCGCGGCATGACCGACTGCAAGCCGGGGCTCAACCGGATTCGCGCCGTGTTGCCCGCCGGTTGGCAAGCCGCCGACCGGCCCGGCACCAGCGTCGACCGCGAGACGAACGACTACGCGCTAGTCCGTCCGCCCGGGCGCGCGCCGTTGCTCGTCGCCGTCTACTACGATGCGCCGGGCGTCAGCATGGACGCGCGCGAGGCCGTGTTGCGCGAGGCCGGCTCGGCATTCGTGCAGTGGGCGACGCACGCGGAATGAACGGCGCCGACATGCGAAACCGGAAGATCGATTTCCTGCGGGGCTTTTCGATCCTGCTCGTGCTGTTTCACCATTTCAATATCGCTTACCGGCTCGACGACACTGCGCTGTCGCACGTATTCGGCTGGAATGCGGTGCGTGCCGTTGCGCGAAACGGCAACTACGGCGTCACGATGTTCTTCGTGATCTCCGGCTATCTGATCACGACGAACGCGATGCGGCGCTGGTCCGAACTCGGCCACGTCGATATCGGAACGTTTTACGCGCTGCGCATCGCCCGCATCGTCCCCTGCCTGTTGCTGTTGTTGGCCATCGTCAACGCGCTGGCGCTGGCCGGCATCGCGATCTTTCAGAATCACTCGCCGGCCGGCACGCCGGTTTCGTTCTGGCTGGTGAATCTCGCGTCGTTGACGTTCTGGATGAACGTGCTGGTCGGCTCTCACGGCTGGACCAACTATGCGCTCGGCGTGTTGTGGTCGCTTTCCGTCGAGGAAGTGTTTTATCTGTCGTTCCCGCTGCTGTGCGTCGCGCTTCGCCGGGAGGCGCGGCTCGTGGCGTTCTGGCTGCCGTGCATCGTCGCCGGCCCCGCCTATCGTTTCTTCCACCAAGGCGACGAGGGCGACTATCTCTATGCGTATCTCGCCTGCTTCGATGCCATCGCCATCGGTTGCTGCGCGGCCTTGCTCGCCAGAAAAGTCAAATGGCATGGTCGTGCGCAGACCATGTTCACGTGGTTGACGGCCGCGGGCATGGCGCTCGTCTACCTGTCCTGGCCGATCGGGCAAAGCAACGTGCTCGGCGTGACCGCCATTGCCTTCGGCACGGCGGTTCTGTTGCTGGCCGCGAATCGCGCAGCCGGCACGTCGCTGCGGCCCGCGCGCGTGTCCGCGCTCATCGAAGCGCTCGGCAAGCTCAGCTACGAGCTTTATCTGTTCCACCTTATCGTGCTCGGCTTGCTGAGGATCAGTTATCCGCCGTCGCATGTCACCGGCGACGAGAAATTGGCGCTTCTCGTCGGCTATCTGCTCCTTTCCGTCGGCCTGGGCGCAACCATTGCGCGCAACTACGCCGAGCCGTCGAACCGCGTCGTCCGGAAGTGGCTGACGCCGAGACGTGCCAATCGGCAAGCGAACGCTCCGCGCCGAATCGGCGCGACGTCGAACCTCCCCGACCTGGATTCGCACGAGCGGCTCGAATGAGCCGCCGCGGCGTCCGCAAGTTCGCCCGGCTTCCCCGCGCTGCTCGGCATCGTGTGCCGCGCCTGCGTCAGATAGAAAAAATATCTCCAAATCATCGGAATCAAAAAAGATAGGGAAATTGGCTTCTCCTTGCCGGACGATATGATTCCCCAATCGCACGCACTAGCCGATATGTGGGAAGCAGTCGCGCGCAGCAAGCGAGCCGTCGTCGACCGGCTCGCGCGGTGCCCGCTCTGAACGGAAAGGACACGCATGGCCCTCGACGCAAGACAACCTTCGATGCAAGCCCGTCTCAGTCATGGCGGACGGCATCCCGGCCGTTTGCCAGGCACGCTCGGCCTACCCTCGGCGAACTTCACCCGCCCGTTTTCTTCAACGACGCCTATTCATGCAAACGCACCGGACCATTCCGGACGGGGAATCTGCCATGCCTGACGCGAGCCTCGACCCAAGCCGCCTGCCTCCATCGCTGTGGGCGGCCACCGCCGCGCCCGCCGCTGCAACTGCGCCGCTGCCGAGCGGCACGTACTTCGCGGACCTGCTCGTCATAGGCGCCGGCTTCACGGGCCTGAGCGCCGCGCTGCATGCGGCCGAGCGCGGCGCCCGGGTGGTCGTGCTGGAGGCAGCGGAGATCGGCTGGGGCGCGTCGGGCCGCAACAACGGACAGGTGATCCCGGCCATGACGCGCGCGGATCCTGACGCGATCGTTGCCGAGTACGGCGCGGACAAGGGCGAAACGCTCGTCTCGCTGATCGGCGAATCTGCGAACACCGTGTTCGAGCTCGCACGCCGGCACCGGATCGACTGCGCGGCCGTGCAGGCGGGCTGGATGCAGCCCGCACATCGCGCGAGCCGCCTGGCGCTTGCGCGCTCGCGCGTCGAGCAATGGCGGCGTCGCGGCGTCGAAGTGGAGTTGCTGGATCGCGATCGCACCGCCGAATTGACCGGCTCGTCGTTCTGGCACGGCGGCTGGCAGAACCCGACCGGCGGGCACGTGAATCCGCTTGCGTTCGTCCGTGGACTGGCGCGCGCCGCGCAGGACGCGGGCGCGTGCATCCATACGCACACGCCCGTGTCGTCGCTGACGCGACAGGGCACGCACTGGGTAGCCGCGCACGGCGATGCGGCGGTGCATGCCAGCCGGGTCGTGATTGCCACCCACAGTTACAGCGGCCACGCCACGCGCGCGCCGTGGCCCGGCATTGCGAAGGCGCTGCTGCCGATGCGCTCGTATCAGATGGCCACCCAGCCGCTACCGGCCGATCTGCGCGCCTCGATCCTGCCGCTCGATCACGCCATGTCCGATACGCAATCGGATCTCCACTTCGCCCGCTTCGATCGCGACGGGCGACTCGTGACCGGCGGCGCGCTCGTCGTGCCGATGGGTTATGAGCGCCGGCTGCCGCAGCGCATCGGTGCGCGCGTGCGGCGCATGTTTCCGCAGCTGAACGACGTACCGCTTCGTTTCGAATATCTGTGGCATGGCGACTTCGCCGTCACGCCGGACCGGATGCCTCGCTTCGTGAAACTGGATGACGGTCTGTACACGTGGTTCGGCTGCAATGGTCGCGGCGTCGCATTGTCGACCGCGGTCGGCCCCGAGCTTGCGGAAGTGGCGCTGACGGGCGACGAGCGCGCGTCGCGGCTACCGTTTTCCACGTTGCGGACGATCGCCGCCCATGCGCTCGTCAGGCGTGTTGCGATCGGCGCGATGCTCTATTACCGCTGGAAAGATCACCGCGATTAGGAACCTGCCATGACACAGCATCTTTCGGGAATCGACCATTTCGTCATCGCGGTGCGCGACCTCGATGCCGCGCGCGACGACTTTGCGCGGATGGGATTCGCACTCACGCCGCGTGGTTATCACACCATGGGCTCCGAGAATCATTGCGCGATGTTCGACGGCTGCTACCTCGAACTGCTGACGGTTCGCCGGCCGCATCCCGTCACGGCATTCTTTTCCGACTTTCTCGAACACGGCGACGGAGCGGCTGCGATGGTGGTCGCGACCGACAGCGCGGACGCGCTGTATCGCGACTGGCACGCGGCGGGCGTTCCGGCCGAGCCGCCGGTGGCGTTTTCGCGGCCCGTCGCGACGCGCAACGGCACCGGCGATGCGAGCTTCCGCATCACGCAGGTCGACGTCGCCTATACGCCGGGCGGCCGCGTGTTCGCTTGCGAACATCTGACGCCGGAACTCGTCTACCCGCCCGGTGGCGCGCTGCATCCGAACGGCGTAACGAGCCTTGCGGGGATAACGATTGCCGTCGACGCTGCCGCGCTCGAGATGACCGTCGATCGCTACGAACGCGTGCTCGCAGCGAGCGCGACGCGCCTGGACGATGCGAGCTATCTGATCCGCTGCGGGAAGGTCGAGGTTCGTATCGACGGCGCAGCGCGCGCAGAGGCGCTGCGCGCCGGACCGCACTTCACGGAGCTCGCGTTCACGGTGCAGTCGCTCGATCGGCTTGCCGATGTGCTGGGCGGTGCCGGCGTCGAGATGCGGCGAAGCGAACGCGGTGTGGTGGTCGAGGGAGCGGTTTCGCACGGGGCGATGCTGCGCTTCGTCGAATGCGCGAGCGTGGGGCGGTTTTGAATGAGGCGGAGCGCGGGTGGGCCCGCGCCGGGCGTACAACCGGCGCACAGCACTCGCGCGACGGCAATCAGTCAGTCCGCGTTTTCCGACACGGATGGCGACGGGAGCACGGCCAGGATGCCGTCAGATATCGCACGTTGGAAGCGCTCGACCAGGAAGTCCAGTAGCACTCTCACCCGCGGCGTCATATAGCGATTCCGGTTCAACACGGCATAAATGCCGGGTTCGCTTTCGATCCAGTCCGGCAGAACGACCTGGAGTTTGCCGGCGCGAATATCCGCTGCGGCGTCCCAGATCGTTTTTCGAGCGATGCCATATCCGGCCAGTGTCCACGCGCGAGCCAACGCGCCGTCATTGGTTTCCCACGCATTTTCCATTGCCACGGTGTGATTGCAACGCTTGCCTTCCGACACCAGGCGAAACTCGTTCAGTGGCCCTGCAGCCGTAACCAGAACGACGAACTCATGCGCAACCAGATCGGCCGGAACGAGCGGCGTGCCGCATTTGGCCAGATAGTCGGGGGACGCACATAGCACTCGCCAGTTCGGTGCAAGCCGGCGTGCAATCAGTGAGGGGATGTTCGGCCGGCCAAATCGGATCGCGAGATCGACCTCGTCTTGCAGCAAATCCGATACCGAGTCGGTAAGGTCGAGTGCGATTTTGAGCTCGGGCTGCGTGCGGACGAAGGCTTCCAGCCAGGAGTTCAGCAGATGGCGACCGAAATCGGCCGATGCCGAGATCCGGACTTTGCCCCGCGCTATGCCCCGGCTCGCAGTGAGAGCAGCCTCGCCATCCTCGATGGCCCTCAATGCAATGCTGCAGTGATGGTGATATAGCCGCCCCTCTTCGGTCAGGCGTAGTTGCCTCGTATTGCGGTCGAATAGCCGCGTCGATAGTGCCGCTTCCAATTTGGCGAGCCGTGCGCTCGCTGCTGCCGGGGAAAATCCCAGCTTCCGGCCGGCGGCCGACAAATTGCCCAGTGCCGCCGCCTCCACGAACAAACGCATATCACCCAGTCGATCAGTTGCCATTCTTCATCCAGATTTGAGATGTATTCAAACGGGCGGCCAATTATCAAATCCGTATTTACCAAGCAGACTGCCACTTCGCAAGCCCGGATGCAGGCAAGCGAGGAAACATGGAGAGAAAGATGGATGAAGATTGCGGTGTAGCGGCCATTGGTATTGGATGCGCGGCGACGGTAAATCGTCTCCCGATGGCAGCGTTGCTCGCGTTGACGATGGCCAGCTTCATCGCCACGGCAAACGAAGCCGTACCGGCCGGCTTGCTTCCGGAGATTGCACGAGGGTTTCATGTGAGCGAAGCGTGGGCCGGGCAATTGGTGACGTGCTGCGCGCTCGGCTCCGGTGTAGCGGCCATCCCGCTGACCGCAGCCGTGCGCAGGTGGCAGCGCCGGCATGTCCTGCTACTGGTGCTCGGCGTCTTTGCGGCTTGCAATGCGATCACCGCAGTGTCGTCGAACTACATGCTGACGCTGGCGACGCGCTTTGCCGTGGGACTCGCCACCGGGCTCGCGTGGAGCCTTTTGGCGTCTTACGCGCGGCGTATGGTTCCCCCGGCGATGCAGGGACGCGCGCTCGCGGTGGCGATGATCGGCATCCCTTTGGCGTTGTCGGTCGGTGTGCCGTTAAGCGTGTGGCTCGGCAGTATGGTCGGCTGGCGCAGCATCTTCGGCATCATGTCCGGAATGTCGCTCGCGCTGATGGCCCTGGTGTGCTGGAAGGTTCCCGACTATCCCGGCGAGATGGCGGGCCAGCGTCTGCCGATGCGGCGAGTTCTCGCTATCCCGGGCGTGCGGTCCGTGCTGTTCGTGGTCAGCGCGTGGATTCTTCCGCACTACATTCTCTACACCTACATTGCGCCGTTCCTCGCATCCGTCGGACTCACCCGCGACATGGATTCGGTGCTGTTGCTGTTTGGTATCTCCGCCATGCTCGGGATTTGGGTAATCGGTGCTCTCGTTGACGGATCGCTGCGTCTGCTGGTGCTGGCTGGACTGGCGGCCTTCGCGATGGTTTCGCTGATATTCGGGCTGGGCGTCACGTCACCCGCGGTTATCTGGGTCGGCGTGGTGATATGGGGCTTCAGTTTCGGCGGTGCGCCGACACTTCTTCAAACTGCCCTGGCCGATGCAGCCAGCGATGGCGCCGACGTTGCGCAATCCGCGCTGGTGACGGTGTTCAATCTCTCGTTTGCTGGCAGTGGGATCATCGGTGGCGTATTACTTGAAACGACCGGTGTCGTTGCATTTCCGTGGGTGGTCTCGTCGCTGCTTGCGATTGGGCTGTTCACGGCATGGCGAGCGAAGACCCACGGCTTTCCGTCCGGGAAGCGCCGGTGAACGGACCGGGCGCCTCGTCAATGGCAACAGATTGAATGCGTTGATGTGCGCGACCGCTTGATTACGGCGGGCATCCCGATATGCGCGCTTTCGGCACCAGGCGGCGTAGCAAGTCCTCGTTCACATCGAATAGTCGAACGCCCGGGTCGGGCACCTACCGAGCCGGGCACTCATTCGGTTGAAATATACAGCCTTGCTGTATATTATTCGTTCCCCCCCTTCGGCCGGGCCGAACGAATCTCCGAACAATTGAGGACAGGCATGAACAGCAACGATCCCAAAGCTGTCGTCGAGCGGTTCAACTACGAAGTGATCCGCGATGGCAATCGAGCCTGCTTCGAAGCGCTCATGGCGCCCGACTTCGTCAACTGGTCCGCGCCGAATGACGCGAGCCGAGGCGCCGAAGCGATGTGGGCAACGTTTGCGTCCATGCTTCGGCCGGCCATTGCCGACATGGAGATCCACATTCACGAGCAACTATGCGACGGTGACAAAGTCACGACGCGGAAGTCGATCACCGGCAAACATGTCGGGCCACTGCTGGGCGTCGACGCGACTGGCGACGATATTTCGATCGACGTCATCGATATCGTCCGCATTCGGGACGGGCAATATGTCGAGCATTGGGGCGTCAATACGCTTGCCGCCGTCGTTGCGCGACTTCGCGAACGCGCGGTGCAGCCGAAATGAGTCGGATCTCCAGGAATGCCTCTAGCGGCCGCGCCGCTGAAGCAGCGGCGTTGGGCGAAGCGATTCGCGATGTCGTCAGCCGTCTGGTCAAGGTCGTTCGCGAGCAAAGCGGTACGCAATCGAACGCGCAGAACGAGACGCTTGCGCTACTCGAACGCTGCGGCCCGGTGAGTATCGCGACACTCGCCGCGCGCAGAGCCGTAACCCATCAGACCATGCGGCTGATCGTGCAGAAACTGGTCGAACAAGGGCTGGTGACCTTGACGGTAGACAATGAAGACCGCCGCGCCTGGGTCGTGGATCTGACCGATACGGGGCGCGCGCAGACTGCGCAGGCGCGAGCCGCACGTTCGCAATGGCTTACCGAGCAACTGCTGACGAAGACGAGCCGCGAAGAACGCGCGGTGTTGGAGACCGCGGTTCGAACGCTCAACAAGCTGATCGACTGAATCGGGCTCGCTCCATCCCTGTTGCGGATGATGACCACTGGCTGGGTGAAGTGCAAAGGGAGACGGCAGCAGTTTGCTGATCCAGACCCCGCATAGCAACTCTGCGGTGGACGATACTTGCACCGCCGTCCGAAATCCGCCGAGGCACGGGCCGGTGCAGACCCCGTGGCGCTTGGCGGACGAAAATCTTCGAAGATGGCATCCCGGATTCCCGCACCACGCAAACCGAGCGTTCTGATGCTCGGCGTCCGTACACGTAAACGTATGCCGCAGCAATACCGCAGCCTGTAAAGGAGCTGCACGACCTGACGGTAGGAACAATCCAGCGGCGAGCATCAAGATGTAAGAATTTAGGCGTAGTCTTGCCAGCCTGGATCGTTTTCAGGATAGCTAGTTCCATGCCGGACAGAGCACATGACCGTTTTCACGACAACCGGAACGATCTTTTGACCGACGCTAGTCCCATCAGGAGCGTGTTCGACACCTCCACACGTCAAAATTTTTCGGCTGCACTGATCGACCACTGCCTGAGTCGATCATTCTCCCACCCGGTCTGCTGCTCATGACCGGACTGGCCGCATTCGAAGGTACGATGCGGGCAGCCCATCTGCTGCTCGTTGCGCTGCTGGGTATCTCAGCTTCGGCGGCCGTAGGCGGCATCATTTATACGTTGCTGGCAAGCGTATTGATGTCGCGCTTTTTTGCGCGCCCGACTTCAGTTCCCTCCAGCTATCCGCCTGTCACGGTCGTCAAGCCGCTACACGGTAACGAGTGGAACCTGCTCGATAACCTGTCGAGCTTCTTTCAGCAGGATTATCCGGGCGACGTGCAGTATCTGTTCGGCGTGCACGATGCGGCTGACCCTGCGTTGGAGGCGGTCGAGATGCTGCGCACGCTCTACCCCGACGCGTACATCACGGTGGTAGCGGATGCCCGCCTGTACGGGCCGAACAGGAAGATCGCCAACATCGTGAACATGCTGACGCAGGCGGCCCATGATGTGATGATCTTTGCGGACAGCGACGTCAGTGTGAGCCCAGAGTATTTGCGCAGCGTCGTAGGCGAATTGCAAAAGCCGGGCGTGGGCCTCGTGAGCTGTATCTATCGTGGAAAGTCCGCGCCGGGGTTCTGGCCACGCCTGGCTGTCAATGCGATCAACTATCAGTTCGTTCCGGGCGTGGTGACCGGCCTGACACTGGGGCTGGCCAAACCCTGCATGGGACCGACCATCGCAATGCGCCGCGCGACGGTGGACAAGATCGGCGGTTTCGAACAGTTTGCGCATCACCTCGCCGAGGACCACGCGATCGGTCAGGCCGTGCGCAAGGCCGGCGAGCGCGTCGTGATTCCACCGTTCTTCATTTCACACGCCTGTGCTGAAACGAGCGCCGCAAGCCTGATCTCGCACGAATTACGCTGGAGCCGCACGATCCGCTCCATCGATCCGGCGGGCCACCTGGGCTCTGCGCTGATGCATCCGTTTGCGTTCGCCACGCTGACCATCGTACTGTCGGGCGCCGCAAGCTGGTCGTGGTCGCTCGCCGCGATCGCCCTGCTGGCCCGCCTTTGGCTGAAGCTCCGGGCGGACCGGGCCTTGTGCCATCCCCATCGCGAGCTGTGGCTGCTGCCGATATGGGATATTGCGTTGTTCCTGATCTTCCTCGCGAGCTACAGTTCGACCCTGGTCACCTGGCGCGGCTTCACTTTTCACGTGGACCGGAACGGCATGCTACATTCAAAACGCTGAAAGCTGGTACGAGTGCGGCCGCCGGCCGTGCTATGCAGCGTCGCGCTTCGCACTCGGGGTAACGCCGCTGCTGCTGGAACGATCCTTACATCCGCATGCTTATTCATATTCTTCCGCTTACGTCGGCGCAGCGCACCTCGCGAACGCCAGGCCACGTTGCCCCGCGGCGAGTTCCGGGGCGGCTCCTTTGAGCAGGCCTTTCAAACGTAATACGGCGACGATGCTGGCTGTGCTTGGCGTTGGACTGGCCGTGGGGGCACCTTTCATAGTGGGCTCCCACCAGTCGCTTGCCTGGCTGCGGACCGTCTCGATGCAGATGTTCCTGGTGTTGGCGGCAAGCGCCGCTGCGAGCGCGCTCGGCAAGGCTGGCAAACAGCACCTGATACAAACGGCACTGGGCTTGCGTCTTCCTTTCGGACGCACATATGGCATCGCCCTCGTGACCGATTCTGCCTTTCTCGTCTCGCCCCTGGGGGCGGCAGGATATGGCGTCAATATCGGGTTGCTGCAGCGCGCTGGAGCCTCGTGGGCAACAGCCACGACGGTCGTCGGCGCCGACCAGGCGCTCGACCTGGCTTTCTTGGCCGTGGCGGTTCCGATCGCGATTGCGTTCGCTGTCGGTCCGCTGGCTCAGGTCGTGCCGAGGCCAAACGTGTCGATGGTCGTCGGAATGCTGGCAGGTGTCGCGATTCTTGTAGCGACGCTATGGGCGTGCCGCCGGAAAGTCGCGAGCGCGCTGGATGCTGCATGTGGCCGCATTCAGTGGCTCGGGAGCCAGCGAGCCCGGTGGGACGGGTTCCGCCAGAGTGTGCGCCGGCAAGCGGGGCTGCTCATGATGGGGCCTCGCCACCGGTTTGCCGGCTTGCTCGTCTTCACTACGCTGCAATGGCTGCCGCGCTATGGCGTCCTGTGGTTCGTGCTGCTCGAACTCGGCTACCGGTTGCCGTTCGGATTCGTTGTGGCGGTGCAGGCCGTGGTCCTGCATGCGGCGCTTTGGACCGGGATACCGGCCGGCGGTGCCGCCGGCGACTTGGCGCTTGCGGCAGCATTTGCAAACTGGATTCCGCAAGATGCCATGGCGTCGGCTCTGGTTCTTTGGCGCTTCGCGACGCTTTATTTCCCGCTGATCCTCGGTGCCGCGGCCTTCTTTGCTTTTGCCTGGCGGCGGGGTTCGGTAAGGCCGACTACGGAATAAGAACCTCGGAAATCATTGAGGCATGCTGCCGCACGTCTTTCCGATCCGGACCGAAAACGCTGCGCGTTCAGCATGATCGGGCGATTCCGAATGTTGAAGCGCGCAGCAGCTTGCCGATCAGACGCGCCTTCGCGCTCCATCAGATCCGGCACGGATTGCTCGAACGGCGGGCTTTAGTCCTCGTCCGGACGCTCGCTACCTGCTTACCCGCTGCCCGTAGCGCCGGGTAGCGCAGCCATGTACTTCGCCATGGAAAACACCCCAAAGGTCGGATCGGAGCCAACTTCTGGGGTGCAGTGTGCGGGCTTAGCGCACGTCAGCGAAGACGTGCGAAGGACGCGTTCAGGCCGCGAGAAACCTCATGCCAAGGAACGCGGTTGCTGAAACGAATCGCGCGCTCAGGCCTTGACGTTGATGATCGTCCCGACTTGCTGGCCGCTGCTGTTCACGCTCGGCGCCGGCTGCGCAGCTGCTGCCTGGACCGCCTTTGCGCCCGCATCGTCGCCGTCACCGTCGACATCGGGACCGACTTCGCGGGCTTCCGACGACGTCATGCCGCGTTGTGCCGTTTGCGCAGTCTGAATCGGGAGTTGGAGTTGTTGGTTACCGCCAACAGAAGAAACGCTCATGTACATCTCCTAGAGGTTGCGAGCATACGTATGCTGCTCACCTCGGTTA
This sequence comes from Burkholderia sp. WP42, assembly GCF_000745665.1. Lineage (NCBI taxonomy): Bacteria > Pseudomonadati > Pseudomonadota > Betaproteobacteria > Burkholderiales > Burkholderiaceae > Burkholderia > Burkholderia sp. WP42. Next base: position 168,933 of record NZ_JQJT01000020.1, on the reverse strand, counting down.
ACGGTCGTCGAGCGCGAAGGGAATAGGCGGATATATGGAACGCAGTATTGTGCTGGGCAGATAGCGCGCGAAATATTGATGCAATAAAGCCCGCACTCTGCGGGCGACGAGAACTGGCCGATTGCGGTCGCGGTCTCGAAACGTAATCTTGCGCCAACCGTTGGCCGAGGCTCCGGCATGGCCCGCATGACCTTCGGTTCCGGGAATGCGAATTCATCCCGTCGATGCAGCGAATGGATAAGACCGCTGCGCCGGCGTATCGAAGGCGCCACCATCCTCTGCGGGCATTGGCCACCACACCGCGCGTTCCATGAGCCGCGCCTATTTGCACCCTCGTCGCCCGCGGCCCCCTCCTGACGCTATCCGCTAACGCGGAATCGAATCGAGCAACTTGTTGAACGGATCGACCTGCGCCATCAGACCTTCGTCGAGCCCATCGATCGCACGTCGGAGATCGCTGTCCAGCGCATCGATCGACGAATAGCTGTACGGGTCGCCAGACTGTTTCCAGTTGACGTGTTGTCGGAGAATCGCATCGTATGTGTCGCTCTGGAACATGACGATGTCGCCGATCACCCGGCGTGTGAAACCGTGAAAACCGCCGGGCGTGACATAACCGGTGCCGACGCGCAGGAACAAGACCGCATCGCTACCCTGATAGGGCGAGCCGCTTGCCTGCCACATGCGGTGTGCGTCCGGTTTGAGCGTCGGCAAGCCCGGCGCCGATGCATCGACCTCCTGCACCGTGAAGCCATGATTTCGCAGGACCGTTTCGATACTGTCGGTGAAGCGCCGGTTAAGCCCCGTATCGCCGAATCTGGCGGTGACGAGATCATTGAGGGATGTCGGCGAATCGTTGTCGTGCTTGCCGAGCCCGACGCCGACGGCCCCTGCGACAGCCCCCATGGCGAGCGCGCCCACTACGCCGACACCTGGAATCGGAACCGGAATGTGAATCGGGCCGGACGGCCCCACCGTGATGTACACGGCCTTGCCTGGATAGACGACCGTCACAGTCTTGACCGCACTCACTCTTTCAGCATTGACTTCGGAGGTCGTATCGCGCGCATGGCCCGCGATCGAAATCAACAGCATCAAAGCGGCGAAACCGGTTTTTTTCAGCAACATGTCCGTCTAATCTCCACGCGTATTCATCGGCCAAACATCTACTGGACCCACGCGTTAACGGATTCGCGACACAAAGCTTGAGCAACAGACGGACAAGCGCAAGTGCGCTACGGCAATTACCGGCCCCCACATTTCTGCAATTGCTGCCACTCCCTACCGCCGCACCTCCACATACCGACTCGGCGTCTCGCCCAGAATCCGCTTAAACGCGGACGTAAACGCGCTCGCGCTCGCATATCCGAGGTCTAACGCGACACGCGTGACCGGCTGTCCGTCGCTCAGCCGCGCGATCGCCGCGAGCATGCACACCTGCTGACGCCACGCCGCGAAGCTCACGCCGGTCTGCGCGCGGAACAGTCGCGTGAAGGTGCGCCGGCTCACGCCCGCATCGGTCGCCACCTGGTCGAGATCGGCCGAGATCGACGGCGACTCCAACAAATGCCGGCAGATCTTCGCGAGCCGCGCGTCGGCCGGCAGCGGCGCGTGCAGCGACAGCTGCGGCATCGTCGCGATTTCCGCGACGAGCAGCGCCATCAGCTTGCCCGGCCGGCCCTCGACGTCGTACATCGGCGGCAGATCGATCGCGTCGTCGAGCAGTTGCCGCAACAGCGACGACACGCCGTACACGCCGCACCGGTCCGGCAAGCCGACGGACTGCGCCACATCGGGCGACACGAACGCGTTCAGCATCGTGACCGGCCCGGTCATCGTCATCTCGTGCCGCACGCCGGCCGGTACCCAGCACCCGCGCTGCGGCGGCACCAGCCAGCGCCCGTGCGGCGTCGACACGCTGATCGTGCCGCGCGACGCGAACGCGAACTGCCCGCGCGCATGTGCGTGCTCACGGAAAGTCGTGCCCGCCGCGTAGTCGTTGGCAGTGACCACCACGCTCCGCGGGATATGTTCGTAAGGGTCCAGCAGCGTATTTCTCACGGCCCGAATTCCATCGTCAATGACCCGATATCGAAGGCGGGTCACCTTCGATCGATCTACGATCCGCTCCACGCCTGCGCGACCGCACGGCCGCGCAACCCGACGGCCGAACCGGCCGGATAGCGACTTCATCGGAGCGAACATGCCCAATACGTTTCATCGCGTGGGGGACGGCCCCCACCCTGTTCTCGTGCTGCACGGCTGGTTCGGCGACGCACATGCGTTCGAGCCCGTCGAACCGTGGCTGTCGCGCGAGCGCTTCACCTATGTCTTCATGGACTACCGCGGCTACGGCCGCATGCGCAATGCGCACGGCGCGTATTCGATCGCCGAAATCGCCGCCGACACGCTCGCGCTCGCCGACACACTCGGCTGGCGCACCTTCAGCCTCGTCGGCCACTCGATGGGCGGCATAGCGATCGAGAAGGTCGCCGCCATCGCGCCCGAACGCGTACGCGCGCTGGTGCCGATCGCGCCGGTCCCGTGCGGCGGCCTGCCGTTCGACGCGGCGCGTCGCGCGCTATTCGAACGCGCGGCCGACAGCATCGCCGCGCGCCGGACCATCATCGAGCGCAGCACCGGCAGCCGCCTGCCCGCCGCCTGGGTCGAGTGGAAAGCCGCGTATTCTGCATCCCGCTCGTCGCCGACGGCGTTCGGCGCGTACTTCCGCGCCTGGGCCGACACGGATTTCAGCGACGAAATTGCAGGCCGTCATCCGGTCAAGGTGCTGATCGGCGAACACGACCCGGCGTTCGACGCCGCGCTGATGGCGCGCACCTATCTGCGCCGCTACCCGCGCGCAAGCGTCGACGTGCTGCGCAATGCCGGCCATTACCCGATGAACGAAACGCCGCTCGCGCTCGTCGCCGCGATGGAACGCTTTCTCGACGATGCAGCGACCGCGCCCGCCTGATGCGCCGCCGCTGCGCGGCATCGGCTCGGCACGCATCACCGCAGCATGAACGACATGGCCGACAGGCTGTTCAGCGTGCGCACGACGTGCTCGACCGACGGCGCGTCGAAGCGCAGCGTCACCGCATCGACCCGCTCGAGCGACGGCAGCACGCAGAACAGATCGGCGAGCGCGGCGCTCTGCACGCGCACCGTACACGCGGCCGGGGCAGTCCGATGCGCATCCGCGTGCCAGCCGGACGCAAGCGCATGCTCGACGGTTTCGCGTGCCGCGACCGCAATGCGCCCGCACGCTGCGGCGGGCGTCAGCGTGTCGCCGCTCGATGCGCCGCCGGCCGTCTTGAGCACCTCGAAACGCGCGTCCGGAAACAGCGGCCGCGTTTCGTCGACGAACACGTCGTCGCCGGACGCCAGCGCGACGTGCGCGCCGTATTCGCGCGCGAGCGCGCCATACAGCCCCGCTTCGCCGAGCTCGACGCCGTTCACCCAGACCTGCGCGAACGCGAAGCTGTTGATCGTGTGCGCCAGCACGCCGCGCGTCTGCGATTTCGAGTGAAAGCCGATCATGAACACGAGATCGGGCCGCTGCTCGAGGCCCGCCATCATCCCCAGCGTGCGCGGCTTGCCGAGCACGACGCGCGCGCGTGCATCGAGCCCGTCCGGCAGCAGGTTGCGGTATCCGCCATGCGAATCGTTGACCCACACGGCCTGCGCGCCGCCGGCAAATGCGCCTTCGATCGCCGCATTCGCCTCGCCGGTCATCCAGCGGCGCGCGCGTTCGTATTCCGGATTGCCGGCGCGGGTCTGCTCGACGGCGAATACGCCGGCCACACCTTCGATATCGGTTGAAATCAGAATTTTCATGAGCGGGTAGGAAGTCCGTCGTCTTGGCCGCCGAACAGGCGGTCGAGGTCGTTCACCGCATCGCGCAGCGACTGCCGCACGTGGCCGTCGCGGCCGGTCACCGTCACGGCCTGCAGCAACGCGTCGACGATCGCGTGCTCGACGCTTTCGGCCGCGGCCATGAACAGCGGATCGAGTGCCGCGTCGGCGACGAGCGCCGGCAGCGACACGGTCGACGCATCGTGCGCGATCGTGTACGCAGTGGAAAACGCCAGCGCGAGGTCGCCGCTGCCGTGCCCGTAGACCGAACCGGTCCGAGCGAGGCCTGCGCCCGCGCGACGGGCGAGCCGTGACAGCTGGCGCGCGTCGAGCGGCGCATCGGTCGCGAGCAGCACGATGATCGAGCCCTGCTCGGGCGCCGTCGCGTCGGTTGCCTGCGCGCGCGATACGCACGATACAGCGCGCCGCTGCGCGACGATGCGCCCGACCGGCACGCCGGCGAGCGTCAGCATCGGCAGCCGGCCGAAGTTCGCGAGCACGAGCGCGCCGACCGTATAGGGCCTGCCGGCAGCGACCGCCACGCGCGACGCGGAGCCGATGCCGCCCTTCAGGTCGAAGCACGACATGCCGCGCCCCGCCCCCACCGCGCCGCGCGCGAAGTCGCGCGACGCGCTGAGGCACGCTGCGTCGTAATGCGCGGCCGTCACCGCGAACGCCTGGATGTCGTTCAGATAGCCGTCGTTGCATTCGAACACGAGCGGGTTGACGGTCGGCCAGTCGCGGCCGATCTGCGGGTTCTGCGCGATCGCCGCGCGAATCTGCGCGTTGGCGAGCACGCCGACGCCGAACGTGTTGGTCAGCGCGATCGGCGTCTCGAGCGTGCCGAGCTCGTCGACCTGCACGAGCCCGACGCTCTTGCCGAAGCCGTTGATCACCGCAGCGCCCGCCGGCACCTTGCTGCGATACAGGTCGCCCGCGTGCGGCTTCACGACGGTGACGCCCGTCTGCACGTCGCCGGCCGCGAGCGTCGCGTGGCCGACGGTCACGCCCGGTACGTCGGCGAGCGTGCCGCGCGGGCCGGCCGGCAGCGTCGCCGACCACATCGGTACGCCAGCCATCAGCGGCGCTCCAGCTTCGGGTCGAGTGCGTCGCGCAGCCCGTCGCCGAGCAGGTTGAACGCGAGCACGGTCAGGAAGATCGCGAGGCTCGGGAAGATCGCGACGTGCGGCGCGCTCACCATGTCGGCGCGCGCCTCGTTGAGCATCGCGCCCCACTCGGGCGTCGGCGGCTGCGCGCCGAGGCCCAGGAACGACAGGCTCGCGGCCGTGATGATCGACGTGCCGATCCGCATCGTGAAGTAGACGACCACCGACGACACGGTGCCCGGCAGGATGTGCCGCATGATGATGGTCCAGTCGGACGCACCGATGCTGCGCGCCGCTTCGACGTAGGTCATGTGCTTGAGCATCAGCGTGTTGCCGCGCACGAGCCGCGCGAACGCCGGGATGCTGAAGATCGCGACCGCGCAGATCACGTTGACCATCCCGTTGCCGAGGATCGCGACCACGCCGATCGCGAGCAGGATGCCCGGAAACGCGAACAGCACGTCGGCCACGCGCATCGTGATGCGGTCCCACCAGCCTTCGTAGTAGCCGGCGAGCAGCCCGAACAACGTGCCGACGAGCGCGCCGAGCGCGACCGAGAAGAACCCGGCCGCGAGCGAGATGCGCGTGCCGGCGACGATCCGGCTGAAGATGTCGCGGCCGAGCGAATCGACGCCGAACCAGTGCACGGCCGACGGCCCGGCGTTCAGCGCGTCGTAGTCGAAATAGTTCTCCGGATCGAACGGCACGATATGCGGGCCGACGAATGCGAGCACGACGAGCGCGAGCACGAAGCCGCCGGCCACCAGCGCGACGGTCTGCTTGCGGAACTTGCGCCAGAATTCGCGCCACGGCGTGCGGATCGCGGTCGATGCGGCCGTCGCCGCCGGCTGGACAGTCGCGTTCATGCGCGCCTCACTTGAACCGGATGGTCGGATTGATGACCGCGTACAGCACGTCGACGGTCAGATTGATCAGGATGAACTCGAGCGAGAACAGCAGCACGATGGCCTGGATCACCGGGTAGTCGCGCATCGTCACCGCATCGACCAGCAGGCGCCCGAGCCCCGGCCAGTTGAACACGGCCTCGACGACGATCGAGCCGCCGAGCAGGAAGCCGAACTGCAGCCCCATCATCGTGACGACCGGGATCATCGCGTTGCGCAGGCAGTGCTTGAGCACCACCATCGGCTCGTGCACGCCCTTCGCGCGCGCGGTGCGCACGAAGTCCTCGTTGAGCACCTCGACGAACGACGCGCGCGTGAAGCGCGCCATCACGGCCGCGACCGCCGCGCCGAGCGTCAGCGACGGCAGCACGTAGCTCTTCCACGTGCCGTCCGGCACGACCGGCAGCCAGCCGAGCTTCACCGAGAAGATCTCCATCAGCAGCATCCCGAGCGCGAACGCCGGAAACGAGATGCCCGACACCGCGATCGTCATCCCGAGACGATCGGGCCAGCGGTTGCGCCACACGGCGGACGCGATCCCGATCGCCATGCCGAACGCGGTCGCCCACACCATGCTGACGAGCGTCAGCAGCAGCGTCGGCATGAAGCGCTCGCCGATCTCGGTCGACACCGGCCGCTTGCTGCGCGTCGACGTGCCGAAATCGCCGTGCGCGATCTTCACGAAGAAGTTCGCGAACTGCGCGGGCAGCGGCCGGTCGAGCCCGAGATCGGCGCGCACCAGCGCGACCGTCGCGTCGTCGGCTTCGGGGCCGGCCGCGAGCCGCGCGGGGTCGCCCGGCAGCAGGTGCACGAACAGAAACACCAGCACCGCGACGAGCGCGAGCGTGGGCAGCAGGCCGAACAGGCGTTTGACGAGAAAATTCAGCATGGGGCACCGATCGAATCAGCGCGCGGGCAGCGCGGGCAACGTGCGCCGCCCGCGCCGCGCGGCAGGCGAAGCGCCGTCATTTCACCGAGATTTCGTCGAAGTTGAACGAGCCGTCCGGCATCACGTAGATGCCGTGCAGCCGCTTGCTGCGCGCGTACACGATCTTCTCCTGCACGAGGAAGATCCACGGCGCATCGGCCCACACCTGCTTCTGCGCGTCGGCGTACAGCGTGGCTTTCTTCGCGTTGTCGGTCGTCTCGAGCGCCTTCGAGAGATCGTCGTCGACCGCCGCGTTCTTGTAGTACGCGGTGTTGTAGAGCTTCGGCGGCGCGGAGGTGGACGCGAGCAGCGGCGACAGCGCCCAGTTCGCCTCGCCGGTCGACGCCGACCAGCCGCTGTAGTACATCCGCACCGGCGCCGTCGCCGGGTCCTGCGCGCTCTCGACCTTCGCGACCCGCTCGCCGGCCTCGAGCGCCTGCACCTGCACCTTCACGCCGACCTGCGCCAACTGCTGCTGGACGAACTGGATCAGCTTCTGCGCGGTCGAGTGGTTGTACGCGGACCACAGCGTCGACTCGAAGCCGTTCGGATAGCCGGCCTCCTTCAGCAGCGCGCGCGCCTTGGCCGGATCGTACGGCCACGGCCCGAGCTTGGTCGCGTATTCGACGCCGACCGGCGCGACGCCCGTCTGCGGCGTCGCATAGCCGGCGAACACGACCTTCGCGAGCGCTTCCTTGTTGACCGCGTAGTTCAGCGCTTCGCGCACCTTCGGATTGTCGAACGGCTTCTTCTGCGTGTTCAGCGAGATGTAGCGCTGGATGATGGACGGACGCTCGATCAGGTCGACCTTCGGGTTGTTCTTCAGGTCGGCGGCCTGCTCGAACGGGATCGTGAACGCGAAGTCGGCCTCGCCGGTCTTGAGCAGCGCCGCGCGCGTGTTGTTGTCGACCACCGGCTTCCAGTCGATCGAGTCGATCTTCGGATAGCCCTTCTTCCAGTAGCCGGCGAACTTCTTCACCTTCATGTCGTCGGTCTGCTTCCACTCGACGAACTCGAACGGCCCGGTGCCGACCGGATGCAGCGACACGTCGCGCCCCCACTTCTTCAGCGCGGCCGGCGAGATCATCACTGCCGACGGGTGCGCGAGCGTGTTGATGAACGCGGAGAACGGCTCGCGCAGCGTGAAGCGCACGGTCAGCGGATCGACCACCTCGGTCTTCTCGATCACGCGGAACAGCCCGTAGCGCTTCAGCTTGTTGGCCGGGTCGGTCACGCGGTCGAAGTTCGCCTTGACCGCGGCCGCGTTGAAGTCGGTGCCGTCGTGAAACTTCACGCCCGAGCGCAGCTTGACGGTGTAGGTCTTCGCATCGGGGCTCGCCTCATAGCCGGTCGCGAGCACGTTGACGAGCTTCATGTCCTTGTCGAAACCGAACAGCCCTTCGTAGAACGACTTGACGACCGCTTGCGACACGGTGTCGTTCGCGTCGTAAGGGTCCATCGTCGTGAACGTCGAGTACACCGCGACCACCACGTTCTGCTGCGCGAAGGCCGGCACGGCGGCCGTCAGCGCGAACGCGCCGGCGAGCGCGACGAAGGATGCGCGCGGACGAAACATCGGAAACGGATGCGGCTGGTTCATGTTGCTGGGCTCCTTTACGTTCCTCTACGTGGATCGACGACGCCCAACGGGCGTTTCGGTTTCGACTTCCTGCTGCGTGACGCGCATCGGATGCGCTGCCGGGGCGACCCCGAACCGTGGGCCCGCGGGCACTCGATTCAAATCCGGTTCGACGGGACATCCCGGCTAATACGCGCCGCCGACGCGATGCGCCGCGACGTAATGATCGGGGCCGACCGCGACGAGCGGCGCGACGACGGGCTCGTCGCCGATCGCGCGGATCGGGCTCGGCATCTCGTCGGCGGCCAGCTGGCGCGGCGCATGCCGGCGCGCGGGATCGGCCACCGGCACCGCGTTCATCAGCTTCCTGGTGTACGGATGTTGCGGCGCCTCGAACACCGCGCGGCGCGGGCCGATCTCGACGATCTGGCCGAGGTACATCACCGCGACGCGATGGCTGATGCGCTCGACGACGGCCATGTCGTGCGAGATGAACAGGTAGGCGACGCCGAGTTCGCGTTGCAGGTCGAGCATCAGGTTCACGATCTGCGCCTGCACCGACACGTCGAGCGCGGACACCGATTCGTCGGCGATCACGACCTTCGGGTTCAGCGCGAGCGCGCGTGCGATCGCGATCCGCTGACGCTGGCCGCCCGAGAATTCGTGCGGATAGCGACGGGCGGCGTCGGGCGGCAGGCCGACCTTGTCGAGCAGCCAGTCGACGCGCGCCTGCGCGTCGCGGCCGCTCGACACGCGGTGCACCAGCAGCGGCTCCATGATCGAGAAGCCGACCGTGAGCCGCGGATTGAGCGAGGCGAACGGGTCCTGGAAGATGAACTGGATGTTCCGGCGCAGCGCCTGCAGGTCATGGCCCTTCAGCGCGCTGATGTCGCGGCCGTCGAATTCGATCGAGCCGCTCTGCGATTCGACGAGGCGCAACAGCGAACGGCCGGTGGTCGACTTGCCGCAGCCCGATTCGCCGACGAGCGCGAGCGTCTCGCCCGCGTGCAGATCGAAGCTCACGCGCTCGACCGCATGCACGTACTGCAATACGCGGCCGAACACGCCGCTCTTCACCGGAAACCGCGTGACGAGATCGCGCACGCGCAGGATCGGCGACGCGGCGCGATCGATCGAGGCGTGTGCGCTAAGGTCGGTGGCGGGTTGGGGGGCGTCGACGGGGTTTAGTGCGTTGGGCGTAGTGGCTACATTGGCCGTTGCGGCCGCATCCTCCGCCGACACGGTCGCACGCGTCCCATCCACGCTCAACAACGGGAATTTCTCCGGCGTATCGGTGCCCTGCATCGAGCCGAGCCGCGGCACGGCCGCGAGCAGCGCACGCGTGTAGCGATGCGCGGGCGTCGCGAAAATGCGCTCCGACGCACCCTCCTCGACCTTCTCGCCGCGATACATCACGAGCACGCGATCGGCCACTTCGGCGACCACGCCCATGTCGTGCGTGATGAAGATCACGCCCATCTTCATTTCGTCCTGCAGCCCGCGGATCAATTGCAGGATCTGCGCCTGAATCGTCACGTCGAGCGCGGTGGTCGGCTCGTCGGCGATCAGCAGCGCGGGCCGGCACGACAGCGCCATCGCGATCATCACGCGCTGGCGCATCCCGCCCGACAACTGGTGCGGATAGCGCGCGAACACGCGGCGCGCCTCGGGAATCCGCACGAGATCGAGCAGGCGCAGCGTCTCCGCGCGCGCTTCCGACGCGCCCTTCGACTGGTGCAGCGCAATCGCCTCGCTGATCTGGTCGCCGACGGTAAACACCGGGTTCAGCGAGGTCATCGGCTCCTGGAAGATCATCGCGATGTCCGCGCCGCGGATGCCGCGCATGGCCGCCGCGCTCGCCGCGGCCAGATCGACGAGCGCGCCGCCGCGACGCCGCAACACCATCCGGCCGCTCGTGATCTCGCCGCCGCCGTGCTCGACGAGCCGCATCAGCGCGAGCGACGTGACCGATTTGCCGGAGCCCGATTCACCGACGATCGCGAGCGTCTCGCCGCGATCGACGTGAAACGACACGTCGCGCACGGCGTCGAACGTCGCGTTCTCCCGGCGGAACGTCACTGACAGGCCGTCGACGGCGACCACGCGCTGCTCCGGCAGCACCAGCGCGGACGGGGTTCGGCTCGAAGTCATCGCGAAGGTCTCCTGGTTCGATCGGCAATCACGCCGCGTCGTCGCGGTAGATGCCGACCACGGGCGCCGCGCCGACACGCGCGTAGCCGCGATACATGCCTTCCGTGTTGAACGGCATCGCGACGTTGCCGTGCGCATCGACGGCGATGATCCCGCCGCGGCCGGCGAGGCGCGGCAGCTTGTTCATCACGACGTCGTGCGCGGCGTCGGCGAGCGATGCGCCGCGATACGCGATCTGCGAGGCCACGTCGTGCGCGGTCGCGAGCCGGATGAACATCTCGCCGGTGCCGGTCGCGGACACGGCGCAGGTCGCATCGTCCGCGTAGCAGCCGGCGCCGATGATCGGCGAATCGCCGACGCGGCCGGGCTGCTTGTTCGTGATGCCGCCCGTCGACGTCGCCGCCGCGACATGGCCGTGCACGTCGCACGCGACCGCACCGACCGTGCCGTGCTTGCGGTCGGGGTCGAGCGGTTCAGGCGGCTGGCCGGCGCCGAATGAGAAAGTCGCCGCGTCGTGGTCGAGCATCGCGCCGGCCGCCGCGCGCGCCCGCAGCCATTGCGCATGACGCGCTTCGGTGTCGAAGTAGCCGGGTTCGACGAGTTCGAGCCCCTGCGCGGCCGCGAATGCATCGGCGCCCGCGCCGGCGAACAGCACGTGCTCGCTCGCTTCCATCACGCGCCGCGCGGCCAGCACCGGATTGCGCACGCGGGTCGCGCAGCAGATCGCGCCGGCCGCGAGCGTCGCGCCGTCCATCACGGCGGCGTCGAGTTCGTGCTTGCCTTCGGCCGTATAGACGGCGCCGCGCCCCGCGTTGAACAACGGGCAGTCTTCGAGCATCCGCACCGCGACGGTCACCGCGTCGAGCGCGCTGCCGCCGCTGGCGAGCACGCGTTGCGCGGCTTGCAGGATCGCGTCGAGCTCGGCGCGGTAACGGCGTTCGGTATCGCTGTCCATCGCGTCGCGCAGGATCGTGCCTGCGCCGCCGTGAATCGCGACGATCGCGCGTGAAGTCATGTCTTGTTCCGATCGGTGGAAGATGGGCTCGGCGCCGACGGTGCGGCTTGCGGCTGGAGCAGCCACGGCAACAGGAATTCGGTCATCTCGGCCGCGGACTTCGCCGAGCGATGCGTGCGCAGCGCGACCGCGTCGATCAGCGCTTCGATCATCGTCAACACGGCCGCTTCCGAGGTGGCCGCGAAGCGCCGCTCGGCCTTCACGTAGAGATTCAGCGAGGCGACCGGGGCCAACGGCGAGCCAGGGCCGTCGGAAATGCCGAGCACGCGTGCGCCGCGCGCGGCCGCGCGGCGTGCGAGCTCGACCGTGTCCTTCACGTAGCGCGGCAACGCGAGCGCGATCACCAGATCGCGCGAATCGGCCGTGTACAGACGCCGCGCCGCGTGCGTCGGGCCGCCGAGCAGCGCGAGCGACTGCACGTTGTCATGACACACCGACAGGCCGTGCTCCATCAGCCCGGCCAGGAATGCGCTGGAGCCCGCGCCCAGAATCAGCACGCGCCGCGCGCCGACGATCGCCTCGACCGCCGCCTCGACGTCGGCCGCATCCAGTTGCGTGCGCGTGTTCTCGATGTTGGCGACGGCCTGATCGAACACCGCGTCGATCCACGCCGCGCCGCGCACGCCCTGCTCCTGTTCCTGCGCGGAGCGCAGCCGCTCGACCGGGCCGAGCGTCGCCTCGAAGCCGCGCACGAGCGCCGCGCGCATCGCCGGATAGCCGTCGAAGCCGAGCGCCCTCGCGAAGCGGTTCGCGGTCGCGATGGACGCGTTCACCGCTTGCGCGAGTTCATCGATGCGCATCGTCGCTGCGCGAAACGGATTCGCGAGCACGTATTCGCCCATCCGGCGGTGGATCGGCGTCATCCTCGGCATGGCCGACGCGATGCGCTCCGCGATCGCGGACTCGTCGTGATTTGCTTCGGGCGGAACGAGTGGCGTCATGAATGCTGACTGGAAGGTGGATGAAAATCAATTTACACAATCCATCGGGAGGAAAAAAATAAATTTTCAGCGGCGGTGTCACGTGCTCGTCGCGTTTAGTACGACGGACCGGTTTTGCGGCGGAGGGTGGGCGGCGGCGCGCCCGCGTGCGCGCGGGCGTAGAGCGTTCGGCCGGTGCAGAGAGGGAGTGGGATCGAACCGCGCGCCCTCGGGAAAACCCCGAGCAAGTCGGTTCGCGTGCGGATGTGGGAGGAGCGGAGTTGGCTGTGGTGTTGGCTTCGATATCGGTGCGGTTGGCGGCTTTGGCTTTGGCTTTGGCTTCGGCTTCGGCTTCGGCTTCGGCTTCGGCTTCGGGGGGGCATCGGCAGCGTCAACTTGAAACCACCGCCGCTCGACAACGTCCGCCCGTCGCGTGACAGCAGTTCGTCGATTGCCGTCACGCGAGCGGCCGCCCCCGTCCGTTTCCCGGGGGCAACGACATCAGAACCGGTGATTCACCCGCACATACGCGGACTGCGCCGACACATGACTCGTGTCGATCGTCGCATCGAACCCGAGCGATACGGTGGTCGTCTTCGCGGCCTGCAGCGTGACGCTGGCGCCCGTGGTCAGGAACGAACGCGGCAGGTCGGTGCCCGGCGCGGCGAACACGGTGCCGTCCTGGCTCTGCACCTGCACGACGCGGCTGCCGCGCAGCACCTCGTGCGCATAGCCGACGCGAAGCTGCACGTCGAGCGACCGCATGGCATCGCCGAACGCCTTGTCGAGCGACACGCCCACATAAGGCTGAAGGCTGCGCGCGTTGTCGGGGCCGACGTTCAGGTTCTGGCCGTTCGCGCCGCTCTCGCCGAAGCCGCTGCCGCGCACGTACGCATACCGCAGCCCGACGTGCGGCGTGAAGCGGAAACCGCCCGCCTCCATCGGCAGGCTCGCCTGCGTCGCCGCGGTGAACTCGTGGCCGAGATGGTCGCCTTCGGCCGTACCCGCGCTGCCGAACGGCCGCTTCTGCGACAGGAAATCGAGCCCGTAGCCGAGCGTGGCCGACAGGTTGACGGCACCGACCGGCTGCGCGCCGTACAGCGCGACGCGCAGCGTGTCGATGGTGCCCGATGCACCGGTCGTGTCTTCGCCGAGCGTGGTGTGCGTGTAGCCGCCGGCCCCACCGACCGTGGCGCCGCCGAGCCGTCCCTGCGCGCCAGCCAGGAATCCGTACGCGTGCGTCAGGAAGCCCGGCGCGCCGCCCGTGCCGCCCACCTTGGTGCTCGAACCGCTGGCGACGGCCCATACGTTGCGGGAGCCCGCCGGGTCGTCCTGTGGGCCGGCGAGACGGCCGAGCAGCGTCGAGCTGGCGTCCTGCGCCTGCAGCAATGCGGTCGTGCCGAGCGCCGTGTAGATCGACGTCTTGGTCGGCGCGATGACCGTCGGGCCGGTCGGCGTGCCAGGGCCGCCCGGCTCCGCGAGCAGCAGGTCGACCGCGTTCGCGCCGTAGTCCACCGACGGCTGCAACGCGCCGAGATTCGCGCCGGCCGTGGTCGCGCCGATGTTCGCGAAACGGCCGGTCACGCCGTTGGCCGCGCTGAGCAGCGTGTAGCGGCGCGCGGTATAGGTGCCGGGATCGAACAGGACGGCCAACGAACCGTCGAGCGTCGCCGCGCCGCCTACGCGCAGCTGCGACGCTTCGGTAGGGCTGACCTCGATCGACAGCGTGCCGCTCGCCGCCTGCGCATAGTTGCCGCCGACGGACAGCGTTCCGATCGAGCCGCCCGGCGCCACGACGCCACTGCTGCTGACGTCGCCTGCCACCGTGCCGTGACCGCGCAACGTGCCGAGTGCATTCACCACGACATTGCCGCCCAGCACCGCCCCGGCATTCGCCGCGTCGCCGACGGCCACCGTGCCGCCCGCCACCGTCGTCGTCCCGGAGAACGCGGTGCTGACGCCGTTCAGCGTCAGCGTGCCCGCGCCTTGTTTGACGAGGCCGCCGGTGCCGACGAGGCTGCCGCCGAAGGTCTGCGACGAGTCGTCGGACAGCGTGAGCGCGCTGCCGCCGAGCACCACGCGACTGCCCGTCACGCCGGACAGATGCGCGACCGTCTGGCTGCCGGCCGCGGACAGGTCGAGCGCGGCCGTCGAGCCGGCGAGCGTGACCGACGTGGACGACGCGAGCTGGCCGGCGCCGGACAACGCGAGCGTGCCCGCGTCGACCATCGTCGCCCCGGTGTAGGTGTTCACGCCGGACAGCGTTTGCGTACCGCCCGCGACCGTCAGCCCGCCCGTGCCGTTGACGGTCCCGCCGAACGTGCCGGCCGCATTGGCGAGCGTCAGCGTGCGAGCGCCGAGCGAAACGGTACCCGTGCCGGTGAGCGCATTGATCGTGGCGCCGAAGGTCGTCGCCGAAATATCGAACGTACCGTTGTTGACGACGCCGCTGGACGCCACAAGGCTACCCGACCCGGTCAACGCCAGCGTGCCGACATTGATCGACGTCGCACCGGTGTAGCCGTTGGCACCCGATAGCGTCTGCGTGCCGCCCGCGATCGTCAGTCCGCCGCTGCCGTTGATGGTTCCACCGAACGTGCCAGCCGCGTTCGCGAGCGTCAGCGTGCGGCCGCCGAGCGCAACGGCGCCCGTACCGGTAAGCGCATTGATCGCGGCCCCGGAGGTGGTGCCGGAGATGTCGAACGTACCGTCGTTGACGATCCCGCTCGATGCCGCGAGGCTGCCCGAACCGGTCAACGCCAGCGTGCCGGCATTGATCGAGGTTGCACCGGTGTAGCCATTGGCACCCGACAAGGTCTGCGTGCCGCCCGTGACCGTCAACCCGCCCGTGCCGTTGATGGCGCCGCCGAACGTGCCGGCCGCATTGGCGAGCGTCAGCGTCCGGCCGCCGAGCGCGACCGTACCCGTGCCGGTGAGCGCATTGATCGCGGCCCCGGAGGTCGTCGTCGAAATATCGAACGTACCGTTGTTGACGATGCCGCTGGACGCGGCAAGGCTGCCCGAGCCGGTCAACGCCAGCGTGCCGGCATTGATCGACGTTGCACCGGTGTAGCCGTTGGCGCCCGACAGCGTCTGCGTACCGCCCGCGACCGTCAGTCCGCCGCTGCCGTTGATGGCGCCGCCGAACGTGCCGACCGCATTCGTGAGCGTCAGCGTGCGAGCGCCGAGCGCAACGGCGCCCGTGCCGGTGAGTGCATTGATCGCGGCCCCGGAGGTCGTGCCCGAGATGTCGAACGTGCCGTTGTTGACGACGCCGCCGGACACAGCGACGCTGCCCGATCCGCTCAACGCCAGCGTGCCGGCATTGATCGAGGTTGCACCGGTGTAGACGTTGGTACCCGACAGCGTCTGCGTCCCGCCCGCAATCGTCAGCCCGCCGCTGCCGCCGATGGTGCCGCCGAACGTGCCGGCCGCATTGGCCAGCGTCAGTGTCTGGCCACCGAGCGCGACCGTGCCCGTACCGGTGAGCGCGTTGATCGTGGCGCCGGAAGTCGTCGCCGAGATGTCGAAGGTGCCGTCGTTGACGATCCCGCTCGATGCCGCAACGCTGCCCGCCCCGCTCAACGCCAGCGTGCCGGCGTTGATCGACGTTGCACCGGCGTAGCCATTGGCGCCTGACAGCGTCTGCGTGCCGCCCGCCACCGTCAGCCCGCCCGTGCCGCCGATGGTTCCGCCGAACGTCCCGGCCGCGTTGGCCAGCGTCAGCGTCTGGCCGCCGAGCGCGACCGTGCCCGAGCCGGTGAGCGCATTGATCGCGGCCCCGGAGGTCGTCGCCGAAATATCGAACGTGCCGTTGTTGACGACGCCGCTGGACCCCGCAATGCTGCCCGCGCCGATCAGCGCGAGCGTGCCGGCGTTGATGTTGGTGCTGCCCGCATAGCCTGCGGCGCCGGAGATCGCGAGCGTGCCGCTGCCCGCCTGTACGATGCTGCCCGTGCCGCTGATGGTGCCGCCATACGCGACCGTGTCGCTGCGGTTGAACGCCAACGTGCCGTTGTTGACGATGTCGCCGGCGACGGAGCCGGTGGTCCCTCCATTGCCGATCTGCAACGTGCCGGCGTTGATCGTGGTGCCGCCGGTATAGGTGTTCTCGCCCGTGAGCGTGATCGTTCGGCTCCCGCTCACGTCCACGCCGCCGGCCCCGGATACCACGCCCGACACCACGAGGTTGGTCGTGGTCGAATCGAAGGTCACGCGGGATGCCACATCGCCGAGCGTGATCTGGTTGGACAGCGTGAGCCCCGCGGAGCCCGCGGTGATCTTGGTCGCCGCCCCCGCCGACACCTCGATGTCACCGACGATGTTGGACCCGGTGACCAACTGCAGCGTGTTGTTCGTGCCGTTGAACTGGATCGCTGCGGCCCGCGTCACGCCGTCGGCGTACAAGCCGCCCGCGATCGTGCCGCCGTTGACGATGACACTGGTGCCGTTCACGATGATGCCGGCGCCCGCGGCCCCGCCATTGCCGGCGCCGCCGGTGATCGTGCCGACGTTGGTCAGCACGGTGAACCCGCTCGCCAGGTTGACGCCCGCGCCGCTGGCGCCGGCCGTGCTCGCGCCCCCGCCGCCGGCCCCGCCCACGCCGCCGACGATGGTGCCGATGTTGGTCACCTGCGAGCCGCTGCCGAGCGTGAGCAACCCGTCGCCACCACCGCCGCCGCCGCCGGCGAAGCCACCGCCGCCGCCGTTGCCGCCGTTCCCGCCGATCAGCGTGCCCTGGTTCGACACGTCGGCCGCGGGCGTCACCATGACCAACGCCGCGCCGCCGCCGCCACCACCGCCGCCGTTCGACACCGGCCCCGACGTGCCGGCCCCGCCATTGCCGCCGGTGCCGCCCTGCACCGTCATGCCGCTGTTGACCGTCACGCTGGTGCCGGTCGAATACACACCCGCGCCGCCACCACCGCCACCGCCGGCGAAGTTGAAGCCGTCGAACGCCTGACCTGCGCCGCCCTGCACGTTCGCGTTGATTACCACATCGCCGGCGAGCGCCGCGGCAGGGGCTCCGCCCGGGCCGCCCTGGCCGCTGTCGTTCATCGCGCCGGTGCCGCCTGTCCCGCCCGACGTGGCGCCGCCCGGAATCTGGACCGTGTTGGGGCCGCTCAGCGTAGATGCACCGCCGCCGCCGCCGTTACCGCTGCCCCCGTTGCCGCTGCGGTCAGGGGTGCCGCTGCCGCCCGCGGCGCTGCAATTAGCGATGGTGCTGGGCGCACATGTGACGGCCCAGGCCGGAACGGCCGCGCCGGCCAGACCCAGCGACACGCCAATGGAAACGATGGAAGCGCAGCGGCGCGCGGGTGTGGCGCCATGGCTGGCGTCGACCCCGCCGTGGGATGCTTTGGTGTGCTCGGATACCACTTGCGGAGCGCGCAAGCTGCGGCTCCAGACCAGCCGATAAACGCGGTTCATGTCGGTCCCCTCGGTGCGTAGACGCATGGGCCGGGCGTTGGTCCACGAGACGCTGGACCGATGGCGCGACGGACCCGTTCTAGTTGAATTTCTTCTGTTGCGCGCCGGTCCGCGGATACTGATTTTTCTGGCCCATCGGTCGGGCGCACGCGCGCGCAATATAACATCTGCGCGCCGATTATTGCCTGCTGGTTACGAAAAACGCGCCGCTTCGCGGAGGCACGTCGTTTGCTCCCGTGCGGCGGCGAGCGAGCCGCTTTCGCGCGTTGTCGGGCGTGCAAATCGATGGTCGCGGCAACGATGCACGGCGGGCGCTGCGCAGCGCCTGCGGCGCGCCCGTCACACGGCCCTTCCCGCCCGCGGCGATCACTTACAATTCGTCCGGTTCGATCGTCGCTGCAGGTTCCGTTCTTGCAGCCCTCACACCGCGACACACGCGCCGTGTCTCGTTGCGCCTACAACTGAATACCAGCCATGCCGGATTTCCGTCTTTTGCCTCGCACGACATTCGCGGCCGTCGCGTCATCGCAGGCGTCGCGTGCCGCCGACGGCCCGCCGGCGCGCGTCTCTGCCGCGCCGTGCGCCCGAACACGCGATGGAAGCCGCACGAACGCGCATGCCGTCGCGATCGCGCCGCGCCGGCGCGCGCCGGCCGACGGAGCAACGCGATGAGCGGGCTCCTGAACGACAGCACCGGCGACATCGTCGCGCTCGCGACGCTCGCGGTGCTTTACCTCGGCGGCGTCGGGCTCGCGCTGTGGCGAATTCGCGCGGCCGCGCCGCGCGGCAAGCTCTACTGGATCGTCTGTATCGCGCTGCTGGCCGGCGGCGCCGTGGCGATCACGCAAAACCTGTCGCCGGAGCACGACCACGGGGAAATGCCGCCCGGTTTCGCGCTCGGCGTCGAAGCGGTACTGCTCGGGCTCGCACTCGTTGCCGCCGGTTGCGCTTGGGTGATGTTGCGGGGGCGTCGCGGTTGATATCTGCGGTGTCAGCCGCGCGTCCGTCACGCGTGAACGACGATGCATATGCCGGGCAGCGCTGAGCTGCGGATGCGTCATGCAGACGGCGCCCGTGCGGTGACGAGCCAGCACGCGGCATCGAAACTCAGGTCCGTGCCCTGCACGTAGCGATCGAGCGTCGCGGCTGATACCGGCGGTGTCATCCGCATATCCGTCACGCGTGAGCGACGACGCATATGCCGGGCAGCGCTGCCCCGTGGCCGCCTCACGCAGACGGCGCCCGTGCCGTGACCAGCCAGCACGCTGCATCGAAGCGCAGATCCGTGCCCTGCACGTAGCGATCGAACGCGCCGCGCACTTCGTCGAGCACGCGCTGCCGCGTCGCAACATCCACCTGCCGCAGCGCCAACCCGACCGGGCCCAGCCGCGCGACGTAGTCGTCCAGCGCGGCCGTCGGCAACGCGCACGCGACATCGACCGGCTCGACCGCGAGGTCGGCCCAGCCGCTGTCCGACAGCACCGACACGACGCGCTGCCGGTCGCCGAACGCGAACTGCCCGGGCGCGCCCGGCTGGCGCGCAGGCAGATCGGCCAGCAACGGCGCGGCGGCGCGTTCGGCCGTCGTCATGAACGGATTGTCGGCCGCGGCGCGCCAGGCGACGAACCGCAGTTGCGCGTTCGCGCGCGCCGCACGCCGCAGGTTGGTGAACGCGCGAACCGGATCGTCGAAGAACATGACGCCGAAACGCGACACGATCAGATCGAAGCGCTCGCGTGCAAACGGATGCGTCTGCGCGTCGGCATGCACGAATTCGACATCGACGCCGTCGCGCTCGGCCCGCTCGCGTGCCGCGGCGATCATCCGCGCCGAAATGTCGACGCCCGTGCACTGCGCGTCCTTCGCGAGCCGTCGCGCGATCGCGAGCGTGACCGCGCCGGTCCCGCATCCGACGTCGAGCACGCCATGCGCGGACGTGGCTGCCGCCGCGTCCGCGAGCAGCGTCTCGAACGGCTCGAACATCCGGTCGAGCGTGCGCTGCGCCTCGACCCACGCGAGCCCGGACGGGCCGTTCCATAGCGCGCTCTGTGCTTCGTTGGGGCGGCTGTCTGTCATCATCGTCATCCTTTGCGCTGCAGCGTTGATCGGAATCGCGACTATGCCGCTTCAAGCCGGCTTGAAGTCAAGGCTGCGCTCGCCGACCGTTCATATTTCTTACATTCGCGCTGCGTATCGTTGACGGCTTTCCTACGGTGCCTTCCATGCCACGACTGCTCTCATCCGCGCTGTTCGCGCGCTGCGCCGCGCTCGCCGCGGTCGCCCTGTCCGCGTGCTCGAACCACATCGACTCGCCCGCCGACCCCGCGAGCGCCGCGATCAACGTCCAGGCCGCATGGGTCGAGATCGGCGACGCGAACCAAGCGATCGCACGCGTGATCACCAACTACAGCCCGGCTTCCGCGAGCGATCCGGTGTGTCCGCAACTATCGGTCGACGGCAAGCAGTCGCGCATGACGCTGCGCGCCGGCGCCGCGACCGTCGCGCAACGGCCGACGGCCAGCGACCCGGCCGACTCGAAGCCGTCGAGCTTCCCCGTGTCGGTGTGCGAGGCGACGTTGCCGGCCGATGCGCAGGCGGCGAGCGTCGCGGGCCGCACGCTGCCGCTGCCGAAGGCGCAACCCCAGCGCGTCGCGATCATCGCCGATACCGGCTGCCGGATGAAGAAGGCCGACAACGCATGGCAGGCGTGCAACGACGCGACCGTCTGGCCGTTCGACACGATCGCGGCGAGCGTCGCGAAGCTGTCGCCGGACCTGGTGCTGCACGTGGGCGACTACCACTATCGCGAGAACGCTTGCCCGCCGGACATCGCCGGCTGCAAGGACAGCCCGTGGGGTTACGGCTGGGATGCGTGGCAGGCCGACCTGTTCCGCCCGGCCGCCCCGCTGTTCGCCAAGGCGCCGTGGGTGGTCGTGCGCGGCAACCACGAGGAATGCGCGCGCGCGGGACAGGGATGGTATCGCTTCCTCGATCCGCGCCCGTATGCCGCGACGCGCACGTGCGACGATCCGGCCAACGACGCCGACGCGAACTACTCCGAGCCGTACGCGGTATCGCTCGGCGGCGGCACGCAGGTGATCGTGTTCGACAGCGCGAAGGTCGGGCGCAATCCGCTGAAGACGACCGACGCGCAATTTCGCATCTACCAGAAGCAGTTTCAGTCGGTGGCGTCGCTCGCCTCGAAGGCGGGGATGTCGACGACGATCTTCACGAACCATCATCCGATCCTCGCGTTCGCGCCGATCGCGGGCAGCACGCCGGCGCCGGGCAACCTCGCGCTGCAGTCGGTGATGGCGAGCCTGAACGCGCAGGCGTACTACCCGCCCGGCATCCATGTCGCGCTGCACGGCCACGTGCACGACTTCCAGGCCATCAACTTCTCGTCGGGACATCCGGCGACGATCGTGTCGGGCAACGGCGGCGACAACCTCGACGTCGCGCTGCCCGATCCGTTCCCGGCCGGCCTCATGCCTGCACCGGGCGCCGTGATCGAACGGCTGTCGCACAACAACAGCTTTGGCTTCCTGATCATGGAGCGGCGCCCGGCGCCCGCGACGGGCTGGCTGTTCCATGCCTATTCGGCGGCCGGCAAGCTGCTCGCGTCGTGCAGCCAGTCGGGCACGACGCTCGCCTGCGACAAGACCGGATTCATCACGCCGTGATCGACGCGATTCGAGCGACGGGTCGTTCGCTGAGGGGTTGCGGCGAGGTGCTCGTGCGGCGCGCGGTTATGGTCGGATCGGCGGGCGCATATGGGTGGGCGAACGGCGCAGTCGCCGGTCCGGCGACTGCCTCGACTTCCAGCGTCGGCAGCCGGACGATACGCATGGCCGCTGCAGCGGCACTCGTTGGGATCGCCCTATCGGCGGCGCCGTCGACGCGGGCCGCACCGCCGGAAACGACGCTGCTGGCGGGCGCACCGCCGTCGCGCGTGGTCGGCACGATCGGCGACGGCACACCGCAGGTGGCGGGCAAGGTCGATGCGGCGAGCGCCCGCTTCGCACCCGACCCGACGCTCGTCGCGCTCGGCCGTCGGATCTTCTTCGATTCGCGGCTGTCCGAGCCGCTCGGCATGTCGTGCGCGGGCTGCCACGATCCGGCCCGCGCGTTCGCGCCGACGCTGTCGGCCGCCGCCCTCGCGGGCCCCGGCGTGCCGGAAGGCAGCCGCCCGGGCCGCTTCAGCCGGCGCAACGCGCCGTCGCTGCTGTATGTGCGCTACGTGCCGCGCCGCCACTTCTACCAGGACGACGACGCGCCGGCGCCGGCGCCGTTCGGCGGAC
The DNA here is from genome assembly GCF_000745665.1 of Burkholderia sp. WP42. Classification (NCBI taxonomy): domain Bacteria; kingdom Pseudomonadati; phylum Pseudomonadota; class Betaproteobacteria; order Burkholderiales; family Burkholderiaceae; genus Burkholderia; species Burkholderia sp. WP42. Next base: position 146,743 of record NZ_JQJT01000020.1, on the reverse strand, counting down.
TGTTCGACGACGGCCGCGCGGACACGCTCGCCGAACAGATCCGCGGGCCGCTGTTCGATCCGAACGAGATGAACAACCGGTCGCCGGCCGCGCTGCTGCGCAAGGTCGACGGCACCGAGCTGGCCGGCGATCTCGCCGCGAGGTTCGGCGCGTCGGTGCGGCGCGATCCCGAACGGCTGGTGCAGGCGCTCGGGTCGGCGATGGAGGCTTATCTGCAGAGCGATGAAATGGCGCCGTTCACGTCGCGCTTCGACGCGTTTCTGCGCACGCGTGCGCCGCTTGCTCCGGCCGAGATGCGCGGCATGGCGCTGTTTCGCAATCCAGACAAGGGCAACTGCATGAGTTGCCATACGCTGTCGGAGACGTCCAGCCGGCCGGAGCGCTCGCTGTTCACCGATTTCGGCTACGACGCGATCGCGGTGCCGCGCAACCGGGCGCTCGCCGCGAACCGCGATCCGCGGCATTTCGACAACGGACTGTGCGACACCGCCACGCGCCTGCGCTGGCCGGAGCCGACGCAATGGTGCGGCTACCTACGCACGCCGGGGCTGCGCAACGTCGCGGTCAAGCAGACGTTCATGCACAACGGCGTGTTCCGCACGCTGCGCGACGCCGTCGCGTTCTACAACACGCGCTCGACCGACCCTGCGTTCTGGTATCACGGCGCACGGACGTTCGATGACGTGCCGGTGGCCTATCGCGGCAACATCAACGTCAATTCGACGCCGCTGAATCGTCGGCCGGGCACGCCGCCGGCGCTGACCGACGCCGAGATCGACGACATCGTCGCCTTCCTCGGCACGCTCACCGATGCGCGCTATGCGGAACTCGTGCCGCGGGGCGGTTCCGATGGAGTGGCCCGGGGCGCGGCGCGGACGCGCTGAGTGGGGGGGATGGGCGCGTATGGGCGCGCGGGCTCGCCGGAGCCCGCGTACCGTTGCCTCGTCGCGCGAGGTTGTCGAAGCGAACCCGGCGCGAAGGCGCGGGGCGAACGGTGTGTCGGCACGTTGGGCGGTTGCTTCGCGTTGTAGGGCGACGCAAGACCGTGGCACGTCTCGGTATCACGGCCTGAAACGCGGGCGATAACGACCGGCGCGGAAGCCCTTCCGCGGTGCTTGGACGCAAGCGCCCTCTGTCCCGCCTCATCCCTTTCACCGATAGCCCGACATTCCGCTTGACAACCCGCTTCGCCCCAAATACTGTATGGATAACCAGCTGTATAACCAACCAGTATTGGCGGCACCGGCACGAAGCACGCGCCACCGTCGGCAGGACTGGTTGTCGGCTCCGGGTCCGGCGTAGCGTTGCATCGCGGCCGGCCCGGTCGATCGACGAGAACACCCGGAGAGCCTTATGCAACAAGGGTCCCTGTTTAAAGCGGAACATCTGGTCCGTATCGTCAACGACACCGATCGGCAAGTGCTCGCCTGGCTGCGTGCACAGGTCGGCGACGCCCGCGTCGAGCGCGCGGCGCGCCAGCTCGGCCATACGCGCAAGCCGTTTCCGTCCGCGCTTTGCCGCTATCTGGGCGTGAGCGCGCCGGCAACGCTGCGCCAACCCGAGCGGTCGCGTGTCGCGCGCGACTTCTCCGTCGGCGATCGCTATCTGTCGCTGATCCGTCAGCACCTCGCCACACATACGGTCGGTCGATGAACGCGCCGAAGTCATACCGGTGGCGCAGCGTCGCACGGCGCGCGACCGGCGCAAGCGCGACCCGCCATATCGGCCGCCCCGTCCCGCCGTCGCGGCAAACGGGCGCGGGAGGCCACGCGCCGGCCGAGCCGGCGCCCGCGCTTACGCAGCGGCCGCCGCGTCGCGTATCAATCGGCCAAGCGTTTGGAGCGCCTCTTCGTGCGCCGCATCGAATACCCGCGTGCAGGCAAGCCGAATGTACGCGTCGAAGCGGTCGGAATTCGAGAAGATCGAACCGGGCGCAATCCGTATCCCTCGGGCCAGCGCCGCGTCGAACAAGGCTTCGGAATGCACGCCGTCCGGCAGCGCGATCCACAGAAGCATGCCGCCCGGCGGGCAGTTCATTCTCGTGCCTGAAGGGAAATGCCGTGCGATCGCATCGATCGTCACGTCGCGCTGCACGCGAAGCTGTTCGCGGAACCGGTGCAGATGGCGATCGAACGCGCCGGAGCCGACGAACTCGGCCGCGACGGCCTGCAGCAACGCCGCGTTGTGCCGGCTGTGCGCGAACTTGAGCATCTTCACGCGCGCGTGCCAGCGGCCCGCACTGATCCAGCCGAGCCGCATGCCGGGCGCAAGCACCTTGTTGAACGACGGACAGTAGATCACCGTGCCGTCGCGATCCCAGGCCTTGACGGGCTTCACCGCGTGCGGCGCCTCGACGAGTTCGCGGTACGGTTCGTCTTCGATCACGGCAACGCCGTGTCGCGAACACAGCGCGACCAGCGCGGCCTTGCGCTCGTCCGGCATCACGCTGCCGAGCGGGTTCTGCAGATTCGGCACGACCACCACGGCGCGGATGTCCGGATACGCGGTCAGCGCCACGTCGAGCGCTTCGATCGACAGCCCGGTCGTCGGGCTCGCCGGAATCTCGAGCGCGCGCAGCCCGAGGCTCTCGAGCATCTGGATCAGGCCGAAGAAGGCCGGCGATTCGATCGCGATCGTGTCGCCGGGCTGCGCGACCGCACGCAGCGCGAGATTCACCGCGTCGACACCGCCGCTCGTCGACATCACGTCGTCCGGCGCGACGGTCACGCCGTAAGACAGCGCGCGTCGGGCCATCGTCTGCCGGAATTCGGGCGACCCGCCCACCGGCCCGGCATCGGTCAGCAGCGTCGGCTTGCGCCGCAGCAGCCGGATCGCGAGCGCCTGCAGCGGCTCGGCCGGATAGAGCGTCGCCGACGCGGAGGCACCACCGAGGTTCAGCGCATCGGACGCCGCATTGCCGCGATCGATTACGCGCGACACGCGCTCGTGCAGCCCCGCGAACGGCGGCGCGACACTCAGCGGCGGCGCTTCGGTTTCCGGCAACGTGCCGAGCGCCGCCGCGGCGCGGCGTCGCACGAAATAGCCCGAGCGCGGCTTCGCCTCGCACCAGCCCGTATCCTCGAGCCGCCGGAACGTCTGGATCGCGGTCGACAAACTCACCGCATGTTGCGCCATGAACGCGCGGACCGACGGCATCCGGTCGCCGGGCGACAGTGTGCCGGCCGCAATGATGCGGCGGTAATGCTCGGCGAGCCGCTCATAGAGCGGTGCGCCGGTCATCGGCAAGGGCGTGCGGGACGGGGCGTCGATGGGCGTCATGCGAGCGATCGTGCCCGCGCGCCTTCCCGGGCGCCAGATACAGATGTCAGGAAAACCCACCGATACAGCGCGACCAAATCGCCGTCTGCACCGCAACAGATCGCGGCTCGCTGAATCTGTCCCGCTCGCACGCGTTTTCTTAATCTTGTCTCACGCTATCGTCCCGCCGTCGCGGGGCCGCGGAACCTGGAAAACGACTCGCCATGCGCACGGAACATATCCGGCTCGACGCCGGGCAAAGCCACTTTGCGTGGTTCGACAAAGGCAGCCGGATCGTCGTGCTCGACGGCGCGCTCGCGGTCACTTGGCGCCACGGCGGTCTCGACTGGCTGCCCGAGACGCCGCCGTACATGCGCCGCGTGCTCGACGAAGGCGAATGCATGGCGATCGACACGGCCGGCCACCTGATGTTGTCCGCTGACGGCTCGCGGCCGAGCGGCGCGAGCATCGCGCCACCTGCGCCGCGGCCCGGTGTGTTCGCGATGTTGCAAGCATGGCTGCGGCGGTGCGTGGCGCAGGCGCTCGGCGCGCGTCATGCGCGTGAACGGCCGTAACGCGGCGGCTATAGACGGGCCGCGTCGTCACGACCCCGTACGCCGTGTTGCCGCATACCCTCGGCATTTCGGCATTTCGGCATTTCGGCATTTCGGCATTTCGGCATTTCGGCGTTTTGCGCCGTGCGCCGTGAGCCATCTGCCATCTGCCATCTGCCGTGTCACCGTGCTTCCGTGCACCTGCAGTAGCAATACACACGAGCAACTGCACCACTGTCACCGCCCAGCGATGAACCCCCGCCCGCTCCCCGCCTCCCTGCCACTAAGCGTTCCGCCGCCGCTCGATCCATTCGAACAACACCATCCCGACCAGCATCGCGGCAACGAACGCGCTGCCCCTGAGCGAGCCGAACCCGACCGACACGATCGCCGGCCCCGGGCAAAACCCGGCCAGCCCCCAGCCGATGCCGAACACGGCGCTGCCCGCGACGAGCCGCACCGTAATCGCCCGCGCAGCCGGCAACTGGATCGGCAAGCCGAGCAGCGATAGCGTGCGGCGCTTCGCCCATGCGAACGCGAACACGGCAACGCCGATCGCGCCGGCCATCACGAACGCGAGCGACGGATCCCAGCGACCGGCCAGATCGAGAAAACCGAGCACTTTTTCCGGATTCGCCATCCCGGACACGATGAGCCCCGCGCCGAACAGCAGTCCCGCCAGAAACGCAAATCCTGCCTGCATGTCAGCCTCCGAGCACGTGCCTGCGCACGAATACGGTCGCGAAACCCGCCACCATGAACACCGCCGTCGCGACGATCGATCTGACCGCGCCGCGCGACAACCCGCACACCCCGTGACCGCTCGTACATCCACCCGCATAGCGCGTGCCGATGCCGACCAGCAACCCGGCCGCCAGCAGTTCGCCCCAGCCGGCATTGACCTGCGGCATCGCGCCGCTGCCGGCGACGCGCATCATCAGCGGCGAGGCGATCAACCCGGCGACGAATGCGGCGCGCCACGCGCGCTCGCCGCCGCGGGCCGTGAGCAGCCCCCCGACGATGCCGCTGATCCCCGCGATACGCCCGTTGAACGCGACGAGCCACGCGGCGGCCAGTCCGATCAGCACACCGCCGGCAAGCGACAGCGCCGGCGTGAAATGAAACGTATCAATCTGCATGACGCCTCCTCGTCGCGGCCGGGCCGCAGAATTGCTCGTAGAGCACACCCATCACCGCGATCGCGGCCGGGCTGTCGAGCGAGTAGTGAATGTTCTTGCCTTCGCGACGCGTTTGGACGAGCGCGTTGTCGCGCAACACGCCGAGTTGCTGCGACAGCGTCGGCTGCCGAATGTCGAGCCGCGCTTCGAGATCGCTCACGCAGCGCTCGCCCTGCGACAGTTCGCACAAGAGCAGCAGCCGGTCGGGATTGGACAGCACCTTGAGCAGCGCGCACGCCGACTCGGCAGCGGCACGCATTTCGTCGGGCTCGGGCAGTCCAGAGACGGAATCTGCGTTCATCGGTACCCTCGCTACGATTTCAGTTGGAATATTATATCGTTTTATATATTGTTTGTCGGCAGTGCGCTCGCGCGGCACTCGGTCGCAGCGAGACGGAAAAGGCAAACGGAGGGATGCGCGACGCGACAACTGCGCCGCGCCGCGTGCTGCTTCGCTGCGACGGCTCAGACGCCGTCGCAGGACGCCGTATCGGTATCGTCGAGCATCAGCGTGCCGACCCGCGCGGGCACGAGCGGCGTGCGCGGCGCGGGCGGCGTCCAGCCGAACAGCGCGTGCGCGGCCGCGCCGCACACGCGGCCTTGGCACGCGCCCATCCCGCAGCGCGTCTGCAGCTTCGCGGCCGTCCAGCCGTGGGCCGGCGCGACGGCGTCGTAGCGCACGTCCTCGCAACGGCACAGCAGCGTATCGGGCCGTGCGAGCCGGCGGATCGGCTCGCGGATCGCAAAGCGCTCGCGCACCGCATCGCCGAATGCCTGCCAACGCGCGCGCTGCTCGACCAGCGCGGCGAGCCGCGCCGTCTGCCCGGTCGCCGCATGACCGGCGATTTCGCCTTCGACCATCGCCAGCTCGCTGCCGCCGACGCCCGTGCATTCGCCCGCCGCGAAACAGCCGTCGCGGCTCGTGCGCTGGTGCGCGTCGACCACGACGGCGCCGTGCTCGATCCGGCAGCCGAGATGGCTCGGCAACACGGTGTTCGGCACGAGCCCGAAGCCGCACGCGAGCCGATCGCAGTCGACCTCGTACTCGCGCTCGCCCTGCCGGATCCGCACGCGCTCGAGCCGTTGGTCGCCGAACGCTTCGACGACGTACGCATCCGGCCGATAGACGGCCGTGGCGAGCTTCGCGGCCTGCGCGAGCTTCGACGGCCAGCGCCACAGCCCTGCGCCGAAACCGGCGACATCGCGCCACGCGGCCTGTTCGAGCACGTGCGACACCCGCGCGCCGGCGTGCCGGGCCGTCGCCGCGCTCGCGAGCAGCAGCGGGCCGCTGCCGGCGATCACGATGCGCTGTCCGCGCACGTCGAGGCCGTATTTGATCAGCGCCTGCAGGCCGCCCGCGCCGGTTACGCCGGGCAGCGTCCAGCCGGGGAACGGCAGCAGCAGCTCGCGCGCGCCGCTACAGACGATCAGCGTGCGGAATTCCAGCAGCAAGCCGCGCTCGTCGTCCTCGAGCAGCAGCGTGCCCGGCTGCGTTTCGGCGACGATCCGCGTAGCTGCGAGATGCGTGACGTTCGGCCGGCGCAGCACCGCGAGACGTTCGGCGGCGGCCGGCGCCGGCGTCGCGTCGACTGCCTGGCGCCAGATCTGCCCGCCGGCGCGCGGGTTGTCGTCGACGATCGCGACGGTCGCGCCGCTGCGCGCGGCGGCGCCCGCGGCCGACAACCCGGCCGGCCCCGCGCCGACGATCGCGACGTCGACGCTCAGTCGTTCCCGTTTCATCGCGTGCGCTCCACCCGCATCCCGTCGCGGCACAGCGTCTGGCAAGCCAGCCGGCGCCGGCCGTCGATCGTCATCCTGCACTCCTGGCAGATTCCCATGCCGCAAAACGGCGCACGCGCGGCGCCCGTGCACGACACGCGCGTCGTATCGTCGCCGCTCGCCGCGACGGCGGCCGCGACGGTCGCGCCGTCGGCCACGGTCAGCGCGCGGCCGTCCAGATGAATGATCATGAAGAATGCGCTCCGGCTACGGGGGACGTCGCAAGAAAACGTCCCGGCAAATACGGTTCGATGTCGATGGGCGGCCGCTCGCCGGTCATCGCCGCGGCGACGAGCCGGGCGCTGCCCGGCGCGGTCGTCACGCCGAGCCCTTCGTGCCCGACCGCGAGCCACACGCCCGGCCGCGCCGGATGCTCGCCGAGCAGCGGCAGGCCATCGGGGCTCGTCGAACGGAAGCCCGTCCATGCGCGAATGCCGTTCAAGTCGGCCAGCTCCGGCAGATAGCCGGCCGCGCGGCGCAGCATCCGCGCGAGCACCGGCGGCTCGACGCGCGCGTCGTCGGTGTCGAACTGGCGCGACGAGCCGATCAGCAACTGGCCGGTCGGCCGAGGCTGCACGTTGAACGCGACCGACGTGCCGTCGCTCGCGTGCGCGCTCGCCGCATAGCCGAGCTCGACGAGCTGGTGCGACACGCGGCCGGGATAGCGGTCGGTGATCAACAGGTGGCCCTTCTTCGGGCGCAACGGCAGTTCGGGCAACAGCGCGCGTGCAGCGACGCCGTTGGCGACCACCACGCGCTGCGCGCGCAGCGTGTCGCCGCTCGCGAGCGTCACGCTCGCGCCGTCGACCGCCACCGCGCGATCGCGGCGCAACGCGACGCCCGGCGCGCGCTGCAGCAGCCAGCTGGCGGCGACGGGCGCATAGAGAATCGCATCGCCGGGGATCTTCAGCGCGCCGCCGAGGCCCGCACGCAGCATCGGCTCGAGCCGCGCGAGCGTCGCCGCGTCGATCAGCTCGCCGGCCACGCCATGCGCGGCGAGCGTCGCCTGCTTCGCGCGCGCGAGATCCATCTCGTGCGCGTCGGCCGCGAGCCACAGCGTGCCGCAGTTGCGGTACGCGCAGCCCTGCGGCATCTGGTCGGCGAGCGCGCGCCACAGCCCGATCGAATAATGGCTCAGCGCGAGCTCGGCCGCGTTGTCGTCCATCGCGACGAGATGGCCCATGCCGGCGCCGGTCGCGCCGCCGCTGGCGTCGTCGACCACCAGCACACGCAGCCCGCGCTGCGCCAGCTCGTGCGCACATGCCGCGCCGACGATGCCGGCGCCGATCACCACGACGTCGGTCGTCGTCCCGCTCACGACACGATGCCCCAGCCGAACGGATCGTCTTCGTCGATCAACAGCGTCGCTTCCGCGCTCAGGTGAGCGCTGCCGCGAATCGTCGGCACGATGCCGCCGTCGGCGAGCGCATAGCTCGCATGGAACACGCTGCCGATCACGCTCGCCTGCCGCCACACGACGCCCGGTTCGAGCTTGCCGTCGGCCGCGAGGCACGCGAGCTTCGCGCTCGTGCCGGTGCCGCACGGCGAGCGATCGTACGCATGGCCGGGACACAGCACGAAGCTGCGGCTGTCGTGCTCGGGGTCGTCGGCGAACAGTTCGATATGGTCGATCTCGCCGCCGTTCGCGCCGGTGATGCCGGCGCGCTCGAGCCCCGCGCGCACCGCCGACGAATACGCGGTCAGCGCCGCGACGTTGTCGCCGGCGACGCGCTGGCCGTGCTCGCTGATCAGGAAGAACCAGTTGCCGCCCCAGGCGATGTCGCCCTTCACCGGGCCGTAACCCGGCACGTCGACCTCGACCGCCTTCGCATGGCGATACGCGAGCACGTTGCGCACGCTGACCGACAGGTCGTCGTGCAGCGTCGCCTCGACGGTGCCCACCGGCGTCTCGATCAGATGCACGCCCGGCCCGATGCGGCCCATGTGATGCAGCGTGCGCACGACGCCGATCGTGCCGTGCCCGCACATCCCGAGGTAGCCGCTGTTGTTGAAGAAGATCACGCCGGCCGCCGCGTCGGGCGACACGGGCTCGCACAGCAGCGCGCCGACCAGCACGTCGCTGCCGCGCGGCTCGAGGATGCAGGCGGTGCGGTAGCGATCGTGCTCGCGCGCGAGCACGTCGCGACGCTCGGCCATCGTGCCGTTGCCGAGCGAAGGAAAGCCGGACACGACGAGCCGCGTGGGTTCGCCGCCCGTGTGCGAATCGATGATCTGAATGCGCTTCATCATGAGCCGTCCGAGATGGGAAAGGAGCATAGCTTCCTCCGTCGCGCGTCGGCCCGCTTGTGGGTTTTCGATGAGGCCGACGACGAAATCGGCACAGCGTCGGGCGCCGCCCGGACGCGCGCCGCGCATTGTGCCGATTTCGTCATTCCGCTGCGCGATACGGCTCAAGCGTGATGGGCGTCGGCACGGCGATACTGGTTGCACGTCGACGCGCCGGTCGTCGATCGAGATGCCGCAGGCGGGCGCAGTGCGCCGGGCCGTCGGCCACAAGCGACGGACTTCTCGCCGCGCCCGGCAGCCGGCCGGTGCGCGGGCGGTGTTACGCCGCTTTCGTCACGGCGCAGCGCGCCGGCCGTGCGTCGTTGGTCAGCGGTCAGCGGGCGAACCGCCGAACGTGCGGGGCAGGTGCGTGCCGGCAGCGCGGCGGCGGCACACCGCCGCTTCGCCATTTGCGTGCCCGGCATCGCCGGCGCCGAGCCCGTTCGCCGCAGCGCGCCGCGCGCGGCGCATGAATGGCCGGCGCCCGCGCCGCTCGTCCGGACCGGCCGCCACCCGCACCGGCCCCGGCCCCGATACATCCCAGGAGACGCACCCATGCCAGCCCAAGGCAACGCCCATCCGCCCGTCCCGTTGTCCCGCTCCGCGGCGGCTTCGGCGGCATCGGCAGGCTCGCGCATCCGTACGACACGGCGGTCGTCGCGGCCGTCGCGCTCGTCCTCCATTACTGGGGCGCCCGCACCGGCATCCGTGCCGACGAGCTGCAGCTCGACGACGACGAAGGCGGACGCCCCGCTTTCCGCTCCCTTCCACTCCGGCCGCACGCAGTGCGCGCGGCGCCGCATTTTCCAAGGAACCCCATGCAACTCACAGGCCAGCTCCTGATCGGCCAGACGGCCGTCGCCGGACGGAACGGCACCTTTCACGCGATCGCCGCCGCGACCGGCGAGCCGCTCGCGCCCGCATTCGGCGGCGCGAGCCCGCACGACCTCGACACGGCCTGTGCGCTCGCCGACGCCGCCTTCGACACCTATCGCGACACGCATCCCGAGCAACGCGCCGCGTTTCTCGAGGCGATCGGCCGCAACATCGTCGCGCTCGGCGACGAGCTGATCGAACGCTGCGTCGTCGAAACCGGGCTGCCGCGCGCGCGCATCGAAGGCGAGCGCGGCCGCACGGTCGGCCAGCTCGCGCTGTTCGCGGCGCTGCTGCGTGACGGCGCTTACATCGATGCGCGCATCGACCCCGCGCGCCCCGAGCGCAAGCCGCTGCCGCGCGTGGACCTACGGCTACGCAACGTCGCGATCGGCCCGGTGGCCGTGTTCGGCGCGTCGAACTTCCCGCTCGCGTTCTCGGTGGCGGGCGGCGACACCGCGTCGGCGCTGGCCGCCGGCTGCCCGGTGATCGTCAAGGCGCACTCGGCGCATCCGGGCACGTCCGAGCTCGTCGGCCGCGCGATCCAGCAGGCCGTGCGCGACTGCACGCTGCCGGCCGGCGTGTTCTCGCTGCTGTTCGACGCGTCGCGCGAGATCGGTCAGGCGCTCGTCGCCGACGCGCGCATCAAGGCGGTCGGCTTTACCGGCTCGCGCGGCGGCGGCGTCGCGCTGATGCACATCGCGGCCGTGCGCCACGAGCCGATTCCCGTCTATGCGGAAATGAGCTCGATCAACCCGGTGCTGCTGTGCCCGGCCGCGCTCGCCACGCGCCACGATGCGATCGCGACGCAGTTCGTCGCGTCGCTCACGCTCGGCGCCGGCCAGTTCTGCACGAACCCCGGCCTGGTGCTCGCGATCGACGGCCCGGCCCTGCGTGCGTTCGAGGGCGCGGCGGTCACCGCCATCCAGGCGAGCGCGGCGCAGACGATGCTGACGCCGCACATGCATGCGAGCTACACGCGCGGCGTGATCGCACAGCGCGCGCACGGCGCGGTCGAGCTGCTTGCGGAAGGCGCCGAAGGCGGCCGCTATCAGGCGCGCGCCGCGCTGTTCGCGACGTCGGCCGACGCGTTCGTCGCGCACCCCGAATTGCGCAACGAAGTGTTCGGCCCCGCGTCGCTGATCGTGCGCTGCCCGGACGCCGATACGCTGCATCGCGTGCTGAAGTCGCTCGAAGGCCAGTTGACGATCGCCGCGCACATCGCCGATGACGACGCGCCACTGTTCGCCGCGCTGCGCCCGACGCTCGAGCGCAAGGCCGGCCGCATTCTGGTCAACGGCTTCGGCACGGGCGTCGAGGTCGGCCACGCGATGGTGCACGGCGGCCCGTTCCCGGCGACGTCCGACACGCGCACCACGTCGGTCGGCGCGCGCGCGATCGAGCGGTTCCTGCGGCCGGTGTCGTACCAGGACGTGCCCGACGCACTGCTGCCCGACGCGCTCCGCGACGGCAACCCGCTGAACGTGCCGCAACGCATCGACGGCGTGCCGGCGCCGCGGGCAGCGCGCGATGTCTGAGCCGCGCGCCGACGTCGTGCTGGCGCTCGACGACGTCCATGCACTCGCGCTGCGGGTGCTGATACACCACGGGATGTCGCTTGCGCACGCGCATGCGATCGCCGACGTCATCACGCAGGGCCAGCGCGACGAGTGCCACTCGCACGGCGTGTATCGGCTGCTCGTATGCGTGCGCACGCTGAAGAAAGGCAAGGTCGATCCACGCGCCGTGCCGACGCTGCGACGCCTGTCGTCGTCGATCGTCGCGCTCGACGCGCATCGCGGCTTCTCGCTGCTGAGCTTCAAGACGGGGCTGCCGGTGCTCGTCGGGATGGCGAAGCAACACGGCATCGCGGCGATGGCGATCAACAACTGCTACCACTTCTCGGCGCTGTGGCCCGAAGTCGAAGCGATCGCCGCCGAGGGGCTGGCCGGCATCGCGATGAACCCGAGCCACAGCTGGGTCGCGCCGGAAGGCGGCCGCGAACCGGTGTTCGGCACGAATCCGATCGCGTTCGCTTGGCCGCGCCCGGGCGGACTGCCGTTCGTGTTCGACTTCGCGACCAGCGCGATCGCGCGCGGCGACATCGAGCTGCACGCGAAACGGGGCGACGCGATCCCGCCGCACTGGGCGATCGACGCCGACGGCCGGCCGACCACCGATCCGCACGCCGCCCTGCGGGGCGCAATGCGCACGTTCGGCGGGCACAAGGGCTCGGCGCTCGCGGCGATGGTCGAGCTGCTCGGCGGCGCGCTGATCGGCGACCTGACGAGTCAGGAGTCGCTGGCGTTCGACGGCGGCGTCGGCGCCACGCCGTGCCACGGCGAGCTCGTGGTCGCGTTCGACCCGAAGGTGTTCCTCGGCGACGACCTCGACGCGGGTCTCGCGCGCGGCGAACGGCTGTTCGACGCGATCACCGCGCAAGGGGCGCGACTGCCGTCGCAGCGGCGCTTCGACGCCCGTGCGCGCAGCATCGCGCACGGCGTGCGGATTCCGCGGGCGCTGTACGACGAGATTCTCGCGCTGGTCGAGTGAGGCGTGGCGGTGCGGGCCGGCCTACACGGCCTGCCCAGCGCGCCGCGGCCCGCGGCCGCTCATCGCCGATGGAATGGCCAAACCCGGTGCCCCACCACCCGCTCCCACGGCCGGCGCACGCCCGGCGGCTGTGGGATAATTGCCCCGTTTGCCCAGGGCGCAGCTCAAGAGGTTGTTCGCACGGGCGCGAGAGAGGCCTTTATTCCCCGTGCCTCCACCCTTTTCCGCGATATTTCTTCAGCCATCACAATGCCCACATACCGCTCCAAAACCTCCACCGCCGGCCGCAACATGGCGGGCGCGCGCTCGCTGTGGCGCGCCACCGGCATGAAAGACGACGATTTCTCGAAGCCGATCATCGCGGTCGTCAATTCGTTCACGCAATTCGTGCCCGGGCACGTCCACCTGAAGGATCTCGGCCAGCTGGTCGCGCGCGAGATCGAGGCTGCCGGCGGCGTCGCGAAGGAATTCAACACGATCGCCGTCGACGACGGCATCGCGATGGGCCACGACGGGATGCTGTACTCGCTGCCGAGCCGCGACATCATCGCCGACTCGGTCGAGTACATGGTGAACGCGCACTGCGCGGACGCAATGGTCTGCATCTCGAACTGCGACAAGATCACGCCGGGGATGCTGATGGCCGCGATGCGCCTGAACATCCCGGTGATCTTCGTGTCGGGCGGGCCGATGGAAGCCGGCAAGACGCGCCTCGCGAACCCGGTCACCAAGACCATCGAGCTGAAGAAGCTCGACCTCGTCGACGCGATGGTGATCGCAGCCGACCAGTCGTACTCCGACGCCGACGTCGCCGAAGTCGAACGCTCGGCATGCCCGACCTGCGGTTCGTGCTCGGGCATGTTCACCGCGAACTCGATGAACTGCCTGACCGAAGCGCTCGGCCTGTCGCTGCCCGGCAACGGCACGGTGGTCGCGACGCACGCCGATCGCGAGCAGCTGTTCAAGCGCGCCGGCCGCCGGATCGTCGAGCTGACCCGCCAGTACTACGAACAGGACGACGTGCGCGTGCTGCCGCGCTCGGTCGGCTTCAACGCGTTCGAGAACGCGATGACGCTCGACATCGCGATGGGCGGTTCGACCAACACGATCCTGCACCTGCTCGCGATCGCGCGCGAAGCCGGCATCGACTTCACGATGAGGGACATCGACCGCCTGTCGCGCGTCGTGCCGCAGCTGTGCAAGGTCGCGCCGAACACGAACAAGTACCACATCGAAGACGTCCATCGCGCGGGCGGCATCATGGCGATCCTCGGCGAGCTAGACCGTGCGGGCAAGCTGCACACCGACGTGCCGACGGTCCACGCGCCGACGCTGAAAGATGCGCTCGACCAGTGGGACATCGTCCGTACGCAGGACGAAGCGGTGCGCAAGTTCTACCTGGCCGGTCCGGCCGGGATCCCGACGCAGGTCGCGTTCAGCCAGGACACGCGCTGGCCCAGCCTCGACCTCGACCGCGCCGAGGGCTGCATCCGCTCGTACGAGCACGCGTTCTCGAAGGAAGGCGGCCTCGCCGTGCTGACCGGCAACATCGCGCTCGACGGCTGCGTGGTGAAGACGGCCGGCGTCGACGAGAGCATTCTCGTGTTCGAGGGCTCCGCGCACGTGACCGAGTCGCAGGACGAAGCGGTCGAGAACATCCTGAACGACAAGGTCAAGGCCGGCGACGTGGTGATCGTGCGCTACGAAGGCCCGAAGGGCGGCCCCGGCATGCAGGAAATGCTGTACCCGACGAGCTACATCAAGTCGAAGGGGCTCGGCAAGGCATGCGCGCTGCTGACCGATGGCCGCTTCTCGGGCGGCACGTCCGGGCTGTCGATCGGCCATTGCTCGCCGGAGGCGGCCGCGGGCGGCGCGATCGGCCTCGTGCGCGACGGCGACCGCATCCGCATCGACATCCCGAACCGCACGATCGACGTGCTGGTGTCGGATGAAGAACTCGCGCGCCGCCGCGAAGAGCAGAACGCGAAGGGCTGGAAGCCGGCGCAGCCGCGTCCGCGCAAGGTGTCGGCGGCGCTGAAGGCCTATGCGAAGCTCGTGATGTCGGCGGACAAGGGCGCGGTTCGCGACCTGTCGCTGCTCGACGACTGACCGTCGCCTTAGAGGCCGGGAACGGGCCGAGACGGGCTCGTTCCCGGCCTCTACCCGAGCCCCACCCGCAGCCCGCCGGCCGGATCGGCAAGCTGCCCAAGCCGCTCTTCGGAGCGGCTTTTTTTCGTCCCGCGGCAACGCGGGCGCCGCGTGTCAGCGGCGAAACTCGTCGTTGCCGACGCCGCCGCCGTGGCCGCCGCCGGCATTTCCGCCACCTTGCGACCGGCCGCCGTAACCGCCGCCGCCTGGGTTTCCCTGCGGCGGCAGCATGCGCGGCCCGCCGCCCGGCCCGGGCGCCGGGCGCACGACGGCTGGACCGGGCCCGGGTGGCGGCGCCGGGTGCGGTGCGGCTGCCGGGCCCGGTTGCGGCGCCGCGTGCGGTACCGGCGCCGGCTGGGGCATCGCCTGGGGGGCCGGCATGCGGTTCGGTCCACCCCAGCCGCCGCGCGTGGCCGACGGCCGCGTATCGTGCTGCGGCGGCGGAGCGCCGCCGGGCGCGCGCTGGATCGGGCCGCCCGGCTGCGGGTGTCCCTGTCCCGGCGGGAGCCCTCCCGGACCGATGCGCGGCTCGGCGCGATGCTCCCAGCGATCGCGATCGTGGAACCACGGGCGATTGCGGTAATAGCGGTCCCAGTACGCGCCGATCGCGAACCCGGTGACCGGTACGCCGACGATCGCGCCGTATTCGATCAGCGGCACGTAGTAGCCCTGGTAGGGATAGTCGAGCTGCTCCGCGTCGATCCAGCCGCGCACGCCAGGCAGCGCGACGTCGCACCACGAGTAGTCGCTCAGACAGCCGAACACGTCCACCGCGGTGCCGGGCGGAAGTTGCGCGACCACCGGATAGTCGGGTGCCGGCCCGGCATAGAGCGCCGCGACCGAGTTCGTGTAGGCGCTGCTTTGCGCGGCGGCGATGCCCGGCGCCGCGGCGATGCCGAACAGGACGACGCACAGACTTCGGATGATCGTTTTGCTCATGGTGCTCTCCCGCGCGGTTCAGCCGCGCGTCCTTCAGTGTCGATGGCCGCCGTGGTGTCCGCCGCCCCAGTGCCCGCCGCCCCAGTATCCGCGGAAACCGAAGCCGATCGAGATGGGCGGCCCGTACCAGCCGGGGTAGTACGCCGGATAGTACGCGGGGTAATAGACCGGATACGGCACGTAGGCCGGCGCGACATAAACGGGGGGCGGCGCGTAGGTGTAATCAGGCGGCGGCTCGGCTGGAGCTGGAGCCGGAACCTGGGCTTGGGCCCGAGCAGGCGCCCGAGCGGGGGCCGGCGTCGGCGCCGGTGCAGCCGCGGACGCCCCGCTCGCCGGCGCGACGGGAAGCTCGCGCTGCGACAGCAGTGCGGGCGCCGGTGCGTAATACGGTGCATAACCGTACGGCCCCGTGTAATAGCAACCACTCAGCGCAAGCATGACCAACGCCAGCGCGGGTCGCTTCGCAGCGGAAAGGGAAATCATCGAATGCTCCGGACGAAATCGGCGCGCCGCCGCGCGGCGCGCGCCTGTGTCTAGCTTACGTCCGCTGCATATTTCTGCGGGTTTGATCGGTGACTTTTTGTTTCGCCGCATGAATCGGGCCGATGCGGCCCCACAGGCACGCCGCCTGCTTGCGCGTCTGCCGCGCCGACATTGAAGTTGGCGCGATCGCCCTCACGTTCGATATCGAGTCAGGCTGGCCGGCGCGGACGGGCGTTCGCGGCCCCCGGCGACCTGAAACCCGCGGACCTTCGGCCCGCCCATACAGGAGCGCGGCTCACGCCGCTATCGACATGACCCTGCCACGCCCCACGCTTCGGGCGGACACGCCCCTCGATCCGATCATCCAGCTGCTCGCGCGCGCCGGCGAGCAGGGATATCTGACGCACGCCGACCTCGTCGACGCGCTGCCGCCCGACAGCGACAGCGCCGATGCGCTGGAAGTCGTGCGCGCCGCGCTCGCGGACATCGGCATCGACGTGCTCGACGAGCCGGCCGCGCCCGCGCCGTTCGTCGGCACGACGCCGGTCGACGTCGATCGAGACACGCTCGACGAGAGCCGCGCGCTGCTCGGCGACCTCGCCCGCGGCGCGAGTGCGTCCACCGATCCGATGGCGCTCTACATGCGTCGTATCCATGCGGTGCCGCTGCTCAAGCGCGAGGACGAAATCGTGCTCGCGCGCGAAATCGAAACGGGCCGCCATCAGATCCTGCACGCGCTCGCCGGCTACCCGCCGGCGGTCGATGCGCTGCTGGCGCGCCACGGCGCGGCGAGCGCGACGGACGCGGCCGGCGACGAAGACGACGACACGCCGAACGACGAATCGCGCGCGCGGGCATCCGCACGCCGGGACGCGTTGCGCGACGCGCTCGCGACGCTGCGCGGCGCGCTGCACGCGCAGGGCTGCCGTTCGGCCGAATACCGCGACGCGCGCAACCGCGTGGCCGCGCTGCTCGGCGAGCTTGGCTGGGCCGTCCCGGCCGTCGACGACGCGAGCCGCGTCGTCGATGCACTGGCGCGCGCGCCCGCCAACGCGGCCGGCGATGCCGGCACCGACGCGGCGTGCTTCGATGCGCCCGCGCGGCGCGCGCTCGGCGCCGCGCTGCGCGACGGCCAGCAGAAACTGGGCGACGGCACGCGCGCGATGCTGGAAGCGAACCTGCGGCTCGTGCTGTCGATCGCGCGCAAGTACGTGAATCGCGGCGTCGATCTGCCCGACCTCGTGCAGGACGGCTGCCTCGGCCTGATGCGCGCGATCGAGAAGTTCGAATACCGGCGCGGCTTCAAGTTCTCGACCTACGCGACCTGGTGGATTCGGCAGGCGGTCGCGCGCGCGGTGGCCGACCGCTCGCGCACGATCCGCGTGCCGGTGCACGTCGGCGACCAGTCGCAGCGAGTGCAGCGGCATGCGCTGCGCTTTCGCCAGCGCCACGGCCGCCGCGCGACGCCGGCCGAACTGGCCGCCGACACCGGCCTCGCCGAGGACAAGCTGCGCGCGTTGCTCGCGCTGCCTGCCGAGCCGCTGTCGCTCGATACGCCGCTGCCGGACGCGGAAACCGGCCTCGTCGACCTGATCGAGGACCAGACCTCGGCGAGCCCGTTCGAACGGCTGGCGAACACGCGCATGCGGGAATGCGTGAGCTCGCTGCTGCGCTCGGTCACGCCGACCGAGGCCGACGTGCTGCGTCGCCGGTTCGGCCTCGGGGGCGCCGAGCCCGACACCTACGACGCCATTGCGCAGGACGCCGGAATGTCGCGCGAGCGCGTGCGGCAGATCGAGAAGCGCGCGCTCGCGACGTTGCGCACGGCCGCGCAGGCGGAAGGCGCGCAGTCGTTCCTCGACGCATAAGCGGCCACGCGCGACGCGCCGCACACCGGTGCGAACGCGCGCGTGTGGGCTGCCGCACGCCCGCAACGTTCGCCGTTGATGCGCGTCAATTTCCATCCGTCACGGGCCGCGACAATGTGCTGAAATGAAGCGTGCTGCGGCGCATTGCGCGCCGCGTCCATCCCGTTTGCGCTTGCCCCGGTCCCGCGCCATGGAAACGACCATCAGCCACACCGACGAGGAAAACCGGCAGATCGCCGACCATCTGCGCGAGGCCGCGCAGTTGCTTGCCGACCAGGGAGCGAATCCGTATCGGGTGGCCGCCTACCGCGCGTCCGCCGATACGATCGAATCGCTCGACGAAGCGCTGCGCGCGCGGTTCGACGCGGGCGGCGTGGATGCGCTGGGCGCGCTGCCGGCAGTCGGCGCAGGCGTCGCGCAGGCGATCGCCGAACTGCTGGTGAGCGGCCGCTGGCGTCTGCTCGACCGGTTGCGCGGCGACGCCGAGCGCGTGTCCGCGTTCGAGGCCGTGCCGGGCATCGGCCACGGGCTCGCGCTGCGCATTCACGACCAGTTGCAGATCGATACGCTCGAGGAGCTGGAGCGCGCCGCGCGCAGCGGCCAGCTCGAAGCGATCGCGGGCGTCGGCCCGCGACGTGCGGCCGGCATCCGCGCCGCGCTCGACGACGTGTTGAGCCGCCGCCGACGCTGGCAAGGCCATGCGCGCGACGCCGGCCTCGGCACCGAGCCGCCGGTCGAACTGCTGCTGTATATCGATCGCCTGTACCGCAACAAGGCGGCCGCCGGCATGCTGCCGACCCTCGTGCCGCGCCGCCTGAACGCGGACGTCAGCGTGTCGCCGCCCGTGATGCACATGACGAAGGGCGGCTGGCATTTCACCGCCCTGGCCGCGTGCCCTGCCCGCGCGCAGGAGCCGTCCGCGACCGCCGATTGGGTCGCGCTCTATTTCTACGATGCAACGCAGCGCGAACAGTTGCGCACCGTCGTCACCGGGACGCTCGGCGCGCTCGCCGGCAAGCGGGTCGTGCGAGGACGCGAGATGGAATGCCGCGTGTATCACGCGGGATGACGGGCCGTACGGCGTTCTAGCCCGTTCTGGCTCGTCAAGGGCTATCCGGTTTCGTCCGGCGCGCCGGGGCGCGATGCGCGGCGATGCGCAGCAGCTTGCGAAACGACGGACATTCGAGATGGCTCGGCGCCGGACAGGCGGCTGCATGTCGCAGCGCGTCGCGCACCGAGCCGAGGCGGCGGATCGTACGGTCGAGTTCGTCGGCCTTGCGCTCGAGCGTCGCGCGGTCGATCGCCGGTCGGCCGTCCGCGCCGAACATCGCCAGCATGTTATCGAGCGAGAAACCGGCTTCCCGGCCGAGCGCGATCAATGCGAGACGCTCCAGCACCGACGCGTCGTACTGACGCCGCAGCCCATGCCGTCCGCTCGGCACGATCAAGCCCTTTTCCTCGTAGTAGCGCAGCGTCGAGGCGGGGAGCCCCGAGCGGCGCGCGACCTCGGCGATATCCAGACGATTCATGCTTGGCCTCGAGTGAACTTGAAGCCGCAAGATAGTCGCTCGACCGTTCCGATACAAGCGCGACGCGTGCGTGCCGCCGCGGGGGTTGCGGCGTGATTGGAGCCGCCCGCCGCGCATGCAGCGCGGCAGCGACAAATTAACGGCGCGGCGGGGGCGCACGCGCGGCGCACGCCCCACTCCGCGCCGGTCAGGCTCAGACCTTCATCGAGCCGGTGCGCACGAAGCGCTCGTGCCACGACAGCGACTCGGCGAGCAGATGCGGCGTGTGCTTGCCGAAGCTCTCGCGCGACGCGCGCTCGAAGTAGTCCTCGAGCATCGGCCGGTAATCCGGGTGCGCGCAGTTCGCGATGATCTTGCGCGCGCGCTGCTTCGGCGACAGGCCGCGCAGATCGGCGAGGCCCTGCTCGGTGACGACCACCGCGACGTCGTGCTCGGTATGATCGACGTGGCTCGCCATCGGCACGATCCGCGAGATCGCGCCGCCCTTCGCGGTACTGGCCGACATGAAGCACGACAGATAGCCGTTGCGCGCGAAGTCGCCCGAGCCGCCGATGCCGTTCTGGATCTTCGTACCCATCACGTGCGTCGAGTTCACGTTGCCGTAGATGTCGGCTTCGATCATCCCGTTCATCGCGATGCAGCCGAGGCGGCGCACGAGTTCCGGATGGTTGCTGATCTCCTGCGGACGCAGCAGGATCTTTTCGCGGAACGTCGCGATCTCGTCGGCGAAACGCTGCACGGCCGGCGGGCTCAGCGACAGCGCAGTGGCCGACGCGAAGCTCAGCGTGCCGTCGTCGAGCAGGTCGAGCATGCCGTCCTGGATCACCTCGGTGTACGCGGTGAGGTTCGAGAAGCCGGCCGTGCTCAGTTCGGCGAGCACCGCGTTGGTGATGTTGCCGACGCCCGACTGCAGCGGCAGCAGGTTTTCCGGCAGCCGGCCGCGCTTCACTTCATGACGCAGGAAGTCGATCAGTTGCGTCGCGATCTGCTTCGACGTGGCGTCCGGTGCGGAGAACGCGTTGCTGCGATCGGGCGCGTCGGTTTCGACGATCGCGACGATCTTCTCGGCCGGGCAGCGCAGGTACGGTTCGCCGATGCGGTCGTCGCTCTTCGTGAGCGGAATCGGCTTGCGGTGCGGCGGCAGCGCGGTGCCGTAATAGACGTCGTGCATCCCGTCCAGGCCGAGCGGCTGGCGCGAGTTGACTTCGAGGATCACGTGCTTGGCTTGCTCCAGCCACGTCTTGTTGTTGCCGATCGACGCGGACGGAATCAGCAGGCCGTCCTCGCGGATGCCCGCGACTTCGACGATCGCGACGTCGAGATCGCCGTACAGGCCGAACCATGCGTACTGGGCGACGTGGCTCAGGTGGACGTCCTGGTAATCGACTTCGCCGTTGTTGATCTTGTCGCGCAGCGTCGGGTCGGACTGGTACGGCAGACGCATCGAGATGCCGTCGGTGCGGGCGAGCGCGCCGTCGAGTTCAGGCGCGGTCGACGCGCCCGTCAGCACGTTGATCCGGAACGTTTCGCCGCGGGCGTGGGCCGCCTCGATGTGCGCGGCGAGCGCGGCCGGCACGGCCTTCGGATAGCCGGAGCCGGTGAAGCCGCTCATCGCGACGGTCATGCCGGGACGGATCATCGCGGCGGCTTCGTCGGCGGTGCGGACGAGCGAACGCAAAGCGGGAGCAAGGATGCGTGAAGAAGACATGGCTATATATCTGAAGCTTCTGGTCTGTCGTTGACGTCGCGGGGGGTGTCTCCTGAGCGACGCGAAGCCCTTGGGGCCGCGAGGGCGGCCCGGCACCACGGGCACGGTCCGAGTATCGCAGACGCCGTCGTCGCGAAATGTCAGCCCGAATGAAAAAGATTCTTGCCGGATGCGCCTGATATCGAACGGCACTTCTGTGTCAGTCGGTCGTAATTTGACCGAATGCGACAGAAAGCAATTCGAAAGAAAACGGCCATTCTCGCCCGGACAGCTTACGAAATGCTGAACGTCGACCGAGCGAAAACCGTCCGGATCCGGCGTCGGCAACCGGGCAATCCGCGCACGCCGAGCGCTTCGCGAATCGCTGCTGCGAATTGTCGCGCGGCGCCCCATCTCGACCCGTGACCGAGATCAAAGCCGCACGCCCGCGCGGATCCGCGCCGAGCGCCGCTGCGCGGCACGCCGGCCCTTGGCGGCGGCGCCCGGCGAACCCCGCTGGAACCGGTACGATCCGCAGGCGGGAACGCCAATTCACGGGCCCGGATTACAACTAGCCAACACCTCGAATACTCCGTAACACAGGCACATGTCAGGACATTGGTCCAAGGAAAAGCAACAAATTACAATTCCGTATATATTTCGCCGATGGACCAAAGAAAAACCGCCAACCGTTCCGAGCCCCCCCTGCCCCGCACCTGGGATGCGCGGCTCGCGCGCGCGCTCGTCCGACCGCTGATCGACACGCCCGTTACCCCCAACCACCTCACCACCCTGCGCCTGCTGATCGGCGTCGCGGGCGCGTGGTGCCTCGCGCAAGGCGGCTTCGGCTGGATCAACGCCGGCGCGCTGCTGATCGTGCTGTCCAACTTCGTCGACCATACCGATGGCGAGCTCGCCCGCATCAGCGGCAAGTCGAGCAAGATCGGTCACTTTTACGACCTCGCCGCCGATGCGCTCGTCACGGTCGCGCTGTTCGTGAGCATGGGCGTCGGCGTCGTCGCACAGGGCGGCCAGATGATCGCGTCGCCGGTGCTGCTGGGCGCCGCGGCCGGCGCGGCCGTCGCGCTGATCTTCTTCCTGCGGATGCGGATCGAATCGATCGCCGGCAAGGCAGGCACCAAACAGGCATTCGCGGGCGGCTTCGAGACCGAAGACGTCCTCTACCTGCTGCCGCTCGTCACGCTCGTCGACGGCGTGCAGCCGTTCCTGCTCGCGGCGTCGATCGGCGCGCCGCTGTTCGCCGCATGGGTCGTGATCGACTGGTGGCGCGTCGTGCGCCGCGACGGCGCCGCGCAATCGAACGCCGCGCCGCAGGTCTTCATGTCCCCGTCGAGCGGCCGCGCACGCAGCGACCGGCCGGGCGGCACTCAAAATCAAACTGAAATCCAGGCTTCCAAATGACTTCTAGCACGCGCGACGACTCCGTGCTGAGCCCGGCACGCCCCGCGCCTGCGCGCGCGGCGGCAGCCGATCCCGATCGCACCGTGGCCGACTGCGTCGGCCGTCTCGACGTCGATCGCCTGCGCGGCGACTACACGCGCCAGGGATCGTTCCTGTATCTGGACAGCTTCCTGCCGCCCGACGCGCACGCGAAACTCGCTGCCGCCGCGCGCGCGATGCAGGCCGGCCTGAACCGCAATTACCTGCCCGGCCACAAGCAGGGCGGCAGCGTGAGCCGGCACACGATCGACGAACAGGCGCCGTACATCGCCGAGCTGTACCGCTCGAAGGCGCTGATCGGCTTCCTCGAGAAAATCACCGGCGACAAGCTGATGCTGTCGCCGGACGACGATCCGCACGCTTACGCGCTGTACTACTACACGAAGCCGGGCGACCACATCGGCTGGCACTACGACACGTCGTACTACGACGGCCGCCGCTACACGCTGCTGTTCGGCGTGATCGACGATTCGACGTGCCGGCTCGACTACGAACTGCACACCCGTAACCCGGACGTGCCCGACGAAGCGGGCTCCGTGCAGATCGCCGACGGCGGCATCGTGCTGTTCGACGGCGACAAGCTGCGCCATCGCGTCACGCCGCTCGGCCAGAACGAGATGCGCGTGTCCCTCACGTTCGAATACGTGACCAATCCCGGCATGCGGCCGTGGAAGCGCTTCGTCTCGAACATGAAGGACGCGATCGCCTATTTCGGCTTCCGCCAGGTGTTCAAGCAGCTGGCGACGCGACGCGCGACCGGGTCATGACACGCGCTGGCCTGATCCTGCTGTCCGTCGGAACGGCATTGTTCGTCGCGCTGCTCGCGTGGCAAGGCGTCGGCGCGGTCGCGTCGACGTTCCTCGCGGCCGGCTGGGGCCTCGCGCTCGTCGCGGCGTTCCACGTCGTGCCGCTCGTGATCGACGCGCTGGCGATCTCGGCGATGTTCCGCCGCGGCCAGCCCGGCGCCGCGCTCGGCAACGCGCTGCGCGCGCGCTGGGTCGGCGAATCGGTGAACAGCCTGCTGCCGGCCGGTCAGATCGGCGGCCCCGTGCTGATGGTGCGCTACCTCGCGCAGCGCGGCACGCGGATGGCCGACGCGGCCGCCACGGTCACCGTCAGCACGACGATGCAGGCGCTCGCGCAGATGGCGTTCGCGTTGATCGGCATCGCCGCGTTCAGCGCGTATGCGACGCACGAATCGGTCACGCACCTGCGCACGCCGGCGCTGATCGCCACCGGCGTGCTCGGCGCGCTCGCCGTCGCGTTCTACGCGGCGCAGCGGCGCGGGCTGTTCGGCCGCGGCATGCGTCTCGCGTCGAAGCTGCTCGGCCCACGCGACTGGTCGTCGCTCGCGACGCGCGCCGACGCGATCGACCACGCGGTCGGCGCGCTGTACCGCGATCGCGCGAAGGTCGCGAAGACCTTCGCACTGAGCCTCGTCGGCTGGATCGTCGGCACCGCCGAGGTGTGGCTCGCGCTGCACTTCCTCGGCCACCCGGTCAGCTGGCTCGACGCGCTGCTGCTCGAGAGCGTCGGCCAGGCGATCCGCGGCGCCGCGTTCGCGATCCCCGGCTCGCTCGGCGCGCAGGAAGGCGGTTACCTGCTGCTCGCGCCGCTGGTCGGACTGCCGCCCGACGCGGCGCTCGCGCTGTCGCTCGCAAAGCGCGCGCGCGAACTCGCGCTCGGCCTGCCCGGCCTGCTCTATCTGCATTTCAGTGAAAGAAACTGGCAACGGCGCCATGCGCCGCAGCCGCTCGCCGACTGATCGTTCAGATCGCCGGCTTTTTGGTTGGAGAACCCATGCGAGCCATCATTCTTGCGGCAGGCCTCGGCTTGCGCCTGCAACAACCACCCGAGGCGCAATTTCCGAAATGCCTGCTGCGCTTCGACGACGTGTCGCTGCTCGAGCGCCATCTGCGCGTGCTCGACGCCGCGGGCGTCGATGAAATCGTGCTCGGGCTCGGCTTCCAGGCCGCGAAGGTCGAGCAGGAATTGAAGCGCCTCGGCCGCAGCGCCGAGATCGTGCTGAACGAGCGCTACGACCTCGGCAGCGTGCTGACCGTGCACACCGTCGCCGACGCGATGACGCGCGGCGGCGACGTGCTGCTGATGGACGCCGACGTGCTGTACGACGAGAACATCCTGCACGCGCTGGTGGCGAACGCGGACCGCCCGGTCGATCGCCTGCTGATCGATCGCGACTTCGAGGCCGGCGACGAGCCCGTCAAGCTGTGCCTGAAGAACGGCGTGCCGGTGGAACTGCGCAAACAGCTCGCAGTCGATCTCGACTACGACACGATCGGCGAATCGGTCGGCTTCTTCCGCTTCACCGAGGCCACCGCGCGCCGCCTCGCGACGATCGTCGCCGGCTACGTCGACAGCGGCCGCGCGAACCTGCCGCACGAGGAAGCCGTCCGCGATCTGCTGCTCGAGGGCGGCCATTCGTTCGACGTCGCCGACGTCACCGGCATGCCGTGGATCGAGATCGACTTCCCGAACGACGTCGCACGCGCGACCCAAGACATCCTTCCCCTGATCCAACGCACGACCGCAGGAGCCGCACGATGAACGCACGCGAACCCAACTTCTCCGAATCGCGCAGCGCGCGCCTGCGCCGCATGCTGGTCAGCGACCAGCTCGAGTTCCTGATGGAAGCGCACAACGGCCTGTCGGCACGGATCGTCCGCGAAGCCGGCTTCAAGGGGATCTGGGCGTCGGGCCTCGCGATCTCCGCGCAATTCGGCGTGCGCGACAACAACGAGGCGAGCTGGACCCAGGTCGTCGACGTGCTCGAGTTCATGGCCGACGCGAGCGACCTGCCGATCCTGCTCGACGGCGACACCGGCTACGGCAACTTCAACAACGTGCGCCGCCTCGTGAAGAAGCTCGAGCAGCGCGGCATCGCCGGCGTGTGCATCGAGGACAAGCAGTTCCCGAAGACCAACAGCTTCATCGACGGCGAACGCCAGCCGCTCGCCGAGATCGACGAATTCTGCGGCAAGATCAAGGCCGGCAAGGATTCGCAGAGCGACCCCGACTTCTCGATCGTCGCGCGCGTCGAGGCGCTGATCGCCGGCTGGGGGATGGACGAGGCGCTGCGCCGCGCGAACGCGTATGCCGAAGCCGGCGCCGACGCGATCCTGATCCACAGCAAGCTGTCGCGCCCCGACGAGATTCTGCAGTTCGCGCGCGAATGGAGCGGCAAGGCCCCGCTCGTGATCGTGCCGACCAAGTACTACAGCACGCCGACCGACGTGTTCCGCCAGGCCGGCATCAGCACCGTGATCTGGGCGAACCATCTGATCCGCGCGTCGGCCTCCGCGATGCAGGCCGTCGCACGCGAGATCCACCAGAACGAAACGCTGATCAACGTCGAGGACCGCGTCGCGTCGGTCAACGAGATCTTCCGCCTGCAGGACGCCGACGAATACTCGGCGGCCGAGCGCATCTACCTGTCGTCGTCGTCGCGTGCGTCGAACGCCGCGATCGTGCTCGCCGCGAGCCGCGGCAAGGGGCTCGAGGCCGTCACCGAGGACAAGCCCAAGGTCATGCTGCCGGTCGCCGGCAAGCCGCTGCTGCGCTGGCTCGTCGACGGCTTCAAGAAGCATGGCGTGAACGACATCACCGTGGTCGGCGGCTATCGCGCCGACGCGATCGACACGTCGGGCATCAAGCTGGTCGTGAACGAGCGCCATGCGCAGACGGGCGAGCTCGCGTCGCTCGCATGCGCGGCCGAACGCCTGACCGGCGACACCGTGATCTCGTACGGCGACCTGCTGTTCCGCAGCTACATCCTGCGCGACCTCGCGGAGAGCGAGGCGGAGTTCAGCGTCGTCGTCGATTCGTCGCTGACCGAAACCAACCAGAGCGTGCGCGACTTCGCGCTGTGCTCGGCGGCCGACGATCGCGGGCTGTTCGGTCAGAAGACGTATCTGCAACGCGTGTCGAGCGACGTTGCCGCCGGCGCGCCGCACGGCCGCTGGATCGGCTTGCTGAACGTGCGCGGCGCGGGCGTCGAGCGGCTGAAGGCGATGCTCGCAACGCTGCAGGCGCGCGCCGACTTCGACACGCTCGACATCCCGTCGCTGCTCAACGAGCTGATCGCCGCCGGCGAGAAGATCGAAGTGCAGTACGTGCACGGCCACTGGCGCGGCGTCAACGATCTCGAAGACTTCCGTCGCGCGGGCGACTTCGCGCACGGCCAGACGCCGCTGTCGGAGCCGGGCACCGCCAACGGAGGCGCGCAATGATCGAAGCGGCGCAGTTCGTCGAGGCCGCGCGCGAGCGCGGGTTCGACTGGTACGCGGGCGTGCCGTGCTCCTACCTGACGCCGTTCATCAACTACGTGCTGCAGGATCCGACGCTGCATTACCTGTCGGCGGCCAACGAAGGCGACGCGGTCGCACTGATCGCCGGCGCGACGCTCGGCGGCAAGCGCGGCATCGCGATGATGCAGAACTCGGGCCTCGGCAACGCCGTGAGCCCGCTCACGTCGTTGACGTGGACGTTCCGGCTGCCGCAGCTGCTGATCGTCACGTGGCGCGGCCAGCCGGGCGTGCCCGACGAGCCGCAGCATGCGCTGATGGGGCCGATCACGCCGGCGATGCTCGACACCATGGAGATTCCGTGGGAGACGTTCCCGACCGACCCCGAACAGGTCGGCCCGGCGCTCGACCGCGCGGTCGCGCACATGGACGCGACGGGCCGTCCGTACGCGCTCGTGATGCAGAAAGGCAGCGTCGCGTCGTATGAGTTGAAGGCGAACCCGGCGGCCGCGCCGCGCGCGCACGTCGCCGCGCAATCGGGCGCGCGCGCCGCATCGCCGGCCGCGTGGCCGACGCGCCACGACGCATTGCAGCGCGTGATCGCGCATACGCCGGTCGATTCGACCGTCGTGCTCGCGTCGACCGGCTTCTGCGGCCGCGAGCTGTATGCGATCGACGATCGGCCGAACCAGCTGTACATGGTCGGCTCGATGGGCTGCGTGACGCCGCTCGCGCTCGGTCTTGCGCTCGCGCGCCCGGACCTGCGCGTGGTGGCCGTCGACGGCGACGGCGCCGCGCTGATGCGCATGGGCGTGTTCGCGACGGTCGGCACCTATGGGCCGTCGAACCTCACGCACGTGCTGCTCGACAACGGCGCGCACGAATCGACGGGCGGTCAGGCGACCGTCTCGCAGCATGTGTCGTTCGCGGGCGTGGCTGCCGCGTGCGGTTACGCGTCGGCCGTCGAGGGCGACACGCTCGACGTGCTCGATGCGACGCTCGCGGCGCAGGCCGACGGCGCACAGTTCGTGCGGGTCGCGATCCGCACCGGTGTGCCCGACGGGCTGCCCCGCCCGACCGTCACGCCGGTCGAAGTGAAGACGCGCCTGATGCGGCATATCGGCGCCGCACGGACCGAAGCCCACGTTGAAGGAGCCCATTGATGCTGCTGCTCAATCCCGGCCCGGTCACGCTCAGCGAACGCGTGCGCCGCAGCCTGCTGCAACCGGACCTGTGCCATCGCGAAAGCGAATTCTTCGATCTGCAGGACGAGGCGCGCGCGCGACTCGTCGCCGCGTATGAGCTCGATCCGACCGAATGGGCCGCCGTGCTGATGACCGGCTCGGGCACCGCCGCCGTCGAAAGCATGATCGCGGCGCTCGTGCCGCAGGACGGCAAGCTGCTCGTGATCGAGAACGGCGTATATGGCGAGCGCATCACGCAGATCGCGACGCAGTACGGGATCGCGCACGACGTGCTGAAGCACGAATGGATGCAGGCGCCCGATGTCGCGGAAGTCGCCGCGCGGCTCGACGCGGGCGGCTATTCGCACGTCGCGGTGATTCATCATGAGACGACGACGGGCCGGTTGAACGATCTCGGTGCGATCGCCGACGTGTGCCGTGCCCGCGGCGTGAGGATGCTCGTCGATGGCGTGAGCAGCTTCGGCGCCGAGGCGATCGACTTCGGCGGCGGCGTGATCGATGCCGTTGCCGCGACCGCGAACAAGTGCCTGCACGGCGTGCCCGGTGCCGCGTTCGTGATCGTGCGTCGCAGCGCGCTCACGAAGGCCGCGAGCCGGACTTACTATCTCGATCTCGGCCGGCTGGCGAAGCTGCAGGATCAGCGCAATACGCCGTTTACGCCTTCGGTGCATGCGTATTACGCGCTCGTCGAAGCGTTGCGCGAGTTCGACGAAGCCGGCGGCTGGCGCGCGCGGCATGCGCGTTACAAGGCGCTCGCCGATCAGGTTCAGGCCGGGCTCGCCGCACGAGGGATGCCGCTGGTGTTGCCTGACGGTGAATCGTCGGTCGTGTTGCGTGCGTACCGGTTGCCGCAGGGCGTGGCGTATGAAGCGCTGCACGACGGGTTGAAGGCGCGCGGGTTCGTCATCTATGCCGGGCAAGGCGGGTTGTCGAAGGAGCTGTTCCGCATCTCGACGATGGGCGCGATCGAGGCCGCGGATGTCGAGCGGTTGCTGGAGGGGTTTACGGCGTTGACGCGGTGAGTGGTGGTTGCAGGTTGCGTCAAGGAAAAGGCCCGTGAGGGCCTTTTTTGTTGGGTAGTCGATCTTGAACGAATCGAGCAGACCGGACAAATACCTTGTTGCTCCCGCCCATCATTTCGACTATATTCGAAATATGGAAAACAAAGATGCTGTCCGCGCTTTCGCCGCGCTTGCTCACGAACTGCGCCTGAACGTATTCAGGATGCTCGTCGTCGCAGGCCCGGCCGGATTGACGCCCGGCGCCATCGCGGCGCAACTCGACATTCCCAACGCCACCCTCTCGTTCCATCTGAAGGAATTGACGAACGCGGCGCTCGTCACGCAGGAGCGCGATGGCCGCAGCCTGATCTACCGAGCTGCCTTCGAGCAGATGAACGCGCTGCTCGGCTTTCTCACCGAGAACTGTTGCCGCGGCGAGCCGTGCGTCGCCGCGGCCGCCGATTCCTGCAAGTGCTGAAGGATCACGTTCATGAGACGGTTTTACATTCGCGCCGACATCCGCGATCCGGCGGCCAGCGTCGCGGCAGCTCTGCGCCAACTTGTGCGCGACATCAGCAAGCGATAAGGCACGCCCGTGACGACGACCAACGTACTCATTCTCTGCACCCACAATTCCGCGCGCAGCGTGCTCGCCGAGGGCATGCTGAACCACTGGGCGCAGAAGCTCGGCAAGGATGTGCGCGCATATAGCGCCGGCAGCGCACCGAGCGGCCGGGTCAACCCGTTCGCGCTCGAAGCGCTCGCGAACGCGGGCGTCGATACGCGCGACTATCGCAGCAAAAGCTGGGACGAATTCGCAGCCGACGACGCACCGCGCATGCGCATCGTCATCACGGTGTGCGACAGCGCAGCCGCGGAACAATGTCCGTTCTGGCCGGGCGCTCCGGTCAAGGTCCACTGGGGCTATGCCGATCCGTCGAATGCGCCGGGCGGCGATGACGGCAAGCGGCAGGCGTTCGAACTCACGCGCGAGGCCATCGGCTATCGCATGCTGCAATTGCTCGCCCTTCCGCTCGACCGTCTGAGCGATGCCGAACTCCTGCACGCGCTCGACGGCATCCTGAAAAGCTGAGCGCTCCTTTTGCGAATCGCCCCATGACCGCTACCGACCTTACCGCTTCGAACAAGCCGCCCGCGAAGCCGCCCATCGGCTTCTTCGAGCGCTACCTCACCGTCTGGGTCGCGCTCTGCATCGTCGCCGGCGTCCTGGCCGGCCAGTTTTTCCCTGCGATGTTCCAGACGATTGGCCGCATGCAGTACGCGCAGGTCAATCTGCCCGTGGGCCTGCTGATCTGGGTGATGATCATCCCGATGCTCGTGAAGGTCGACTTCGGATCGTTGCACGAGGTACGCCAGCACCTCAAGGGCATCGGCGTCACGCTGGTGGTGAACTGGCTCGTCAAACCCTTTTCGATGGCGTTGCTCGGCTGGCTGTTCATCAAGCACCTGTTCGCTCCGATGCTGCCTGCAGCGCAACTCGACAGTTACGTTGCGGGCCTCATCCTGCTGGCCGCCGCGCCCTGCACGGCGATGGTGTTCGTCTGGAGCCGGCTGACCGGCGGCGATCCGCTGTTCACGCTGTCGCAGGTGGCGCTCAACGACAGCATCATGGTGGTGGCCTTCGCGCCGCTTGTCGGCCTGTTGCTCGGCATCTCGGCCATCACGGTGCCCTGGGCGACGCTCTTCACTTCGGTCGTGCTCTATATCGTGATCCCGGTAGCCGTGGCGCAGTTGCTTCGCAAGGCGCTGCTCGCAAGAGGACAGGCAGCATTCGACGCAGCCATCGCGAAGATCGGCCCCTGGTCCATCACGGCGCTGCTCGCGACGCTCGTCCTGCTGTTCGCGTTCCAGGGCGCGGCCATCGTCGACCAGCCGCTCGTGATCGCGCTGCTCGCGGTACCGATCCTGATTCAGGTGTTCTTCAACTCGGCGCTCGCGTACTGGCTCAATCGCGCGGTGGGTGAAAAGCACAACGTGGCGTGCCCGTCCGCGCTGATCGGCGCATCCAATTTCTTCGAGCTGGCGGTCGCGGCGGCCATCAGCCTGTTCGGCTTCAATTCGGGCGCGGCGCTGGCCACCGTGGTGGGCGTGCTCATCGAAGTGCCGGTCATGCTGCTCGTGGTCCGTATCGTCAACCGGACGAAGGACTGGTACGAGCGGGGGTGATAGATGCTGAAGCGGTCGAACATGAGGGGCAGAACGATGCCAATCTCGCCGCCCAGGACACGCGCCCGATGAGCGGCACGATCGCGAGCGATGCATCGCCATTCCGCGTACGAATCATCACGGCACACTTGAAGGAGCGCGGTCATGAGTACGCCCGTTGACGAAATTCGCCGGGCAGTCGCCACGGACTTCGACCGCATCGTCGCGTTGCTGAACCTGTGCGGGCTGCCGGCCAGCGATCTCGCACCACAGAGCCTCGACGGCTTCCATGTCGCCATACTCGCCGGTGAGATCGTCGGAGTGGCAGGACTGGAACAATCCGGCGATGCGGCCCTGTTGCGCTCGGTCGCAGTTCGGCCGGAAATGCGCCAATCCCGCCTGGGGAGCCGCCTCATCGACGCTTCCATTGCGCTAGCGCAAACGCGATCGCTGCGCGCGCTCTACCTTATTCCGAACGATGAACCTGCGCTCGCGTTCTTTGTGCGGCGCGGCTTCACGCAGATCGAGCGACGCCGCCTTCCCGAGGCGATTCGCGGTCTGCCCGAATTCACGCACCTGTGCCCACAGACGCATCCGTGCCTGTGGAAAGCGCTGAATTTCGATTGCCTTGAGGAAAGCGCCATGAAGAAGCTCGAAGTGTTCGATCCGGCGATGTGTTGCTCGACGGGCGTTTGCGGTGTGGACGTCGACCCGGTGCTGGCGCAATTCGCCGCCGATCTGAAGTGGGTCGAGGCGCACGGCGTGACCGTGGCCCGCTACAACCTGGGTCAGCAGCCGCAGGCATTCGCCGCCAACGCGGCGGTGGTCAAGGAAATGGAAGCGGGTATGGAGCGGCTGCCGATCCTCGCGATCGACGGCCACATCGTATCGACCGGCATGTATCCGTCCCGCCAGCAGCTTGCGCAGAAGCTGGGCATCGCGCTGACGACGGCGGACAAGCCTCATGTCAAGGCCGGCAGTTGCTGCTCGCCCGGCTCCGGCTGCTGCTAGGGAGCGCACATGTCCCTCCCTGACACGCAGACCCGCTATCTGTTCTTCACCGGCAAAGGCGGCGTCGGCAAGACCTCGCTTTCCTGTGCGACCGGGCTGGCGATGGCGGATGCCGGCAAGAAGGTGCTCATCGTCAGCACCGACCCGGCGTCCAATCTCGACGAGGTACTCGGCGTCGGCCTGAGCCAATCGCCGACGGCCGTGCCCGGCGCGTCCAGTCTGTTCGCCTTGAACATCGATCCCGAAGCGGCCGCGCAGGCGTACCGCGAGCGCATGGTCGGACCGTATCGCGGCGTCCTGCCTGCCGCGGCGATCCGCAACATGGAGGAGCAGTTCTCCGGTGCCTGCACGGTCGAGATCGCGGCTTTCGACGAATTCTCCAAACTGCTCGGCGATCCCGCCGCGACGGCCGATTTCGATCACGTCATCTTCGATACGGCACCGACCGGCCATACGCTGCGCCTGTTGACGTTGCCTTCCGCGTGGAACGAGTTCATTTCGTCGTCGACCGGGGGCGCCTCCTGCCTCGGGCCGTTAGCCGGACTGGAGAAGCAGAAGGCGCTGTACGCGGCGACCGTCGAACGACTGTCGAGCGCGGTGGACACCACCGTCGTCCTGGTGAGCCGGCCGGAAGTCGCCGCGTTGCGCGAAGCGAATCGCACGCGGCACGAACTGGCCGAGCTCGGCATTCGCAACCAGGTGCTGGCGATCAATGGCCTCTTTGCCACCGAGCGGCATGACGACGCGATTGCAACCGCGATGGCCGAGCGCGCGCGACAGGCACTGGCCGACATGCCGCGCGAGCTGTCGGTGCTGCCGCAGACGCGCATTCCGTTTCTGCCGCGCGGCACAGTCGGACTGGACGCGCTGCGCGACATGGCGCACCCCGAACGCGTGCGCATGCCGACCGAGCGCCGCATGCCCGACACCGCATTGCCGCCCGGCCTCGGCGGGCTCGTCGACGCGCTGTCGGCTACGGGCCACGGCGTAATCATGACGATGGGCAAAGGCGGCGTGGGCAAGACCACAGTTGCGGCCGCCATCGCCGTCGCGCTCGCGGGGCGCGGACACGACGTGATCCTGTCGACCACCGACCCCGCTTCGCACGTGGCTGCCACGGTCGACGGCGTGGTGCCGCGGCTGAGCGTCACCCGCATCGACCCGGCGCGCGAAGTACAGCAGTACACCGAAGAGGTGCTGGCGAAAGCGGGATCGCACCTCGATGCGGGCGGCCGGGCCATGCTCGAGGAAGACTTGCGCTCGCCGTGCACCGAAGAAATTGCGGTCTTTCGCGCGTTCGCACGGACGGTGGATCAAGGCAAGTCCGGCTTCGTGGTGCTCGATACGGCGCCGACCGGGCATACCATTCTGCTGCTCGACGCTGCCGAGGCTTATCACCGCGAAGTGATGCGCACGCAGGGCGACATGCCGGAGTCGGTCCGCCAGTTGCTGCCGCGTTTGCGCGATCCGGATTACAGCCGCATCCTCATCGTCACGCTGCCTGAAGCGACGCCGGTTCACGAAGCCGAACGCCTGAGCGCCGACCTCGCCCGTGCCGGGATCACGCCATATGCCTGGGTCATCAACCAGTCGCTGTTGGCGAGCGGCACGACCGATCCGATGCTGTGTCAGCGCGGCACGTACGAGGTCCCGTTCGTGCGCCGCGTGGCGGACGATCTGGCGCAGCGCACCGCGCTGATTCCGTGGCTCGCGGAGGCGCCGGTCGGGCCAGTGGGGCTCGAGCATGTGATCAGGGCGGGGGCTGGTGCGTAGCGCGACGCGTCTGGTTGATTTGCCAACCGGCGAATGCGATGTGGACGCTGAGGGCCGGTTGGTGAACGGGTGGCTAAAGCGGGTTTTCCGGTTGGGTGAGCAAGCAATCTGTAGACGCACGTGCCGCCACCGCGTCCTGCCACCCCGCTTTTGCAACGCGACCACCGCGCGCAGGCCTCGGAACCGTTACGATCGACAGATTTATTGCGCAACACTGGCGTCGTCTGATCCGGTATCGATTGAATAGACGAGTCGCCGATGTCGCGTAGGCAGGCCGTCCCCGATTGCAACCAAAGATTGGCCGATCATCGATGACGGTCGGGCGCGGCTGCTATTTCACGCGAACGCCGGCTGGTTCCTCACGCTTGGGCGCTCCTGCATTCTCATGTACCAATCTACAAGGGCCTCGCACTCCGTAGGCACGGGCAACTTCACGATTGACGCAAAGACCAGTCCGCCGATGACGGTGATGTCGGCCATAGAGAACGCATCCCCAGCGACAAATGGCTGCCTTTTCAGAACGTCATTGAAGTAGTGCATGCCTCTCAGGGCTTTGTCGCGCTGACGAAGCCCCCATTCGGCGTTCTGATAGAGCTCGACGTTGGGTCCCAACCCCGGCGTGGCATGGTGGAAATAGACGCTGATCGCGTCGAGCAACTCCAGCTCGGCGCGCTTGCTCATCATGTGGATCACACCCTTTTCGAGTGGTGTCCGGCCGGTCAGCGTGGGCGCACCATCGAGCGTATCGAGGTATTCGGTAATGGCGGTGCATTCGGCAATGCACGTTCCGTCTTCGAGCTCGAGGACCGGCAGCGTTCCCGAGTAGTTTTTCTCGGAGATGAACTCGGGCCTTTTGTGCTCCCCTTTGTAAAGGTCGACCATCACGAACTCGACGCGCGATCGCAGCCCCTTCTCGGCCAGGGCGATACGGACGCGTGTCGGATAGGGTCCTTTGGGGAAATCGTAGATCGTCATGATCGGAAGTTTGGTTACGTCGAAGTTCATGCTGCTGGAAGCCATGCGTGCCTCTCTTAAGCGGTCTGTCACACGGGGGGCGGACGATATCCGGCCTGTCACCTACATCCAACCTAACGTTAGTTAGGTTTACGTTAGAGCGTATAATTGCTCGTGTCAACGGTCGCGGAGGCGGTAGCAGTGAAGAATGATTCAGGCCTGAGCTCCAGGGAGCGAATCCTGGTGGCAGCCACAAAGATTGCGCAGGCCCATGGCTACAGCGGCTTGAATTTCCGTGATCTCGCCGAAGCTGTCGGCATCAAGGCTGCGAGCATCTACCACCACTTCGCAAGCAAGGCCGATCTCGGCGCAGCAGTGGCAAGGCGGTATTGGGAGGAATCAGCAGCGACTCTGGATGCGCTTTTGGCCGAATCCGCAGATCCGCTCGATTGCCTGCGCCACTATCCCGATACGTTTCGCAAGGCGCTTGAGCGCGGCAATCGCATATGCCTGTGTAGCTTCCTGGCTGCCGAATCTGATGACCTACCGGAAACGGTGGTGAAAGAGATTCAGACTTTTGCGGATGTCAATGTTGCGTGGCTGAGCAAGGTGCTGTCCGCCGCGGCCGTGGTCAGCCCCGAGGATATCGAGCGGCGTGCTCGCGCCATCTACGCGGCCGTCGTCGGCGCTCAGCTCGTTGCCAGGAGTCGCTCGGACATTTCTCTCTATGACGGATTGATTGAAAGTTATCGCATCGCTGGTCTTCTGCCGGCATAGCCGCATCGAGCAAACCGGCTTTGCGGCCCTATCGATCACCGCACACGTCACGAAGGCAGAGAGCGACAGCGCCAAATCCTCCTACACGGGAGAGCACACCGTGCGCACCGTCGTCAAATACGACGGCAAGTCGTACGGAATCGACACGTACCGGACCTTCTGGTATTCGCCCGCCGCGATGGAGCGCGTCAAGTAACGCGCCGACGACCTGCGTGTCGCGCGCGATATAGCAAACCCTCCCCGAAACGGTTTCTCGACCAGCAGTAGCTGCCCGTCACGGTCGACAGCGGACAAACGAAACCGGGCAAGGACGCAAGCCGCGCCCGGCAATGCCGAATTCGCGATCGATTCACACCGCCGCGGCCGCCCCACGCCCACAAAACACCGCCCCACACCACCCCAAATTGCACGGGCATAATGACAACCCGTACTCGCCGGCGGCCGCTTCGATGCACGCACAACGATCCGTTGCGGCACCGCAATATCACGCACTTTCGCCGATCCTCACCCGGAGCCTGCCTGTGTACCCACCGATCGAACCCTACGCCCACGGCCACCTCGACACCGGCGACGGCCATCGCATCTACTGGGAGCGCTGCGGCAACCCGTCCGGCAAGCCCGCGGTATTCCTGCACGGCGGCCCCGGCGCGGGCTGCAGCCCCGACCATCGGCGTCTGTTCGATCCCGCGCGCTACGACATCCTGCTGTTCGACCAGCGCGGCTGCGGGCGCTCGACGCCGCATGCGAGTCTCGACAACAACACGACCTGGGATCTGGTCGCCGACATCGAACGGTTGCGCGAAATGGTCGGCGCCGAGCAGTGGCTCGTCTTCGGCGGCTCATGGGGCAGCGCGCTCGCGCTCGCCTATGCGCAGACGCACCCGCAGCGCGTGAGCGCGCTCGTCGTGCGCGGGATCTTCACGATGCGTCGTGCCGAGCTGCTTTGGTACTACCAGGAAGGCGCGTCGTGGCTGTTCCCGGACCTGTGGGAAGAGTTTCTCGCGCCGATACCGGAAGCGGAGCGCGGCGACCTGATGGCCGCCTACCATCGCCGGCTGACGGGCGACGACGAAGCCGCGAAGCTCGAAGCCGCGCGCGCATGGAGCATCTGGGAAGGCCGCACGATCACGCTGCTGCCGAACCCGGCGCTGGCCGCACACTTCGCGGACGGCCACTACGCGCTCGCCTTCGCGCGGATCGAAAATCACTACTTCGTCAATCGCGGCTTCGTCGACGAAGGCCAGTTGCTGCGCGACGCACATCGCCTCGCCGGCATTCCGGGCGTGATCGTGCAAGGCCGCTACGATGTGGCGACGCCGGCCCGCACCGCGTGGGAACTCGCGAAAGCATGGCCGGACGCAACCTTCGAGATCGTGCCGGACGCCGGCCATGCGTACAACGAACCGGGCATCCTGAAAGCGCTGCTCGCCGCGACGGACCGCTTCGCCGCGTAAGCGGCACGAGGCGACATCGCGCGTGCACGCGCGACTGCGCTCACAACGCGGCTTCGACGATGGTCCGGCCGCTGATCGCCCGCTCGACGAGCCGTTCGTCGCCGACCTTGCGGATCGCATCGTCGAGCAGCCCTTCCGGCGCCTCGGTCGCGACCTTCAGCAGCCCCGACAAGCCGCGCGCGTCGAGCACCACCAGCGTCTCCATCGAATCCGCGCGGCTCACGAGCACGCGCCGAAATGCCGGGCCCGCGCCGAAGCTCGCGCAAAGCGCGATCGTCTGATCGTCGAGCGTGTAGTCGAAGTGCTTGATCATGGATGCCGCCCCTGCATTCGGCCGGCGACGCGCGTCGGCGCGCCGTCATCGCGGCGGCGCACCCGCACGTGCCACCGGCGCCGGACCAGCGTGCGATCCGTTCGCCAGCATCACCATGCTAAGCCGGCAGTATTAACGAAGACTTAAACGCAGGACGCGCGGCGCGGGCGGCCGATCATGCCGCGTCACGCTCCCTCGTCGAGCGGCTCGACCGTCACGCCGACCTTCAGCTCCTGATCCGCGCCGCCGCCGCGGATCACGCCGCGCAGCGGCGTCACGTCCGCGTAGTCGCGGCCGATCGACAGCATCACGTAGTCGTCGCCCGGCGCGCGGTCGTTGGTCGGATCGAGCTGCAGCCATCCGCCATCTTCGGGCCACGCCGGATCGTACACGTCGACCCACGCATGCGATGCATCGGCGCCGATCAGCCGCGGCTGGCCGGGCGGCGGCTGCGTCAGCAGATAACCGCTCACATAGCGCGCGGCCAGCCCGAGCGAGCGCAGCGCGCCGATCATCACGTGCGCGAAATCCTGGCACACACCCTTGCGCAAGCGCAGCGCATCGAGCGCGGTAGTCGTGATGTCGGTGCTGTTCGGCGTGTACGCGAAGTCCGCGTGAATCCGCCGCATCAGGTCCCACGCGGCCTGCACCAGCGGACGCTGCGGCGTGAAGCTCACGGCCGCATACGCGGCCAGCTCCGGATCGCACGCGACATGCGGCGACGCGAACACGAATTCGCTCGCCGCATCGTACGGCGCACCGGCGCGGAACCGCAGGCGCTCGCGCACGGCCTCCCATGCGGTCGCATGATCGGCATCGGGGTTCGCGATCGCCGGCGGCGGCGCGCCGCGCGCGCCCCGCGACCACACGGGCGGCGTCACGCGCACGGTGCTGCAGCTGCGCACGAGCAGCGCATCGTGCGGCTGGTTCAGCGCGAACGAGGCACGCGCGTTGCCGAACGCGTCGACGTCGGTGCCGACCGTCTCCGGCACCGGCTCGATGTCGAGCGCGAACGACAGCACCTGCTGGCGCGGCGTCGCGAGCGGCTGCAGCCGCGCCTGGTGCTGCGCCGATTCGACGCGCGCCGCGTAGCGGTATTCGGTGTCGTGCGTGACGCGCAACAAGCGCCCGCGCGCGCCGGCCGATGGCGTCGATGCGGTCGATGCTGCCGATGCGGCGATCGCGCCCTCCGTCTGCTTCGCGCCGACGGCATCGCCAGCCTCGCCGTTCGCCTGTGCCTTCGCCTTCGTCTTCGCCGCATGTTTGCTCGTCACCATAGCGTCCTGCCCGCCTCGCGCACGTGACTGAAATAGCGCTCGCCGATCCGGTTCGACAGATCCCACACGGCCTTCACGGTCTCGTCGAGCGCGGCGAGCAGCCGCTCGTGCCGGCCGCCTTCGGTCTCGCACAGTTCGTGCAGCGACCACGCCGGCACGTCCGGGATCGTCTCGGCCAGCTCGGACAACGCATAGCCTTCGCTGCGCTCGACCTTCGTGAGCCGGCCGCGCAGCGCCTGCACGACCCAGCCCAGCGAGCGCGGGTTGTCGGTGTCGAGCACCAGCAGCGACAGCAGCGGCGCGATGTCGAAGCGGCGCTGGAACCGCGAGCGGAACGTGATCGTGCTGTCGAACAGCTCCAGCACGAGCTCGAAGCCGTCCTGCCGATGCACCGCGCCTTCGTCGAACGCGAACTTCAGCACGCTGCAGAGAAAGTCGAGCCGATCGATCTGCCGGCCGATCGACAGCAGGCGCCAGCCGTCGTCGCGCGTCATGTGGTCGGTCTGCGCGCCGGTGATCGCGCCGAGCAGCAGGCCGACGCGCTCCAGCAGCTGCAACGCCTCGTTGCCGATCTGCTCCTCGGCTTCGGGATGGTCGGCGCTGTCGGCGAACAACTGCGTCGCGTCGTCGATCAGCCGCCACTGGTCGCTCGACAGCCGCTCGCGGATCGCGGCCGCCGCGCCGCGCATCCCGAACAGGCAGGACGCGATGCCCGAGGTGCGATCCGCGCCGCGCGTCAGCGACGTCGCGAGCGCGTGCTGGAACGCGCGCGGCGCCTCGACGGCATTCGGCGCATCGGCGGCGACCAGCCCGGTGTCGCGGCACAACGTGTCGATCAGCTCGAGATGCGCGGGGCTGTCGACGTCGTCCTCGCCGCGCAGGCGCTCCAGCGCCGCACGCGCGAGGCGCATCAAATTGGTCGCGCGCTCGGTGTAGCGGCCGAGCCAGAACAGGTTCTCGGCCGCCCGGCTCGCGATCGCGCGCGGCCGCCCGACCAGATCGTCGGGGCCGAGGCGCGCCTGCAGCAGCGTCGTCGAATCGACGATGCCGTCGGTCATCACCCAGGTATCGACGGTGCTGCCGCCGCGCGGCATCGGCGCGTTGAACAGCGTGTCGCGCGTGCCGACCCGCGACAGCCCGCCCGGCAGCATCCGCCAGCGCTGCGCACCGTCGGCCAGTGCGAACACGCGCAGCAGCAGCGGCTTCGGCACGATGCGCGCGCCGCCGTGACCGTCGGACGTGCCGTTCCCCGGCCAGGTCGGCGCCTGCGACAGCGGCAGATCGGCCTGTATCGTGTAGTGCTCGGGCTGCGCCAGAATCCGCGCGCGCCACTCGGACAGTTGCGCCGACGTGAGCCGCGCGCCGATCACCGGGTCGAATGCGCCGCCGGCCTGCACGTCGGGCGGATACGACGGCTTCACGATGCAGCGCGCCAGTTGCGGCAGCGCGTCGTCGCACGCAGCCGCCTCGCCGCACCACCACGAATGCACGGCGGGCAGCGTCAGCGTTTCGCCGAGCAGCGCCTCGGCGAGCCGCGGCAGGAACCCGAGCACGCCGGGCGATTCGAGAAAGCCGGAGCCCGGCGCGTTCGCGAGCAGCACGTTGCCCGCGCGCACCGCCTGCAGCAGCCCCGGCACGCCGAGCAGCGAATCGGGCCGCAGCTCGAGTGGATCGAGCCAGGCGTCGTCGACGCGCCGCAGGATGCCGTGCACGGGCTCGAGCCCGCCGAGCGTCTTCAGGAACACGTGGTTGTCGCGCGCGGTCAGATCGCCGCCCTCGACGAGTGTCAGCCCCAGGTAGCGCGCGAGATACGCATGCTCGAAATACGTCGCGCTGTGCGGCCCCGGCGTCAGCAGCACGATCCGCGAGTTCTTCGCCGTCGGACTCAACGCCTGCATGCTTTGCAGCAGCGACCGGTACGCGGATGCGAGCCGCTGCACGCGCAGCCCGCGAAACGCGCGCGGAAAGAGCCGCGACACGATCAGCCGGTTCTCCAGCAGATAGCCGAGCCCGGCCGCGCCCTGCGTATGCTGCGCGACGATGCGCCACTGCCCGTCGGGGCCACGCGCGAGATCGAACGCAACGACGTGCAGCCACGTATCGCCCGGCACGCGCGCGCCGCGCATCGCGCGCAGATAGCCGGGATGGCCGGTGACGAGCGCGGGCGGCAGCAGCCCGCGCTCCAGGAGCGTCTGCGGGCCGTACAGGTCGGCCATCGTCGCGTTCAGCAGCCGCACGCGCTGCAGCACGCCGCGCTCGATCGCGGCCCAGTCGTCCGGCGTGACCATCAGCGGCAGCAGATCGAGCGACCACGGGCCGGCGGCGCCGTCGCCCACGCGCTGTTCATGGAGCTGGTAGAACAGGCCGTTCTCGCGCATGCGCCGTTGCAGCGCGTCGGCGCGGCGATCGAGGTCGGCGACGCCGTCGCTGCCGAGCGACGTGAAGAAACTGCGCCACGCGGGCGCGAGCATGGGTGCGTTCAGGCCGGCGGCGCTGCCGCGCAGCTCGTCGTAGCGGCCGGCCGCAGCCGGCGCCGCGAGCGCGGCGGCGAGTTCCGCGGCGTCCGGCTGAGCGCCGGTATCGAAAAGCGTGGGCATCGCGTCGGCGTCGGCGAGATCGTCGGGGTATAAGGGCGGCACGGTCAGGGCGTTGCGTCGTCAGGATGGGATGGCAGCTGCGCGCTGCCGCCCGGCATGCGGTCACGGCCGGCGCGTCGGCCGGCCGCGGCCTGTCGGCATCCTAGCACCTGACGCGGCGTGCCGGGGGCGCGCGAAACACGCATCGTGGTCCGTCCTTTCATCGGCGATTCAGGGCCGTCGCAGGTCGAGCGTGAACGGAAATTCACGGCTCGGCGCGACCGGCGATACGGCCATCCGCCCCGGCGTATGCCCCATCGCGACGAAGCGCGCGAGCCGCCGGCTCTCGGCCTCGTACGCGTTCACCGGGAACGTCGCATAGTTGCGGCCGCCCGGATGCGCGACGTGATACCGGCAGCCGCCGAGCGAGCGCTCGAGCCACGTATCGACGATGTCGAACGTGAGCGGCGCATGCACGCCGATGGTCGGATGCAGCGCGGACGGCGGCGCCCATGCCTTGTAGCGCACGCCCGCGACGTATTCGCCGGCGGTGCCGGTCGGCTGCAGCGGCAGCGCGCGACCGTTGACGGTCACGACGTGCCGGTTGTCGTTGAGCCCCGTCACGCGCACTTCGAGCCGTTCGAGCGACGAATCGACGTAGCGCACGGT
This sequence comes from Burkholderia sp. WP42, assembly GCF_000745665.1. Classification (NCBI taxonomy): domain Bacteria; kingdom Pseudomonadati; phylum Pseudomonadota; class Betaproteobacteria; order Burkholderiales; family Burkholderiaceae; genus Burkholderia; species Burkholderia sp. WP42. Next base: position 104,706 of record NZ_JQJT01000020.1, on the reverse strand, counting down.
GCCGCCGGTCGCCCCCTCCTCGCCCATCACGTGCCACGGCTCCAGCGCGCCGCGCAGCGACAGCTGCATCCCGTTCACCGCGATCTGCCCGAACAGCGGGAAGCGGAATTCGAAATGCGGCGCGAACCACGCCGCATCGAATGCGAAGCCGGCATCGCGCAACTCGGCGAGCACGTCGTCGAAGTCCATCTTCAGGAACGCGGGCAGCATGAAGCGATCGTGCAGCGCGGTGCCCCAGCGCGTGAGCGGCGTCGTGTACGGCGCGGCCCAGAAGCGCGCGACGAGCGCGCGCAGCAGCAGTTGCTGCACGATGCTCATCCGCGCATGTGGCGGCATCTCGAACGCGCGCAGCTCGAGCAGCCCGAGCCGCCCGGTCGACGAGTCGGGCGAATACAACTTGTCGATGCAGAACTCGCTGCGGTGCGTGTTGCCCGTCACGTCGATCAGCAGGTTGCGCAGCACGCGGTCGACGAGCCACGGCGGCATGTCCTGGCCATACAGCAGCTTGTTGCGCTGGATCTCCGCGAACGCGATGTCCAGCTCGTACAGCTGGTCGTTGCGCGCTTCGTCGACGCGCGGCGCCTGGCTCGTAGGCCCGATGAACAACCCCGAGAACAGATACGACAGCGACGGATGGTTGTGCCAGTACGCGATCAGGCTCGCGAGCAGGTCGGGGCGGCGCAGGAACGGGCTGTCGGCCGGCGTCGCGCCGCCGAGCACGAAATGGTTACCGCCGCCGGTGCCGACGTGCCGGCCGTCGACCATGAACTTCTCGGTCGACAGGCGCGACTGCCACGCGGCGTCGTAGAGGAATTCGGTCTGGTTAACCAGCTCGTCGAAGCTCTTCGCCGGATGGATGTTCACCTCGATCACGCCGGGATCGGGCGTGACCTGCAGCAGCTTGAGCCGGGCATCGCGCGGCGGCGGGTAGCCTTCGAGCACGAGCTTCACGTCGAGCGCGTGCGCGGTCAGCTCGATCGCCGCGAGCAGTTCGAGATAGTCCTCGAGCGCGGCGAGCGGCGGCATGAACAGATACAGGATGCCGTTGCGCACCTCCGCGCACAGTGCGGTGCGCGTGATCCACGCGGCCGATTCGAAGCGCTCGGGGCGGCGCTGTGCGTCGTGCTCCCCATGCTCCCCGCGCCCACCGTCGGCCGGCCGGCCGCGTTCGACGCTGCCGTCGCTGCGCCACTGCATCACCGTATGTGCCGACGCTTCGCGCTGCACGCCGGCCAGGTAGCGCGGCGCGTCGGCGGCGCCCGCATGACGCGCGCGGAACGCGGCCGCGTCGGGCAGCACGTCGCGCGGCGCGAACGGATCGCGCTCGACGAGATACGGATAGTCGGCATCGGCGACCCACGGCAGCGAATCGAGCGGCAACCGATAGCCCATCGGCGAATCGCCCGGCACGAGGTACATCCGCTCGTCGCGGAAGAACCACGGGCCGGTCTGCCAGCGCGGACCGTCGAGTGCCGCCCCTTCGTCGACGCGCTTGATCGGCAGCACGTAACCGACCACGCTGTCGAGTTGCCGGTCGAACACCTTGCGCAGTCGCGCGCGTTCGAGCTCGTCGTCGAGCCGCGAGTCGAACGGATCGACGTTGACGGGCAGCCGGCGCTCGCGCCACAGGTAGTACCACACGTCCTCGTAGCCGGGTACGACGAATTCGTCGGTCAGGCCGAGGCGCGCGGCCAGTGCGTCGATGAAGCGCTTCGCGTCGTCGGTCGTGCATGCGGACGGTTCGCGCTCGTCGGCGAACAGCGACGGGTCGTGCCACACCGGCTGGCCGTCGGCGCGCCAGTAGATCGACAGCGCCCAGCGCGGCAGCTGCTCGCCCGGATACCACTTGCCCTGCCCGAAATGCAGGAAGCCGCCGTCGCCGTATTCGGCGCGCAGCCGCTGCACCAGCTCGGTCGCGTAGCCGCGCTTGGTCGGGCCGAGCGCATCGGTGTTCCATTCGGCGCCGTCGCGATCGTCGATCGACACGAAGGTCGGCTCGCCGCCTTGCGTCAGCCGGACGTCGCCTGCCGTCAGCGCGCGGTCGACCTGCGCGCCGAGCGTGCGCACGGCGTCCCACTGCGTGTCGGTATACGGCTTGGTCACGCGCGGCGATTCGTACACGCGCGTCACCACCATCTCGTGCTCGAACGCGACTTCGCATTCGTCGATCAGCCCCTCGACCGGCGCCGCGCTCGTCGGCTGCGGCGTGCAGGCGAGCGGAATATGCCCTTCGCCGGCGAGCAGCCCTGAGGTCGGATCGAAACCGATCCAGCCCGCTCCCGGCAGATACACCTCGCACCATGCATGCAGGTCGGTGAAATCGACCGACGTGCCGCTCGGGCCGTCGAGCGCCTTCACGTCGGGGGTCAGCTGGATCAGATAGCCGGACACGAACCGCGCGGCGATGCCGAGATGGCGGCACAGCTGCACGAGCAGCCATGCGCTGTCGCGACACGAGCCCGATGCGAGCTCGAGCGTCTGCTCGGGCGTCTGCACGCCCGGCTCCATCCGCACCAGATAGCCGATGTCGCCCTGCAGCTGCTGGTTCAGCGCGACGAGGAAGTTCACGGTGCCGGCCGGCGTGCGGTCGACGCCGTCGAGATAGGCGCGGAACAGCGGCGCCGCGCTCGTCTGCGCGTCGCACGCGAGATATGGCGCGAGCTCGGTCTTCAACGCGTCGTCATAGCTGAACGGATATTGCTCCGCGCTCGCTTCGAGGAAGAAGTCGAACGGGTTGTACACCGACATCTCGGCCACGAGGTCGATCGTGACTTCGAAGTGTTCGGTGCGCTCCGGAAACACCAGCCGCGCGAGATAGTTCGAGAACGGATCCTGCTGCCAGTTGATGAAATGCTGCGCGGGCTCGACCGTCATCGAATACGAGAGGATCGGCGTCCGGCAGTGCGGCGCGGGCCGCAGCCGCACGATCTGCGGCCCGAGGTTGATCGGCCGGTCGTAACGGTAGCGGGTGGTGTGATGCAGCGCGACGTGGATGGGCATGGGAGAGCCGCTCGGTTCGGGTTGAGCCGGCCGCGCATCGCGCGTCGCCGCCGATACGGCGGGACGGCGCGGCGGCCTGGGCAGAGTTGCGGGTCAGACGAGTTCGGGCGACTGCACGACGCTGATCTCGACGCCGACGGTGCTCGCGCCGAGCCCCGTCACGGGCTGCGCGTCGCGATAGTCGAGGCCGACGGCGATGCGCACGTAGCGCTCGTCCGGGCAGCGGTTCATGAACGGATCGAAGCCGACCCAGCCGAGCCCTTCGACATGAGCCTCGGCCCACGCGTGTCCGGCCGGCTGCTGCATCAGCGCGGCCGGTTGCGGCTGTGCGCCGAGCGCCGCCAGCGGCACGCGCTGCGACTGCGCGGCGTGCGACGCGCCGAGCACCTGCTGCATGCCGTCGGCGCTTTGCAGCGCGAGCATTTCCTCCTGTTCGCCGTCCGCTGCACTCTGCTTCGAGTCTGCCATGCGCTGCATCGCGCCGTCGGCGAGCACGTAGCCCGAGATGTAGCGCGCCGGCACCTTCAGCGCGCGCGCGGCCGCGATGAACGCATGCGCATGATCGCGGCTCGTGCCCTCGCCGTTTTGCAGCGCCGTTTCGGCATCGACGGGCGCGTCGGTCAGATTCGGTGCATACGCGATGCGGCCGTGCACTTCCGTCATCAGCCAGTGCAGCGCATCGAGGCTGTGCGGCTCGATCGGCAACGCCTGCGTCAACTCGCGCACGGTGTCGCCGACCTTCGTGAGCGCGGTCTCCCGCTCGAAGATCCACGGCGGCGCATAACCGTCCTGATTGCCGAGAATGCCCGCGCGGTCCTGCGTCTCGACGACGCCGGCGGCGACCACGACGATCTCCGGCTTCGCGCCGCGCTCGTGACGCACGAGATCGACGCGGTTGCCGAGCCCGTCCGCATAGGACAACGTCGGCTCGACGCCGTCGATCGTCACCTGCCACGCACGCACCGTCTGCCCCGGCCCGGATTGCGGCCGCAGCCGCAGCCGCTGCAGCGCGTGGGACGCCTGCTCGTCGAACTGATAACGCGAGATGTGTCGGATAGCGAGTCGCATGGCAAGTCTCAGTCGAAGTTGTAGGCCTGGGCGATGTCGACGCCGAGGCTGTTGTTGCGGCCGATGAAGTCGGTCAGGAACTCGTGCAGGCCGCTCTTGAAGATCCGCTCGACCGACGTGTCGGACAGCATCTGCAGGATCTTGGTGGCCGTGTCGTGACACGGATGTGTCACGCCGTAATCCTTCGCGAGCAGGTTCAGGCTCGACACCACGCGCCCGTAGCAATAGCGCAGCGAACGCGGCATGCGGCCGTTCAGGATCAGGTAGTCGGCGATGTTCATCGGCTTGTACTGGACGTCGTACACCCAGCGGTACGAACGGTGCGCGGCCACGCAGCGCAGGATCGTCTCCCACTGGTAGTTGTCGAGAATCGTGCCGACGTGCGACACCGACGGCAGCAGCAGGTGGTACTTCACGTCGATGATCCGCGCGGTGTTGTCGGCGCGCTCGACGAACGCGCCGATCTGCGCGAAATCGAAGATCTCGTTGCGCAGCATCGTGCTGTAGAAGCTGCCGAGGATCAGCGCGGTCTCGCGCTTCACTTCGTCGAGCACCGCGGGCAGCGCGCTCTCCGGCACCGGCCGCGCGAGCGCCTGGCGCAGCGCGAGCCACGCGCCGTTCACGCTCTCCCACGCCTCGCGCGTCAGCGCCGTGCGCACCATCCGCGCGTTCGAGCGCGCGGCTTCGATGCACGACAGCACGCTCGACGGATTGTCGCGGTCGCGCAGCAGATAGTCGGTCACGGTGTCGGCGGCATACGCGTCGTATTTGCGCCGATAGCCGTCGTCGGCGCCCGAGCTGACCAGCACCGACGACCATTCGGCCGGCGCGTCGGACGTGCGCGTGAGCGCCATCCGCAACCCGGCGTCGACGATGCGCGCGATGTTCTCCGCGCGCTCGATATAGCGGTACATCCAGTACAGACCGCTCGCAGTTCGTCCCAGAAGCATCTCGTGTCCACTCCGTCTTCGTTCGGTTCGCGCGCCGGCTGTGGCGCGCGCGTGCGTGCGTTCCCGGCTCAGTCGGCCAGCACCCAGGTGTCCTTGGTGCCGCCGCCCTGGCTCGAGTTGACGACGAGCGAGCCTTCCTGCAGCGCGACGCGCGTGAGGCCGCCGGGCGTGATGCGGATGCGGTCCGACACCAGCACGAAGGGCCGCAGGTCGACGTGGCGCGGCGCGAGGCCGGCGTCGGTCAGGATCGGCGTCGTGGACAGCGCCAGCGTCGGTTGCGCGATGTAGTTCGCCGGCCGCGCGCGCAGCTTCGCGGCGAACGCGGCGAGCTCGGCCTTCGACGCGCACGGGCCGACCAGCATCCCGTAGCCGCCCGAGCCGTGCACTTCCTTCACGACCAGCTCGTCGAGATGGGCGAGCACGTATTCGAGGCTGTCGGCGTCGCCGCAGCGCCACGTCGGCACGTTCTCCAGCAGCGCCTTGCGGCCGGTGTAGAACTCGACGATCTCCGGCATGTACGAGTAGATCGCCTTGTCGTCGGCGATGCCGGTGCCGGGCGCGTTCGCGATCGTGATGTTGCCGGCGCGGTAGACGTCCATGATCCCGGCCACGCCGAGCACCGAGTCGGGCCGGAACGTGAGCGGATCGAGGAACGCGTCGTCGACGCGGCGGTACAGCACGTCGATCGCGCGAAAGCCTTCGGTCGTGCGCATCGCGACGCGGCCATCGATCACCTGCAGATCGCTGCCTTCGACGAGATGCACGCCCATCTGGTCGGCGAGGAACGAATGTTCGTAGTACGCGGAGTTGTGGATGCCCGGCGTGAGCACGGCGATGGTCGGATTGTCGGCGTTGCCGCCGGGCGGGCACACGGCCGCGAGCGACTGGCGCAGCATCTGCGGATAGGTCTCGACCGGGCGTACCTTGACCTGCTGGAACAGCTCCGGAAAGAGCTGCATCATCGTCTCGCGGTTCTCCAGCATGTAGGACACGCCGGACGGCGTGCGCGCGTTGTCCTCCAGCACGTAGAACTGATCTTCGCCGGTGCGCACGATGTCGACGCCGATGATGTGCGTATAGACGTTGCCGGGCGGCCGGAAATCGATCATCTCGGGGATGAACGCCTCGTTGTGCGCGATCAGATGCTTGGGCACGATGCCCGCGCGCACGATCTCCTGGCGATGGTAGATGTCGTCGAGGAAGGCGTTGAGCGCCATCACGCGCTGCTCGATGCCGAGCGACAGGCGGCTCCATTCGGCGCCCGAGATGATGCGCGGCACGATGTCGAACGGGATCAGGCGCTCGGCCGCCTGGGCGTCGCCGTAGACGGCGAACGTGATGCCCGTCCTGCGGAACACGGCCTCCGCATCGTGGGCCTTCTGGGCGAGGCTGGCAGGGTCCTGCGTGTCGAGCCACTGCTTGAGGCGCGCATAAGGCGCCCTCACCATGTCGCCGGATTGCAGCATTTCATCGAATGGCTTCATCGATCTTTTTCTCCATCGATCATTCTTCCCGGCATTGCGCATGCCGGACCGGCGTAAATACTGCTTTGCAAGGACCGTGCCTTGCCGTACCCGTGCGTTTCCCCCGTTTTGCACCGCCCCGCGCACGCTTGCGCGCCATGCCGCACCATGTCGGTGCAACGGCGGCCCGGCGCGTCGCATCGACAGCGTGCAATTGCGCGATCACCGCGCCAGACGTCGAACTTAGTGCGCGTGCGTGTCACGCGTATGCAATCTGCACCGCGACGATTCGCCGGCACGCCGCGGCCCCGAATCGCGGCTGAAGCGGGCCGGCCACGGTTGCCGCGGCCGGCCCTTGGGGAAGTACCGTCTGCGGCGCCCGGTTCGACGCGATGAACTAACCGGTTAGCCGGTTCCGGCGTCTCAAACTTATGCAGCCGTAATGCCGCCGACAATGCCCATGCATATTTCGACTGACACCGATCGAAAAAAAACATCGGTCTGCTCGCGGCGAGGCGCGGTACGCTAGAAAGTTCGTGCAGCGAATCCGTGGCGCCGCGCCGTGGGCGCCCGACTATAAAAAGCGAAGAAAGAAATGGAAGCAAAGTGGCTGGAAGATTTCCTGAGCCTCGCGGATACCAAGAGTTTTTCCCGGGCCGCGCGTCATCGGCACCTGACGCAGTCGGCATTCAGCAGACGAATCGCCGCGCTCGAAACTTGGATGGACGCCAAGCTGGTCGACCGCAGCATCAACCCGGTCGCGCTGACGCCGGCCGGACAGATGTTCCGCGCGCTGGCGGCGGACATCCTGCGCAGCATGTACGCGGCACGCAACCTCGTGAACGGCTACGACCAGTTCGCCGCCAGCGATCAGGTCGTGCGCTTCGCGGTCGCGCATACGCTGGTGTTCACGCTGTTTCCCGAATGGCTGAAGCAGTTGAACGGCGAAGTCGGCAATGTGACCGCCCGCGTGAATGCGGTGAACGTGCCGGAAGGCGTGCAGCAGCTCGTCGAAGGTGAATGCGATCTGCTGCTCGGCTATCACCATCCGCAACTGCCGATCGTGCTCGATCCCAACCATTTCCCGTTCGTCACGCTCGGCGTCGAGCGGATTCTGCCGGTGTCGACGCCCGATGCGCACGGCAAGCCCGTATTCGAGCTGCCGGGCGCCGCCGATGCGCCGCTGCCGCTGCTCGCCTACTCCTCCGGCGCGTTTCTCGGCAACGTCGTCGAAATGCTGCTGCTGAATGCGGCGGGGCCGTATGCGCTGCACCGGTGCTTCGAGACGCATATGTCCGAGGCGCTGAAAGGCATGGTGGTGGCCGGCCACGGAATCGGCTGGCTGCCGGAGAGCTGCGTGGCGAAGGAGCTCGCCGACGGCTCGCTGGTGCGCGCGGGGTCCGCCGAGTGGGTCACCGAGCTGGAGATCCGGCTGTACCGCTCGGCGCGCCAGCGCGGGCTCGCGGCCGAGCAGCTGTGGACCTACATCATGAACCGGCCACGCGCAGCGAACGACGCCGCCGTGGGCGGCCAGTCGCCTGCCACGGCAGCGGTGCGCGTCGCGCGCGGCAGCGCGCGCGGGCGGTAGCGGCGTCGCGGTTCGCGGGGTACGTCGGCGGCGATCCTGCACGCGCCGGCCGATCGCCCAGGCGGGCGCGGCTGCACATTTTTCGAGCCTGTGCCGGTAAATATGCAGGCCGCCGCACGCGCGATCAAATCGGCCGTCACACCAAACGTTTGCGAATCCGGACCGCCGTTATTGCCGAATGCAAAATCGATCGCCGCCGCTGCGCGATTCGTATGCCGGAAATACCTCGTTACAAAACAAAATAAAAATCTCGACTTGCGCGCAATGGTGATAATCACCAAAAACGTCGCACCCTCATTTACTACCGATTGAATCTGTACATTCGCCGTCACTGCAGCGTCTCGAATACAGACGCAAATTTTTCTTTTATCAGTCGTTATTCTTCAGCACGAAGTTCGGTACGACTATCACACAGAGACCTGCTTCCTGCCATTCCTACCGCGGCCCAATTTCGACGACCGGAAATAGCGACTTTGTTCAGAGCTGATTCATTTCGTCCAATTAATCCATATTCCGTTTAAATAATACCTTTAAAGCGCGTCCGATATCCGCCACCCGTGGTTGTTTGTTCAAAATCCATCGTGTATCAATAGCGTGTCGCAAAAGAACGCCGTTAATTTCGACCCGGAATAAATCAGTGCGATGAATTCCGGATGGAGGTGACAATGTCTTCCTCGTCGCTCAAGGAGCATGCGCGCGTGCTCGTCGGCGTCGTCGCATTCGCATGTCTCGCGCATGCCGGCGCCCAGACGCAGCCAGGCGGCGGTGCACCTGCGTCGGGCATCGCGCCCGGTCGCTACATGATTTCGTACATCTGCGGCGACGCACGCATCGACGGAACCGCGCCGCTACCGCCTGACGGTCGCCCGTACAACCTCGGCGTGTCGTTCGTGTCGGGCGGCACCGGGCAGCCGCTGTCGAACGTTCAGGTGCGGCTCAGACGACATGGCCGCGTACTCGTCGAGTTCAAGTCGAGCGGGCCGCGCTGCCTGTTCAGCGTGCCTGACGCGAGTTACCGGATCGAAGGAACCTATGCGGGCGCGACACAGTTCGCGGTCGTCGAAACGGGGGCGCTCACCACGCAACTGAAGTGGTAGGCGCCGGCCGATCGCGCGCGGTTGCGCCATCCATCGGATCCGCGCGCACCGAGGAGCATCGAATGACTCGTGGAGAACGACCGGGCGACTCCCCCGCCGGGCCACCGAAACCCTCGTGGGGCCCCGGCAGGAATGCGGCGCTCAGCGTCGTGGCGTTTGCCGCGATCTTCGGCGCGTTTGCGCTCGTCGAGCGCAACCCGGGCCGCGGCCACGCAAGCATCGCCCGCGACGTGGCGGGCGAGATCGGCACGGCCGTCGGCAGGTATCGCAACGCATTCGTCGCCGCGTCGGCACCGGTCGGCGCCGCATCGACGGCCGCGCTGTCGGCGTCGCTCATCCCGCCTGCATCGGCCGCGGACGCGGAAGCGGCCGCCGCACCGCAAGCGGACGCCGGTTCCGCCGCGAAACCGCCGCGCGGTGCGGACCCGCGGCACGCGGCGCTCGCGACGAGCCCGCACGACACATCGGGCGGCGCGCGCGTAACGGACACGGGCGACACGCACCGGACGTCGCGTTCGCCAGCGCCGGGGCACACGCGCAGGCACCGCGCGGCTGCGTCGCAACTGCGGCCCCCACCGCAACAGCAGCTTCCTGCGCAGCCGCCCGCGCCGGCGCAGTCGTATCTGACCGACGCGGCCCGGATGGAGACCACCAGCGTCACGCACGACGAGCTCGCAAGCGCTCGTGCGCTGGCAAGAGCGCGCCGGTGCGCGCAGCTCGACCAGTGGCAATGCGTCGAGCAAAACGCGAGCCGTGCGCTCGCCATCGATCCGACGAATAGCGAATCGCGTGCGCTGCTTGGGCAAGCGATACGCAATCGTCTGTAGACGGTCCACGGCCGGCGGGCATGGCCGCCCGCCCGCGCGATCGCGGCGACGTGCGTCGCCGGGCGCGCAACGGTCGTGACCGATTCGGACAGAGGAGACATCGTGGCCAGCAATCGCCAGCAACAATGCACGTCCGTCGCGCCGCCCAACCGGCGGATCCTGCTGCATGCGCCCCTGCTGTTGCTGCTCGTCGCGTCGGGCTCGTGTCTGGCCGGCGAAGGCGATGCGTCAGCTCTCGGCGCTCGCGAAATCGCCGAGGCCGACGCCGGCGGCGGGCGCGATGCGCTGCCGCCCGATATGCAGCCGGCCGGTACGACGGTGCAAGTCGTGCAGGTGGCCGACGCCGAGCCGCCCACGGCGCCGACCCCGATCGCCCGGGCCTCCGATGCATCGATGCAGGTCGCGCAGGCGCCGCAGGCGTCGCGCCTGCAAGCGTCGGCGAGGCCGACCACGGTCGTCGTCGAGCCGGATACGTCGCCGCCAAGCGAACCGCGTGCGGTCGAGCCGGCGCTGGCCGCTCCGATTCGGTCGATGGACGCGGTCGGCACGTCGGACGCCGCCTCCGCGGACACGATGCCGGACACGACGCCGGCCGCTGAGCATACGCCGGATGGATCGCTGCACAGTTCGCCGGGTGCGGCTGAGTCGATGTCGTCGGTGTCCTCGATGTCGTCGCCACCTTCACCACCCGCTACACCGCCGACGCGCACGCCTACTGCGCCGCCTACATCCGCGTTCGCCCTGCCCCAACCGCCCACGCCAGCACAGCCCACACCGGCCACGCCGCAACTGCTAGCCCAGGCCGCGCCCCCCGCTGCACCGACCCGAACCGCCCCGGCATCCGCCCCGCCGCTGCCGGACGCGCCCACCCTGCGGCCGCCCGGCGCGCAACCGTCCACGCTCGACGCGCCGAACTCGCTGTCGCCCGGCGCCCAGCTCCCCGGCGATACGCCGCAGCGCTCGCAAGGCCCCGACGTCGAGGCGCCGAACGCGCAGGCGCCGAACCTGCGAACCGCCGACGTCGCCACCGTGCGCAACGACGTATTCGGCCTCGCGGCGAGCGGCGGCGCGGTCAAGGCGCTCGAGGAAGCGAAGGCACGGCCCGACGCATTCTCGGCGGTCGACGTCGCGCAACTGGATGAACTGTCGATACGCCAGCAGGTACGCGGCGGCCGCGACAAGTCGCGCTCGATGACGAGCGCCGACCGCTTCGACGGGATCGACGACGCGCTGCGCGCCGCCGACGATCTCGACCAGCGGATGCCGCCGACCCCCGAGTATTCGCCGGTCCGCACCGCGCTCGCCGGCGACCGCACGATCGCGCATGCGGCACGCGGCGACATGAAAACGGCCGTCGCGACGTTCGAGACGATCCCATCCAACGCGGAGATCTCGATCGACGCGCTCGCGGCCGTCGGCGATGCCTACCTGTACCTGAGCGAACCGGCCAAAGCGCACGCCGTATACGAGCGTGCGCTGAAACAGGCCACCGCATCGCCGACGGACCGCGCGACCCGCGGCTTCCAGTACGGCGCCCGCACGCGCGCGATCGAACTGCGCGAAGGGCTGTTCTGGTCGTACGTCGACCAGGGCCGCGCGGCCGACGCCGGAAAAGTGCTCGACGACATGCGCACGTCGCTGCCGCCCGCGAAGGAGGTACGCAACTACGGCCCGGAAGAAAGCGATTATTTGCGCTACTACCGGCTGCGCGCGCAATACCTGATCGTCACGGGGCACGTCGACGAAGGGATCGCCGCGCTCGAACAGCTCGAGAAGGAGGTGCCGTTCAATGCGGAAATCCGCGCGGCGCACGCCGACGCGGTGTCGGGCCAGTCGCATCCGCGCCAGGCGATCTCGATGTACCGCGCCTCGCTGACCGATCATCCGGACAGCGTCGAGATGCTCGCCGGTCTCGGCCGCGCGGCGCTCGCGGCCGACGACTACGCGAGCGCGAAATACGCCGATCGGACGCTCGGCAACACGTTCCCCGACAGCGGCGCCGTGCGCGGCTTCAAGCGCGACTACAACGCCTATCGCAGCCCCGTGTTCACGACGGAACTGAGCTACGAACACGGCAACAGCGCACTGGCCGACAACAGCTTCACGTCGGACAGCTTTCTGTACTCCCAGCCGTTCGGCGACAACTGGCGCGTGTTCTCGCACACGTTCTTCGGCTACGCGCAGACCGATGCCGGCAGGATCAGCCGCACGCGCACCGGCGTCGGCGGCGACTACCGGCACGGGCCGCTGACCGTGCAGGCGGAAGCCACGCGCTCGCTCGGCACCGATGGCCGAACCGGCGGCCGCGGCACGATCGCCTACGCGCTGAACGACTACTGGACCGTGAGCGGCGCGCTCGACAGCAACGACAACTCGCTCCCGTGGAAGGCCTATGCGGCGCACATCTGGGGCCGCTCCGCGAACGTCGCGGTTGTGTATCGCCAGAACGATCGCCGCGAGGTTCGGCTCAGCTACGGCGTGAACCGCTACAGCGACTCGAACCTGCATCAGGAGATCGCGGCGAGCGCGACGCAGCGCGTGTACACGTCGGCCAACCAGCTCGTCAACGTGTCGCTCGATCTCGGCACCGACAGCAACACGCGGCAGGACGCGCCGTACTTCAGCCCCGGCCGCGACTATGCGGCGGCCGCCACCGTGATGCACCAGCTGATGCTGTGGAAGAAGGGCGACATGGGATTGCAGCAGCGCGTGTCGGTGTCGGGCGGCATGTACAACGAGCGCGGTTTCGGCACGAGCGCGCTGTGGAGTGCGCGCATCGAACACGCGTGGACCTTCAAGCGCGACATCACGCTCAGCTACGGCATCGAGGTGAGCAGCCACGCGTACGACGGCCAGCGCGAGCGCTCCGAAACCGGCTTCCTGTCGGTCAACCTGCCGTTCTAGCAAGGAGATCGGACAATGCAATCGAGACGGACCTTCATGTGCGGATGCGTCGGCACGTTTGCTGCCTGTTCGTTGTTCCCGGGCGTGACGGGGGCCAAGATGATCGACCTGCTGCCGCCGTCCGATCCGGCCGACGGCAAGACGTTTCGCGTGATCTGCCTGCATGACGTGCGCGACAACCTGATGGCGTCGTTCTCGTCCGCGTCGGCGATGGTCGACCCGTTCGCGGTCGACACCGGCACGCTGACGGCGATCTTCTCGTGGCTGCAGACCAACAACTATCACACCATCACGGTCCGCCAGATCGAGGAGTCGCGGCGCGGCGGCAAGCCGCTGCCGCCGCGTGCGGTGCTGCTCACGTTCGACGACGGCTACCGCAGCCACTACACCAAGGTGCTGCCGCTGCTCGAGCGCTTCCAATATCCGGCCGTGATGGGCATCGTCACCGCGTGGATCGACGCGCCGCCCGATCTGCCGATCCGCATCAGCGACAAGGTCCAGGTGCCGCGCGACTACTTCATGTCGTGGGACGAGGTGAAGCAGATCGGCCAGTCGCACCTCGTCGAGCTGGGCTGCCACACCCACAACCTTCATCATGGCGCGGTCGCGAACCCGCAAGGCAACGAGCTGCCGGCGACCACGTCGCATCTGTATCTCAAAGACGAGAAGCGCTATGAAACCGACGCCGAGTTCGAAGCACGCGTGCACGACGACCTGCAAACCTGCGTGCGGCAGATCCGCGAGCGCACCGGCATCGTCGCGCGCGCGATGGTGTGGCCGTACGGTGCGGAAAACCAGCCCGTGCGCAGGATATCGACATCGCTCGGCATGGACATCCAGTTCAGCCTCGATGCCGGCCCGAACACGCCCGACGTGCCGTTGGACCGGCTGAGGCGGATCCTGATGATGTACGACGTCGACATCGGCGGGTTCGAGCGCTCGATGCGCGAGCCGGCGTCGAACCGCGGCGACGTCGACGTGCCCGAGCGCATCGTGCAGGTCGATCTCGATCAGGTCTACGATCCGGACCCGGCGCGCCAGGAAGCCAATCTCGGCAAGCTGATCGAGCGCATCTACCGGATGCAGCCGAAGTCGGTCTACCTGCAGGCCTATGCGGACCCGAAGGGCACGGGCGTCGCCGAAGCCGTGTATTTCCCGAACCGCCATCTGCCGATGCGCGCCGACCTGTTCTCGCGCGCCGCGTGGCAGCTCAACACGCGCTCGAACGTGCAGGTGTACGCGTGGATGCCGGTGCTCGCGTTCCGGCCGCCGTCCGACAAGCTGCGCGGGCTCGCGGCCGTCACCGCATACGGCGGCGCGCCGGCGCGCGAGAACGGCACGCACGTGTTCCGGCTGAGCCCGTTCGATCCGGATGCGCGACTGATGATCGAGCAGATCTACGAGGATCTCAGCAAGCACGCGTCGTTCAGCGGCATCCTGTTCAGCGACGACGCCGTGCTCGACGATTACGAGGACGCAGGCCGGCATGCGCTGCACACCTATTCGCTGTGGGGACTGCCGGCCGATGTCGGCAAGATCCGCGAGAGCCCCGACCTGATGAAGCGCTGGACCCGCCAGAAGTCGCGCTACCTGATCGACCTGACGCGGCAGCTCGAACAGATCGTGCTCGCCTATCAGAACGTCGGCGACGTGCTGACCGCGCGCAACCTGTTCGCGCTGCCGGTGATCAAGCCCGAGTCCGAGGCGTGGTACGCGCAGAACTACGACGACTTCCTCGCGACCTACGACTACGTCGCGTTGATGGCGATGCCGTACATGGAGCAGGCGAGCGACCCGGAGCGCTGGCTGGACCAGCTCGTGCGCACGGTGCGCGCGAAGCAGCGCGGGCTGCAGCGCACCGTATTCGAACTGCAGTCGTACGACTGGCATGCGCGCAAGGAGGTGTCGGCCGGCACGCTGCTCGCGCAGATGCGGCGCTTGCGCAGCGAGGGCGCGGTGAACTTCGGCTACTACCCCGACAACTTCCTCAACGGCCAGCCCGAGCTCGACGCGATGCGCGACGTGATGTCGCTGAAGTCGCGCCTCGACCCGACATCGATCAACGCGCTGATGCAGATGCAGAACGCGCAGGGGACCCGGACGCCATGACCAGCCACAGCCTCATCCAGCGCGTGCAGGACTTCGTGTTCTACTACCCTTTCTTCATGTCGTATCTGTGGATGATCGGCGGCGTCGTTCACTACTTCCTGCTCGAGGAAGGCCGCACGCTCGGCACGCGCGCGATCGCGGCGAGCGGCATTCCGAAGGTCTCGATCGTCGTGCCCTGCTTCAACGAGGCCGCGAACGCGCGCAGCGTGATCCGCCACCTCGATGCGATGGATTATCCGAACTACGACGTCATCGCGGTCAACGACGGCAGCAAGGACCGCACCGGCGAGATCCTCAACGAACTGGCCGTCGAGATTCCGCGCCTGCTCGTGATTCACCACGCGCGCAACGAAGGCAAGGCGGTCGGACTCACCACCGCCGCAGCGGTATCGAACGCCGAGTATCTGCTGTGCATCGACGGCGACGCGCTGCTCGCGCACGACGCGATCGGCTGGATGCTCGAGCATTTCGTGACCGATCCGGGCGTCGGCGCGGTCACCGGCAACCCGCGCATCCGCACGCGCACGTCGCTGCTCGGCCGCATGCAGGTCGGCGAATTCTCGTCGATCGTCGGGCTGATCAAGCGCACGCAGCAGGTGTACGGCCGCATCTTCACAGTGTCGGGCGTGATCACGATGTTCCGCAAGACCGCGCTCGCCGACGTCGGCTACTGGAGCTCGGACATGCTGACCGAGGACATCGACATCAGCTGGAAGCTGCAGTGCCGCGACTGGCGCGTGGTCTACGAGCCGCATGCGCTCAGCTGGATCCTGATGCCCGAGACGCTGAAAGGACTGTACCGACAGCGGCTGCGCTGGGCGAAGGGCGGCATTCAGGTACTGCTCAAGTACGCGGGCACGCTCGCGCGGCCGACCCAGATGATGATGTGGCCGCTGTTCGCGGAGTATCTGATCGGCATCGCATGGGCATACGCGATGTCGTTCATCCTGCTGCTCGCGCTGATCGACGTGGTGTACCCGCTCCCGGCGAACTGGCATGTGTCCGTGGTGCCGCACTGGCACGGGATGCTGCTGGTCGCAACCTGCATCCTGCAGCTGATCATCGGCAGCATGATCGATCGTCGTTACGACGAAAAACTCCTGATGTACTTCCTTGACACCATCTGGTACCCCGTGGCGTTCTGGCTGATCAGCATGATCACCACCGTCGTCGCGTTGCCCGCCGTCGTACTGCGGGGCCGCGGCAAGCGCGCCGTGTGGGTCAGTCCCGACCGAGGCATTCAACATGAAGAACGCGCCGATTATTGACCTTTCCCTGCGTGCGCCGCACGAGATGATCGCGGAGCGCGGCACGCTCGTCGGCCCCGTGCTGGTCGCATGGTTCCGCCTCGTGCGGCCCGCGCTGGTGGGCGGGGTCTGGGCATCGATCTGCATCTATACGTACCGCTATCTGCTGCCGTTCAACGAGGCCGAGATGCCGATCGAGCAGATCGTGTTCTATGTGACGAGCATCGCGCTGATCGCCGGCACCATCGTCACGTGGCTGATCGCAGGGCGCGTCGTGCATCCGCTCGCGTACCGGCTGCGCGTATCGAAGATGCTGCGGCGCTCGGCCAGCGCGCAGGCGCGCGCGGTGCCCGCGCACGCGCTGGCCGGCGCACGCCGCCACGGCGCGCGGCGCACGACGCGCATTCTGGTCGCGTCCCACGACGCGAACGGCTCGATCGCCGGCATCGAATGGATCGCGCACGCGGGGCCGCAGCCCCGCGAGTAGGTCGGCGTGCGCGTCCGTCCGCGCGCGGCGCATCGTTCGCTTTGCGCCGCGCGCCGGGCGGCAACTTCCCGTTCTGTAGACGAGGTGAATCATGTGCGGAATCGTCGGAGCAAGCGGCCTGAACAATCAGGTGCCGCAACTGGTCAAGGCGCTGAGCCGGCTCGAGTATCGCGGCTACGATTCGTGCGGCATCGCCGTGCTGCGCGACGGCCGCCTGCGCAGCGAACGCACGCTGCGGCGCGTGGCCGACCTGCAGGACCGCGTGCTGACGCTCGGCCTCGAAGGGCAGACCGGCATCGCGCACACGCGCTGGGCGACGCATGGCGCGCCGTCGGAAATGAACGCGCACCCGATCATGTCGGGCGACACGATCGCGGTCGTACACAACGGCATCATCGAGAACCACGACACGCTGCGCGCCGAGCTTCGGCAGCGCGGCTACATGTTCCGCGGCGAGACCGACACCGAGGTGATCGCGCATCTGATCCACAGCGTGTATCGCGACGATCTGCTCGACGCGGTGAGGCGCGCGGTCAAGCGGCTGCACGGCGCCTATGCGATCGCGGTGCTGAGCGCCTGCGAGCCGCAGCGGCTGGTGGCCGCGCGCGCCGGCTCGCCGCTCGTGATCGGCATCGGCGCGGACCAGAACTATCTGGCGTCCGACTGCGCGGCGCTCGGCGAGCTGACCGACCGCTTCGTCTACCTCGAAGACGGCGACGTCGCGCTGATCACGCCCGAGCGCATCGCCGTGGTCGATTCGATCGGCAGCGACGCGCAGCGTCCGCTGTGCGTGGTCCGGGCGCGCGACCACGACGCGGCGCTCGGACCGTATCGTCACTTCATGCAGAAGGAGATCTTCGAGCAGCCGAAGGCGATCGCCGCCACGCTCGACGGCGTCGACACCGTGTCGCCCGCGCTGTTCGGCGACGACGAAACCGCGCGCGCGCTGCTGTCGAAAACGCGCAGCGTGCTGCTGCTCGGCTGCGGCACGAGCTACTACGCGGGCCTCACCGCGAAGTACTGGCTGGAGGGCATCGCGGGCATCCGCGCGCAGGTCGAGATCGCCAGCGAGTACCGTTATCGCGAGACCGTGCCCGATCCGCACACGCTGGTCGTGGGCATTTCGCAGTCGGGCGAAACGGCAGACACGATCGGCGCGATCGAGTATGCACGCGCGATGGGCCAGCATCTGTCGATGGCGATCTGCAACGTCGCGACCAGCTCGATCGCGCGCACCGCCCCGCTCTGCTTCCTGACGCGCGCGGGCATCGAGCTCGGCGTCGCGTCGACCAAGGCGTTCACGACGCAACTCGTCGCGCTGTTCCTGCTGACGCTGACGCTCGCGCGGCAACGCGGCCGGCTCGACGACGCGCAGGTCGTGCTGCACCTGAACGGGCTGCGCGCGCTGCCGGCGCGCATCGGCCACGCGCTCGCGCTCGAAACGCAGATCATGGGCTGGGCCGCGAAGTTCGCGCGCGCCGACCACGCGCTGTTCCTCGGGCGCGGCATGCACTATCCGATCGCGCTCGAAGGCGCGCTGAAGCTGAAGGAGGTGTCGTACGTCCACGCTGAAGGCTATCCGGCCGGCGAGCTGAAGCACGGGCCGCTCGCCCTGGTGACGAGTGCGATGCCGGTCGTCACGATCGCGCCGGACGACCGCCTGTTCCAGAAGCTGAAATCGAACATGGCGGAGGTGCGCGCACGCGGCGGCCGGTTGTACGTGCTCGCCGGCCAGCATCTGGGGATCGACGCCGACCGCGACACGCACGTGATCCGCGTGCGCGAATCGGGCGATGCGCTGTCGCCGATCGTCAACGTGATCGCGCTGCAGCTGCTCGCGTACCACGTCGGCTGCGCGCGCGGCGCCGACGTCGACAAGCCGCGCAATCTCGCGAAATCGGTGACCGTCGAATGATGGGGCGGCTGGCCGTCGTCGCGCATGCGGGCCGGCGCGGCGCTCGCGCGCGGCTCGGGGCGGCGCTGTGCGGCGTCTGCTGGGCTGCCGTGGTCCCGTCGCTCGCGTGCGCTGGTACCTCGGCCATGCATACCGTCACCGTGCAGGAACGCGCCGCGCCGCAGGACGACGGCGACCCGCGGCGCTTCATGCACGGGATCGGCGTAGCCGACGCCGGCGGCGGGCGACGCTGGGTGTTCTTCAGCAGCTCGGGCATCGCGCCGCGCGGCGCACTGCGCAGCGGCAACTGGCCGCACGACGTGTACGTCGGCGAATGGCTTCCCGGCAAGCCGCGCATGCTGCGCGTCCATACGTTCATCAGCCGGCCGGAGGCGCAGGAGCCCGTGTCGATCGCGCAGAACCCGCGCGGCGACATCTTCGTCACGTTCGAGGACGGCTGGAATACGCCGCAGGTGGTCAGCCAGCGATACGGCATCTATCGGCGCGACCTGAAACCGGTCAAGCCCTATCCGAACGACGTCGAGTCGGGCGGACATTCGGGCCATGTCGCCGCGGTCGGCGAACGCTTCGTCGTGTTCTATTCCACCGATTGGATCGACGGCGGCGGCGTCGACAACCTCGGCACCGGCAACGGCGTCTATGTGAAAACCTACGATGCCCAAGGACGCGTGCTGAACCACGTGCCGGTCGCGCCGCATCGCCGCGAATGGTGGCCGCTGGTCGCGGGCTCGCCGCGCCGCGCGCTGCTGGTCTGGCAGAAGTACATCGCCGGCAGCACCGACGCGACGCTCGAATACGCGATGTTCGATCCGGTCACCGCGAAGCTCGACAAGCTCGGCACGCTGAGCGACGCGATCCAGTACTACGTGTACTCGTCGGCCTACGTGCCGGCGATCGACCGCTTCGTCGTCGTGACGACGACGGCCGACGAGCGCGGCGTCGCGATGCTGATCGATCCGGACGGGCGCCGCGTCGCGACGCTCGACTGTCTGCCGGCGTCGGTGCGGGAGTCGGGGATCGGCATCGACGGCGCACACGCGTACGTGCCGACCCGCGACGGCCGGCTGCTGACATTGGCGCTGTCGCCGACCGGCATGACCGTAAGCGGCGTGCAGCGCTCGCCGGTGCCGTGGGGGGCGACCGGCATCGTCGGATTCCCGGCGCGCGCCGCCGCGATGCATTTCGTGTCGCTGACACCGACCGGCGTACGCGAAGCCGACTTCGACACGGCGCGCGAGACGCCATTGCCGAACGCGGACGCGCAGTGTGCGCGCCGCTGACCATCAAGGTGCGGCGAGCGCCCGCGCGCACATCGTGGCTGCGCGTTCAGCGCTCGTTGCTCGTCACGGTTTCGAATTGCGAGCGATAGACGCCTTCGCGAACGATGCGCTCGAGCGTTGAGACGCCGCCCAGCAGCGTGTCCGGATGGAAATTCGGCATGACGGGAAATTCCGGGCCGACGCCAGTTGGCTGGCCACGATCGTCGGATATGGGCAAAGCGTACGGTCTGCGACAGTGTCCATGCCGATGGTCCGGTAGCGTCGGCGCGGCCGACTGTATCGCGATGTCCGCGATGCCGTGAAGGAGGCAGCGCACCGCACCGCGCATGTTTCGGTGCCCGATGCTATATCGTGCGCACGCCGCACGCCGTGCGTTCCGAAGTCGCCAACGCCGCGCGCACCGGCTAGACTGTCGCCCGATCCCATTCACCGGCCAGCGCCCCTGCGGTTTTCTCGCGGCCGGAACACCCTCGTACGGAGAACGAATGCTGAAGCGCCGGTGGTTTTCGCTGTTGTTGCTGCTCGCGTGCGCGTTCGCCACGCACGCATCCGCACAGTCCACGCTCGAACTCGACACCGGCGGCGCGCCGCGCGTGCTGACGCGCGACGCCTTGCTCGCGCGCGCCGATGCGACCGAGCTGCACGTGCCGCACGACATCGCGTACGGGCGGCCGATGACGTTCCGTGCGGTGCCGTTCGCAGCGCTGCTCGGCGATGCGCCGCTGCCGGCGGACGGCGTGCTCGAAACGCGCGCGGCGGACGGTTTCGCCGCTCAGCTGCCGCTCGATCTGGTGCGCCGTCGTGCGCCGGCCGGCGCCGTTGCATGGCTCGCGATCGAGGACCCGGCGCGGCCGTGGCCGAAGCTGCCCGGCAAGCCGGTCAGCGCCGGCCCGTTCTATCTGGTGTGGTCGGGGCCGGACGCGGCGTCGGTGCGCGGCGAGCAGTGGCCGTATCAGATCGTGCGCATCACGATCCAGTCGTCGCCGCTCGCGCGCTGGCCGTCGCTCGCGGTCGATCCCGCATTGCCGGCGAACGCGCCGGCCCGCGCCGGGCAGCGGCTGTTCGTCACGCTGTGCCTCGCCTGCCACCGCATCGACGGCGCCGGCAGCAGCCAGGCCGGCCCCGATCTGAACACGCCGATGAATCCGGTCGACTACTTCCAGCCGGCCGCGCTGCGCCGCTACATCCGCGATCCGGCCTCGGTGCGCGACTGGCCGGGCCGCGTGATGCCGGCGTTCCCGCCCGAGCAGCTGAGCGACCGGGAGCTCGACCAGATCGTCGCTTACCTGACGTACGTCGCGCGGCGCAAGGCCGGCAAGTAAGTCGCGGCGCTCACGGGCGCTTCGCGGCACCGCTTGCAGCAGCACGTTGGCGCCGGCCGTCGACCATTCCGGCGTGATCGCGTCGGCCTCGTTGTGGCCGAGACCGTCGACGCACGGCACGCGCGGCATGGCACGCGTCGTGGCCCGCGCCCGACACGATGTCCAGGTGCGACAAGCCGAACGCCTGCGCCGCGTCGCGCACCGCGCCGATGTGGCGCGCATACGACATCGGGGCCTTCAGCACACGCAGATGTTGTCGTAGCGGCCGCGCGTCGGCGATGCCCCAGCTTGCGGACGTCACTCGATGTATATATGATACGCATATCATATATCGGAGAATGCCATGAGCCGCATCCTGATCGATCTGTCGAATGGCCAGCTCGACGAGCTGGCCGCCATCGTCGACACTGAGCAACGCCCTCGCGCCGCGATCATTCGCGATGCAATCGATGCGTATATCGCACAACACAAGCGATCGCATGCCGATATCGTGTTCGGCCTGTGGAAGGACCGCGCCGTCGACGGGCTCACCTATCAGGAGGCACTGCGTTCAGAATGGTAAAAGCGATCATCGACACCCGTTACGTCACCGCATGCCGGAGCCGCCGGCTTGCGGCCGACGCTCGTCCCGCACGGCTTCGGCCGCCGCATGCCGGCACCGTGTTCGGTCTCTGGAAAACGCGCGCGCTCGACGGGCTCGCGTATCAACAGGCGTTGCGCGCGGAATGGTGAATGCCCTCTTCGACACCAACATCCTGATCGACTATCTCGGCGGCGTGGAAGCCGCGCGCGAGGAACTCGCCCGCTACGAGTCGCGCGCGATCAGCGTGGTGACCTGGATGGAAGTCCTGGTCGGCGCAACGGCAAGCGACGACGCTGCGATCCGCACGTGGCTGTCGTCGTTCGACATCATTCCGCTCGACGGCGCGGTGGCGAATCGCGCGGTCGCGATTCGCCAGGCGCGCCGCATTCGGTTGCCCGATGCGATCGTGTGGGCTTCCGCGCAAGTGAACGGCCTGCTGCTCGTATCGCGCAACACGAAGGATTTTCCCGTCACCGAGCCGGGCATCCGGGCGCCCTATCAGTTGTAGCGCAGGCGGCCGCGGGGCGAATGTCTGCCCCGTCCTGCCCTGCCAGTCGCTGCCGCCTGACGGCAGCCGCGCGACCGTATAGGCCAAGCGTCGCACGCCGGTCCATGCGTGCCGACGTTCGACGTACTCGATACGCTTCATGCGCTCGACGACGCCCCGACACGCACGACACTCACAACACGCACGAACTGACCGCCGCATCGCGCAACCGCGCCACCGAGCAACGGCACATGCGAAGCACTCGGCATTTCCGTACATCACGTGGCCGCGGTGCCGATATCGCAACGGCCTCGTGCCCAGCGACCATCGACCGATCGCAGCGCCCCAGGCGATGCATCGAGCTTCCTCGCGTTCGGCCACGGCGCACGCGCCGCACGCAATGCCGCTCCGCCCAGCCTCGCTCCGCCTCACGGATCCAAAGCCCCGCCCATACTCGTTCAGAGCCGCGCCGCAACCAGATAGAAATTCCCGATGCAGCGGATTAAAACAAGCAATTTCACAAGGCAAGGGTGAACCCGGATACTGAGCACACTTCATCAACACCACCGCAAAGGAACGCTCAAGATGCCGATCATCAACACCCAAATCAAACCGTTCAAGGCAACCGCATACCACAACGGCGATTTCGTGCCCGTGACCGAAGAGAACTTCAAGGGCAAGTGGTCCGTCGTCGTGTTCTACCCGGCCGACTTCACGTTCGTGTGCCCGACCGAACTGGGCGATCTGGCCGACCGCTACGCCGAATTCCAGAAACTGGGTGTCGAAATCTACGGCGTGTCGACCGATACGCACTTCACGCACAAAGCATGGCACGACACGTCGGAGACGATCGGCAAGATCAAGTACCCGATGATCGGCGACCCGACGCTCACGCTGTCGCGCAACTTCGACGTGCTGATCGAGGAAGAAGGGATGGCGCTGCGCGGCACGTTCGTGATCAACCCGGAAGGCGAGATCAAGCTGTGCGAAATCCATGACAACGGCATCGGCCGCGACGCCGGCGAACTGCTGCGCAAGGTGCAGGCCGCACAATACATCGCCGCACATCCGGGCGAAGTGTGCCCGGCAAAGTGGACGCCGGGCGCGGAAACGCTGACCCCGTCGCTGGACCTGATCGGCAAGATCTGACGATCGCCCCGCGCGCGCCGCACGGCGCGCGCCACGCCACCGCGGGCCGGCCCTCGCCGCCCGCCCTCCTCCGGCACCCCGTGCCCGAGCAGCCACATCAATACGGAATTCAGAACGCCATGCTCGACGCCAATCTCAAGAATCAACTGAAAGCGTACCTCGAAAAGATCACCCGCCCGATCGAACTCGTCGCCTCGCTCGACGACGGTGCGAAATCTCAGGAACTGCTTGCGCTGCTGAACGAGATTGCGTCGCTGACGTCGCGCGTGACCGTCATCGAGCGCCGCGACGATGCCGAGCGCAAGCCGTCGTTCTCGATCGGCGAACCCGGCAAGCCGGCCGGCATCCGCTTCGCCGGCATTCCGATGGGCCACGAATTCACGTCGCTCGTCCTCGCGCTGCTGCAGACCGGCGGCCATCCGATCAAGCTCGACGACGACGTGATCGAACAGATTCGCGCGCTCGACGGCGACTTCGCGTTCGAAACGTATTTCTCGCTGTCATGCCAGAACTGCCCGGAAGTCGTGCAGGCGCTGAACGTGATGGCACTGATCAACCCGCGCATCCGCCACGTCGCGATCGACGGCGCGCTGTTCCAGGATGAAGTCGACGCACGCCAGATCATGGCCGTCCCGACGATGTTCCTGAACGGCGCAACGTTCGGCCAGGGCCGCAGCAGCGTGAAGGAAATCCTCGCGAAGCTCGACACCGGCGCGAGCGCACGCGCCGCCAAGTCGCTCGAAAACAAGCCGGTGTTCGATACGCTGATCGTCGGCGGCGGCCCGGCCGGCGCGGCCGCGGCGATCTACTCGGCGCGCAAGGGCATCGCGACGGGCGTCGTCGCCGAGCGCTTCGGCGGCCAGGTGCTCGACACGATGGCAATCGAAAACTTCGTGTCGGTGCAGGAAACCGAAGGGCCGAAGTTCGCGGCCGCACTCGAGCAGCACGTGAAGCAGTACGACGTCGACATCATGGACGTGCAGCGCGCCGAGGCGCTGATCCCCGGCGACGTGCATCAGATCCGCCTCGCGAACGGCGCCGTGCTGAAGGCGAAGACGATCGTTCTCGCGACCGGTGCGCGCTGGCGCGAAATCAACGTGCCGGGCGAGCGCGAGTACCGCAACCGCGGCGTCGCCTACTGCCCGCACTGCGACGGCCCGCTGTTCAAGGGCAAGCGTGTCGCGGTGGTCGGCGGCGGCAACTCCGGCGTCGAGGCGGCGATCGACCTCGCCGGCATCGTGAAGGAAGTCACGCTGCTCGAATACGGCGCACAACTGCGCGCCGACGAGGTGCTGCAGCGCAAGCTGCGCAGCCTGCCGAACGTCACGATCGTCACGCAAGCGCAGACGACCGAGCTGACCGGCGACGGCAACAAGCTGAACACGCTCGTCTACAAGGATCTGCAGTCGGGCGAAACGAAACGTATCGCGCTCGAAGGCGTGTTCGTGCAGATCGGCCTCGTGCCGAACACCGAATGGCTGAAAGGGACGGTCGAGCTGTCGAAGCACGGCGAGATCGTCGTCGACGCCCGCGGGGGGACGTCGGTGCCCGGCGTGTTCGCCGCCGGCGACGTGACGACGGTTCCGTTCAAGCAGATCGTGATCGCAGTCGGCGAAGGTGCGAAGGCATCGCTCGGCGCGTTCGATCACCTGATCCGGCAGGACGCGACGTCTGGGGCAACCGCTCAGCCCCAGGCCAAAGAAGCGCTCGCCGCCTGACCGAGGTCAGCCCGACGACACCAACGTTTGTCTCTCTTGGCCCCGCATGCTTTGGTCGGCGTGCGGGGCGCTTTTATTCTGAGCCACATACAAACAAATTAAATATCGCGCTCCGCTTTATACACATAACCCATTTCACGCACAATTTCATGAATTCCATCAAGAAATACGCAGAAGCTTTTTGAATTATTTCCATCTCTTCGCAAAGTAAGCGCCATCGAGCGCGCACCAGACAGTTTTTGAAATGATGGAAGTAAGCGCCTCAACTCAACCGAAGGTTTTTGCCAGGAATCCGGATCCGAGAATTTCTTCCTCAATGCAGGAGTATTTATTCGATATTCAGGAAATGCAGCCTCCAAAGCATGCAAGTCCCCAACATACCACCCCTCAAGCTCTTGACATACCAGGCGAATCAGAGTATCCGGGCGCCCAGCTTCTTGGCATAATTTTTTAATTCTCTTTTTTAAAGTTATGCAATTAGCAGAATCATTATCCCTCACAACAACAAAGCGAACGTTCGGCTCCCGCCACGCTTTGAGCTTTCTCGGAATGCTTCTATCAAGATCCGTCTTCCCTTCATGAGGAATACATTGAAAATGCTCTTGCACCCTCAAACCTGGGAATATACGAGGCATCAAATCGTCCAACAGAATCTTCATTGACGGCTCTTCTAGCAGAAAGACAATACATCCTTTCACCGGTTTACGCCCTCAAAAAGACCTTGCTTCCAGAGATACCCGGGAAGATCGCCCGCTTCAAACAGAGAACGCAAATTCTCAGAATCATCTGCTCTAGAAATTGATGTAAAACCATCAACTTTGCGCAAACAATATATTTCATCAAGTGACAGAGCATTCAAAAAATCAGGGGAATGCGTTGATATGAAGACCTGCCCACCGCGCTGAGCATAGTCTCGGAACTCCTCAGCCAGTTCCGGCAACAACTCCGGATACAATTGATTTTCCGGTTCCTCCACCGCCAGCAATGGATAGGGTTTAGGATCGTTCAGAAGAATCAAATATGCAAACATTTTGATTGTTCCGTCCGACACATAACGTGCGATGAATGGATCCTTGAAGCTTCCGTCCTGAAAGCGAAGCACAAGCCGCCCATCCTCCGTGGGCTTTGCTTCAACCACGGCGACTCCGGGCACTCTATGTTTCATCGCAGCCAAGACCTTATCAAAGCACTCTCGATGATGCTCGAAAAGATAATTTGCAACGAGCGGCAGATTGTCTCCTCGCGTTGAGAGATGTTCGGCATACCCTTCCTCTTGACTCGGACGTGCATCAGAGACATGAAAATCGGAAATATGCCAATTCTCAATCATTAATCTAAACGCACTAGCGGCCTTAAATCTCTCAAACTGTCCCAATCCTTTGATTGCCAGAATATCGGGTGCATCAAGCTCTTGCTCCTCTCGATTTAGCGCCTCATCCGCTTTAGAGAAGTCCTCTTCGTTTGTAATCGCATAACCTCGACCATACGAAAAGTCAAGAAATCTAAATGGAGCCCCGTAGCTTCCTCGCTTATAACGCAAAATCTCACGTGCCACGACAGCACGCCCTGTTTTGTCGGGCTCAATCTTCAAGACATAAGTAACCAGTCGTTCGTGGCCAGTGATCTCCAATCGAAATTGCAATGTTAGTTCGATCGGTTCCTTTTCGCCTCCCCGACTCGCCAATTCACGATAACCGCCACGCTTCGTCACTGCTTTTGCGACGTTCATCGCAAGTGCATCTTTAAGGAAGGAAAAAACATCAAATAATGTAGATTTCCCTGTTCCATTTGCTCCCACAAGCACACACAGACGAGGGATGCGAGAAATTTTTGTATCTTTAAATAGCCTGAAATTCTTTATCTCAATCGATTCGATTTGCATTTCTTACCTCTTATGCCTTCATCTAAGCATTTTCTATCGGAAAATGATCACTTTCCACACCGGGAAGCCTAGACTCCATCTGGCCAAGTGTTCTTCTCGCGTGTTCAATCACTCTCTCGGGACACTGACGGCGCCTTGTACTTTTTGGCGATGCCAAATATGCTTTCCAAGTCGACAACGCTATCGGAAATGCTTGGCCATAGTTGACAATCCTCAAGGCTTCGACTTGCGTCAACCCTGTTCGCTCGATCAGTGTTCGCAACTCGGCGTTGTTATCTGATACATCATTCATGGTGCAGCAAGTAGGTGGGGCACATGTGCACCAAGAATAGCATACACATTCTCTGTGCGCGGCGCGACAGCGAATATTATTTGGATAACGTGACGGGCTACTATCTTAATTTTTTTGGTGTACCAGTCGATGCAGCATCGTCACCACGAACACCCGCTTCTCAGGGAATAGCATCGATCTGAACCGGTACTGCCTTTACCATCCATATACAGTTTCGAGATCGTACGTGTACCTTACTCGCCCAAGGATGCTTTGTCAGCCAGCTAGCAGACTTCGCCAGATCCAGCGCGGTGCATCGTTCGGCCCGTGCATTCGAAGGACATGTGAAGCTAATCGCTAGCTGACGATCGCATTCCACAAATTCACTATTCGCCGGCTTTTCTCGTTGGAATGGGCGTCGAACTGAAACTGCTGGACTGCCTGACCAGTTGCTCGGTCAGTGCGGCCGCCACCGGATTCGCGCCGGACGAGGCACCTCCCTGCCGGTACGAGCCGGTGCTCGCCGGCATCGAGGAGATCGACGACATCGAAGGAGCCGGCAACGACGGATCGAGCTTTGCCGACTCCCTGACGAGCGCGGCCGTCTCCGGCGTTTCGGATTTCGTCGCGGCCGGCGGCGCGGCGGCGGCGCGGCGTTCGAGGCCGGCGCGCTTGCGCGGTGCGCGTTGCGTGACCTGTGCAGGCGGAGCCAACTGAGCGGGTTTCGCGGCCGGGGCCGGTGCCGATGGGGTTGCATCCTGCGCATCCACCGTCACGACGTTGACCTTCGGCGGCGCCGCAGCCGGCTTCGTCACCAGTTGCGGCTTATCGCTGACGACCGGAACCGCGGCAGCGGGGGCCAGCGCAGGCGCGGCAGCGAGGGGCGCAGTTGTGGCCGGCGCGGGTGTGAGTGCGGGGGGAGGCAGCGCGGCGGCCGCCTGTTTCGGTGCTGTTACGGCAGCCGGCACGGGAGGCGCGATCGTGCCCCGCACGGCGTGATCGTTGCCCGCGGGCGCGGCTGCAGCAGGTGCGACCGACTCGGCAATGCCGGCCTCTGCGATCGCGCGGTGGTCCGCACGCAGCAGCATTACGTAGCCGGCGCCCGCGGCCGCGACCAGCAGCCCACCGGCGATCCACAATGTCTTTCGGGTACTCGTCATGCTTGCTCACCGATCGTGTCGACGTGAACAAGCCATGATACCCGCGCGTCGACGCGCGATCCCGTGCGAATACATTTGGTTGCATTGACGCGCAGCCGGCCCACCATGCAGCGCAGCCTCGCGATCGTCAGCCCGCCCGAACCGCCCCGCTGCCGCCCGTCATGCGATCAGACCCAGAATATCGCGACCGCGATCCCGCCGAACAGCGCCCACTTCACGATGTAGTACACGGTCCGGTTCCACGCCTTCAACCGCTTGCCCACGCGCCGAATCGCATACAGATACTTGAACGCGTGATTGAGGCCGCCCGTGCGGTCGCCGGTTTCGTTCGGCGACGCCGCCGCGCGCATCAGCAGCTGCCCGAACGCGTCGTTGACGCGCTGCGCCCAGCGGTATTTCATCGGCCGGTCGATGTCGCAGAACAGGATCACGCGATCGTGCTCGGTGCGGTTCTCGGCCCAATGCAGATAAGTTTCGTCGAACATCACGGCCTCGCCGTCGCGCCATGCATACGACTCGCCGTCGACGACGATCCGGCACGCCGCGTCGTTCGGCGTGTCGAGCCCGAGGTGGTAGCGCAGCGACCCCGCATACGGATCGCGATGCAGGCCGAGCTTCCCGCCCGGCGGCAACTGCGCGAACATCGCGGCCTTGATCGACGGAATCCGCGACAGGATCTCGACCGTGCGCGGACACAACGCCTGCGCGGACGGATGCGGCGCGTCGTACCACTTCAGGTAGAAGCGTTTCCAGCCGTTGCGAAAGAACGAATTGAAGCCGATGTCGTTGTACTCGGCCGACGCCTTGATCCGGCTCGAATCGCGCAGCGCGAGCGCTTCGTCGCGGAAGGTGTGCCATTCGCGCTGCAGCACCGCGAGTTCAGGAAAGTGGCCGATCTCGATGAACGGCGTGGTCGGCACCGACGAGAACGCATACGAAAAGCAGTTCAGCGGCGCGGTGAAGGTCGAGTGATCGGATAGTTGCCTGAACAACCGATGCCGAACCTTGCCGCGCCGATGCGTGTGGACCACACACGCAATGAACACGATCAACAGGACCCAGCGCATCGATATTTCCCCCGTAAGTTCTTTGCAGAAATTTTAGGGAAGGGGAAAAATTCATGCACTGAAGCGCACGCGAAACGACGCGCGCAATCCACGCGCGACCACGATGCCGGCCGCCCGCTCTCACATCGCCGAAAAGCCCGTGCCGACGGGCTTTTCGGCGCCATCGCAACGCATGCACGCGATGCCGGCCGCACCGGCGCACGCGGCGATTATTCCGAAAACGGCAAATCAGTTTGTCCGTCTGCGCGCATACCGAACGTGTTGAGCGTCATCGCGACCAGGGCGTAATAGCCGAGCAGCGCGACCAGATTGACGACCGTCTCGTGGCCGAAGCGCGCGCGTGCGCGCGCGAACGTCGCGTCGCTCACGCGCTGCGTGTCGTAGAGCTCGGTCGCGAACGCATGGATCAGCGCATCGTCGTCCGATTCGAACGCCGGCTTCACGCCGCGCCGGATCGCGTCGGCCGTTGCGGCCGGCACGCCGGCTTCGAGCGCGATCGGATGATGGATGTGCCACTCGGCTTGCGAGCGCCAGCGCGCGGCGGTCACAAGGATCGCCAGCTCCGACAGCCGCAGCGGCAAGCCGGTGCGATAGCGGCAGAACGCGCCGAGCCGCTGCGCATGCTGCGCCAGCTCGGGGCTCGCGATCCAGCCGACGAACGGGCCGTTCAGGTTGCCGCGCGGGCCGCCGAGGATTTCGGCCAGCACGGCCTTCTGCTCGTCGCTCGCCGATGCCGGATCGAACGGAGGCAATCTGTCTGTCATCGCAACCTCTCCAGGGGTTCGGGATTCACGCGCCGGCCGATGCCAGCGCCGCACCGATCGCGCCGGACAGCCGTTCGACGATCGTGTCGATCTGCTGCGCGGTGCAGATGAACGGCGGCGCGACGAGAATGTGATCGCCGTGCACGCCATCGATCGTACCGCCCATCGGATACACCATCAGCCCGCGCTGCATCGCCTCGCGCTTGACCGCCGCATGCAGCTTCAGCTTGGGATCGAACGGTGCCTTGCTGTCTCGATCGCGCACCAGCTCGACGCCGACGAACAGCCCGCGCCCGCGCACGTCGCCGACGTGCGGATGCGCAGCGTAGTGCTCGCGCAGCGACGCGCGCAGCTGCTCGCCGCGCGCCTTCACGTTGTCGAGCAGCTTCTCGTCGGCAATCACGCGCTGCACTTCGAGCGCGGCCGCGCACGCGGTGGCATGGCCGAGATACGTGTGACCGTGCTGGAAGAAGCCGGAGCCGTCGACGATCGTCCGATAGATGCGATCGCTCACCAGCGTCGCGCCGATCGGCTGGTAGCCGGCGCCGAGCCCTTTCGCGATCGTCAGCAGGTCGGGCGCGACATCGTCTTCGTCGCACGCGAACAGGTAGCCGGTGCGGCCCATCCCCGACATGATTTCGTCGAGGATCAGCAGCACGCCGTACTTGTCGCAGACCGCGCGAATCTTCTTCAGGTAAGTGCGTACCGGCGGCACCGCGCCGGCGGTCGCGCCGACCACCGTTTCGGCAACGAACGCCGCGACGTTCTCCGCGCCGAGTGCGACGATCTTCTGCTCGAGCTCGTCGGCGAGGCGCTGCGCATACGCTTCGTCGGTCTCGCCCGCCGCCTGGTCGCGATACGCATAGCACGGGCTCACGTGATGCGCCTCGATCAACAGCGGCAGGAACGGCTCGCGCCGCCATGCGTTGCCGCCGATCGCGAGCGCGCCGAGCGTGTTGCCGTGATAGCTCTGGCGGCGCGCGATGAAGTGGCGGCGCTGCGGCTCGCCCTTCTCGACGAAATACTGGCGCGCGAGCTTCAGCGCGGCCTCGATCGCCTCGGAGCCGCCCGACACGAAATACACGTGCTCGAGCCCTGCCGGTGCGGCCTCGACGAGCCGGTCGGCCAGCTCCTCGGCCACGTCGGTCGTGAAGAACGACGTATGCGCGTACGGCAGCTGCTGCACCTTTCGCTTGATCGCGTCGATCACGCGCTGGTTGCTGTGGCCGAGACACGACACGGCCGCGCCGCCGCACGCGTCGATATAGCGTTTGCCGGTCGAATCGATGATCTCGATGCCGTCGCCTGCGACGGCGACGGGCAAGGTGGCGCGCGGAGCGCGATGAAAAACGGTCGTCATGCGTTGCCTCATGGATCAGGACGCGCGGGGCGCGTGCCCGGACGGCACGATGCGCGTCGCGAAGCACTGCGTGCCGTGTTGATGGATCGTGAAGTCGATCGCGGTGTCGCGGATCTCGAACACCGCGGTCGCCAGCGTGTTTTCGTCGTCCGGGTCGGCCGGATCGTCGCGATAGATCGGCAGCCCTTCCGGCGCGCGGTCGCCGAGCACACGCAGCAGCGCGGCTTCGTCAGGCACGTCGATGCCCGGCAGCAGCGCATCGACGCGCCGCCGACGGTCGCCGGACGATCTCGTGCGTGACGACGATCATCGTCATCCCTTCGGTCGCGAGATCCTGCATCGCCTTCAGCACTTCATGGCGCAATTCCGGATCGAGCACGGACGTCGGCTCGTCGAACAGCATCAGCCGCTGCCGCGGCCGGATCGCCAGCGCCCGCGCGATCGCGACGCGCTGCTGCTGGCCGCCCGACAGCTCCGACGGATAGTGATTCGCGCGCGATGCGCCGCGCACCTGGATCGGCCCGAACATCACGTTCTCGAGCGCGGTCATTTGCGGAAACAGGTTGAACTGCTGGAACACCATGCCACCTTCGAGCCGGATGTCGCGGATCGTCGTCGCGTTGCCGCGCACGCTCTGGCCGTCGAGCAGCAGCTCGCCGCCGGTGATCTTCTCGAGCGCGTTGATACAGCGCAGCACCGTCGACTTGCCGGAGCCCGACGGGCCGACCACGACGACCACCTCGCCCGCGTCGATCTTCAGGTCGATGTTCTTCAGCACCGGCACGTGGCCGAAGCTCTTCGACACGTTCTGGAATTCGATCATGCTCATAAGATTTTCATCCGCTTTTCGACGAGCCGAAGCGTCAGCGTCATCACGCCGGTCAGTATCAGATAGATGACGGCCACCGCGAGCCCCGCTTCGGTCAACCCCTTCGGGATCGACAGCAGCGCGCCTCGCACCACTTCCGCGAGATACGCGCCCGAATTCACCGTGATCGCGGCCATCAGGCCGTCGATGCGGATATGCGCGAGCAGCGGCAACGCGAAGTACAGGAACATCACCTGTACGACGATCGGCGTGCCGCGGATCAGTTCAATATCAATCTGGGCGAGCATGTTCATCGCCTTCGGTCCGTATGCGCGGAACATGCCCGCGATCATCCCGACGACGAAACCGCCCACCAGCCCCACCAGTGCGATGAACACCGTCAACCGGACCCCGTCCATCAGGTCCGGCAGCGCTGCCCAGATCGCCGACCAATCGAAATTCACGTGTCGCTCCCCGTTCGATTCAAGACCGGCGCGGCCGCCCGGCCGCGCCATCGTGTGGCGTCACGCCCACATCTTCGGCGGCTCGGCGCCGAACCACCTCTTGTAGATCAGCGCGTAGCGGCCGTCGGCCTTGATCTTCACGAGCGACGCGTTGACCTTCGGGAAGCCGATCCCGTACTGGTCGCCGCTGACGGGCTGGCCCGCGACCTTCACCTTGCCCTTGCCTTCGTTGTTCACGAAGAACAGCACGTTCGGCGTGTCGCGCATCGCCGCGTCGACGCGGCCTGCCTCGAGCGCGAGGTACGCCTGGTCGATGTTCGGGAACTGGCGGATTTCCTTCGGCTTCAGGTGTGCCTCGATCCAGTCGATCGTCGCAGTGCCCCTTTTCGCGGCGATCACCTTGCCGTTCAGGTCGTCGATCGACTTGATCGACGTATTGCCGGTCTGCACCATCGCCGCGAGCCCGCTGTCGTAGTACGGCGCGGAGAAGTCGATCGCCTTCTTGCGCTCCTCCTTGATGGTCATCCCCGACAGCGCGACGTCGATGTTCTGCGTCTGCAGCGCCGGAGTCAGGCCCGCGAAATCCATCGGCTGGATCGTGTACTTCCAGCCCGGGTCCTTCGCGATCTCGGCCCACAGGTCGAGATCGAAGCCGACGTACTTGTCGCCCTGCTTGAACTCGAACGGCATGAACGACGTATCGGTACCGACGACGAGCGTCTTGGTGTCCGCGCGGGCGATGCTGGCGCCGAGCGCGGCAGCGACCGCACGGCTTTCAGGAAGGAACGGCGACTCATGACTTTTCTTCGCATGGTTGAGCGAGGTAACCGGCCGGCTGGCCGGGGAACGACGACATCAAGCCGCACCGCAACATGCGATGTTGAATTATACATTAGAGCAACATGTGTTGTCAGTGTGGATACTACGACAACAAAAAAACGCGCAACGGAAAAATGTATCGAGACAAACCCGAGCCGGGGCAAGCGGGTTTGATCTGAGGAAAGGGGCGTCAGGGGTGCGGGGCGGGAGCGACCGGTCGGTCGGTGGCAATGGCGCGCCGTTGCGGAGCGTGGAAGTGCGAAAGTGCCGACGAGGCGATGTGGGCGAGCGCCGTTGCGGCGAACTCGTGTGTTGCCGTGGCGATCCGGGAATGGAGTGGACGACTGCGCATCCCGCGGAAGGAGCGAGCGAGGGACGCTGCCGCGGGCAGCGGGGCCGGACGCTTGGTGCGAAGCATCCCCTCTCACGCTGGGCCGGCGCGCGCCGGTCGCCGTCGACCGCGTTCGTGCCCAGCGAAGCCGGCGCGCCGCCGCTCAAGCGCGCGAAGGCCGTAGCGCCCGCATCCACAACGCATCCCATGACGCTCACGCGCGCGGCGCGGGCATCGCCGGCTCGTTACCTCATCGTCGTCACGGCGCGGCGAAGAACAGCGCGACGACGCAGGCCATCCCGGCGAACCACACGAGCGAGCGCAGCGCCGCCCAGTCCAGCACGTACATCAGCGCATACACGATGCGGATCGCGACGAACGCGATCGCGAGCTGGTCGACGTGATGCGCATTCGCGCCGTTGTGCCACGCGACGACGAGCCCGGCCGTAAACAGCGCGAGCGCTTCCCACGCGTTCTGGTGCGCGGCCTGCGCCCGCGCGCGCCAGCCTTCGAGCCGCGCGAGATACGCGCGCGGCGCATGGTTGTCGTAGCCCTTGCGGGCCTTCGCGAGAAACGTCATGGGGAACGGCAACAGCGCCACGATGAACAGGCACAGCTGGGACGTCGTCATCAAAGTCTCCTCCTTTATGATTACATCGATCAATGACACGGTTTCGCAGAGCTTAGCATCGCGACATGCCGTTCGCGCACCGGTTTTCTAGACGGCGGACTCGGCAAGGCCGGCTGCGCGAACTCGCGACGACCCGCTTGCGAGATCGAATATTCCACCAAATCGACGCTAAATACGTTAATTAAAACTGGTCCAACATAAATAAGATAGCGATCGAAACTGGCTTGGCACGTCGCCACGCCACCATGCCGACCCGCGCTGCACCGTCGTGCGCGCGCCGAACGACCTTCGATCCGAACCGACCATGCCCCGTCCCATCGTCGCCCATATCCGTCCCGACGCCGTCCGCCACAACCTCGACTTCATCCGCCGCACCGCCGCGCACTCACGCGTGTGGGCCGTGATCAAGGCCAATGCATATGGTCACGGGATCGAGCGGATCTATCCGGGCCTCGCGGCCGCCGACGGCATCGCGCTGCTCGATCTCGACGAAGCCGTGCGCGTGCGCGAGCTCGGCTGGGACAAGCCGGTGCTGCTGCTCGAAGGGATCTTCGAGCCGGTCGACGTCGAACTCGCCGACCGCCACCGGCTCACGGTGGCCGTGCACTGCGACGAGCAGCTCGATCTGCTGATCGCCGCGCAGCCGCAACGACCGATCGACATCCAGCTGAAGATGAACTCGGGGATGAACCGGCTCGGCTACCGTCCGCACCTGTTCCGCGCCGCGTGGGAACGCGCGGCGGCCGCACCGTCGATCGGCAACATCACGCTGATGATGCACTTCGCGAACGCCGACGAAGGCGAAGTCGCCTGGCAGCTCGACCAGTTCGATGCAGCCACGGCCGGGATCCCGGGCGAGCGTTCGACGTCGAATTCGGCCGCCGTGCTGTGGCATCCGCAGGCGCACCGCGACTGGGTGCGGCCCGGCACGATCCTGTACGGCGCATCGCCGACCGGCGCGTCGCGGCACATCGCCGATACGCCGCTGATGGCGGCGATGACGCTCACCAGCAAGATCATCGGCGTACAGACGCTCGCGCCGCAGGAAACGGTCGGCTACGGCCGCCGCTTCACGGCCGAGCAGCCGATGCGGATCGGCGTCGTCGCATGCGGCTATGCGGACGGCTATCCGCGCCACGCCCCGACCGGCACGCCGATCGCCGTCGACGGCGTGATGACGCGCGTGATCGGCCGCGTATCGATGGACATGCTGACCGTCGATCTGACGCCGTGCCCGAACGCCGGCATCGGCTCGAGCGTCGAGCTGTGGGGCGATCAGGTGAAGGTGGACGACGTCGCGGAAGCGAGCGGCACGATCGGCTACGAGCTGATGTGCGCACTCGCACGCCGGGTGCCGGTGGTGGTCGTGCCGCCCGGCGCGTCGGCAGCGGAGCCGGCGCTGCGCACCGGCAGCTACGGACGTTGACGAGCGCGGCGGCGGCGCGTTGCAGGTGCCGTCAGCGCGCCGCATACGGTTGCGGGCCGCATTGCACGCGGCGCGTGCGCGCAGCCGCCGCGTAGAGGCGCCGCGCATCGGCGAAGGCAACGCTGGCCCCGCACCGCGCCGCTCCCCTGCCCGCTAC
Source organism: Burkholderia sp. WP42 (assembly GCF_000745665.1). NCBI lineage: Bacteria > Pseudomonadati > Pseudomonadota > Betaproteobacteria > Burkholderiales > Burkholderiaceae > Burkholderia > Burkholderia sp. WP42. Next base: position 68,372 of record NZ_JQJT01000020.1, on the reverse strand, counting down.
GAACGCCAGATCGGCTCGCGCTTCTCCAGGAACGCGTCGATTCCCTCGCCCGCATCTTCTTCCATCATGTTGCGGGCCATCACGTCGCCCGCATACGCGTATGCATCGTCGAGCGGCAGCTCGCGCTGCCGGTAGAACATCTGCTTGCCGTAGCGTACCGCCGCCGGGCTCTTCGCGACGATCTCCGCGACCTTGCGCGCGACGGCCGCGTCGAGCGCATCCTCCGGCACGGCCTCGTTGACGAGCCCCCACGCGGCGGCCGTCGCCGCGTCGACGAAGCGGCCGGTGACCAGCATGTCGAACGCGCGCTTGGCGCTCACGTTGCGGCTCAGCGCGACGGCCGGCGTCGAACAGAACAGCCCGACGTTGATCCCCGACACCGCGAAACGCGCGGTATCGGCCGCGATCGCGAGATCGCATGCGGCAACCAGCTGGCAGCCGGCCGCCGTCGCGATCCCCTGCACGCGCGCGATCACCGGCACCGGCAACGCGCGCATCGCGAGCATCACTCGGCTGCATTGCGCGAACAGCGCACGGTAGTAATCGAGTTCGGGCTTACCGCGCATCTGCCGCAGGTCGTGGCCCGCGCAGAACGCGCGGCCCTCGGCGGCCAGCACCACGCAGCGCGCCTGCGGGTCGGCGGCGATCGAATCGAATGCCGCCTGCAGGCGCGCGAGCAGTTCCTCGGACAACGCGTTGAACTGCTGCGGACGGTTCAGCCGCAGCGTGACGACGCCGTCACGCACGTCGTGCAACAGGATGGGTGCTGCCGAAGCGCAATTCGTATCCATGACGTCCCCGGTTGAAATGATGTCGATGCGATCACGCATCAATATAGTCCAACGGGGAAGCCCACGCCGCGCGGTCAGCCCGCGAGTTTCTTCAGCGCGTCGAGCACCGCGTCGCCCTTGAACGGCTTGACGATCCAGCCCTTCACGCCGGCCGCCTTGCCGCGCTCCTTCATCGCCGGGCTGCTTTCGGTCGTCAGCATCACGACGTTGACCGACGTGTTCGCCAGTTCGCCGCGGATTTTCTCGACCATCGTCAGGCCGTCCATGTTCGGCATGTTGACGTCGCTGATCACGAGGCGCACGCCGGGCGTCGCCTTGAGCTTCGCGAGCCCGTCCTTGCCGTCCACCGCCGTCGCGACGTCGAGCCCGTGATTGCGCAGGAAGCCCGCGACTTCGTCGCGCACCGTGCCCGAATCGTCGACCACCAGAATCTTTGCCATGCTTTCTTCCCCTTTTGCGTCGTTGCCGACTTCAATGTTCAAAACAGTTCGAGCTCGCCCGACTCGACCATCGGCCCGACGTCGTGCACCGCTTCGCGGAAATCCTCCGGCGACCAGCTCAAGCTGAACACGAAGCGCTGATCGAGCTGCACCGCGCGGCCCGACGCGCGATCGGTCACGCGATACTTGAAGCAGAGCTGCGGGCAGTCGCCGCCGAACGAGATGAACTTCTGCTTGTGATTGACGACGAGCGGCACCTGCACCGGATGGCGCGCGAGCGCGTCGGCGTCGCCGAGATAGCGGTCCTTGAACGCGCCCCACACGAGATTCGTCAATTCGCCGAGCACGCTGTTGACGTCGCGAAAATCGGGTGCGCGGCCGTCGTCGCGCGTGCCGCCGATCATGTCGAGCAGCGGCTGCTCGCTCGTCTGCAGCAGCATGTAGCCGCGGCACCACGCGCTTTCGAGCGCGATCAGGCTGAACACTTCGCCGAAGATGATCTGGTCGCGCACGATGCACGGCGTGTCGCATTCGATCGCCATCCCCGGAAACAGGCCGTCGAGGCGCGCCTCGGTGATCTCCGCGATGCCGCGCACGAGCGCGTTCGGGTAATCGCGGCCGAACAGGTATTCGTCGACGGCGCGCTTGAGCGGCGTCAGGTCGTCGGCGACGTAGGCCGCGCACGCGACGCGCGCGAGCGCATCGGGCAGCCCGTCGCGCGACGCATTCGCCGCGCGGCGCAGGATGATCGGCAACTCGGGGCGCAGCGCGTCGATCTGCGTCGCGACGATCGCGCTCTCGGCCGGCGAGCCGCCGTAGTCTTCGGCGAGCAGGATCGCGCCGAGATCGATGTTCGAGCGCAGCACCTGCAACAGGCGGTTGCGGCGCACGGTCAGGCCCACGAGGTTGTGCTCGTCGCAAAAGCGCTTGATCGTCGCGGCATGCGCGCGGCTGTCGTCCAGCACGAGCACCTTGCTGACGGGTTGGTCCACGGTCATCTCGGATAATCCTCGGATTCGGTCAAAACAGTTCGAGCTCGCCGCCCGTGTCCACCGCAGCCGCTTCCGGCACGTGGAAATCCACCGGCGCGTTCGCGCACACGCAGAGCGTCGCGCCGATCCGCACGTCGCCGTCGAGCGTCACGTCGTACGCAGCCGTGTGAGCGGGATGCAGCGCGGCCAGGTAATCGACGCTCTCGCCGCTCAGCAGATAAGGCGTCGACATCCCGAGATCGGGAAATGGCGCGGTGAGCGCCTGGTTGATCGCGCCGCAGCACAGGTTCGCGACTTCCATGAACGCTTCGGCCAGCGGCCGCTGCGTGCTCGCTCCGGGCGTCGTCGCGGCGAAATGACGTTGCGTCGGCGCATCGTCGCGAAAGCGCAGCGCGAGCAGCAGACGGAAATGCAAGGCCGAGATCGTCAGCACGACGACCTGCTCGCGCGCATCGGGCTTGGCGCGCCGCTGGGTGCGCGACGGATCGTCCGGTGCGCGCCCGGCATCGTGCGCGACCGGCCGGATCTCGCATGGGCCGCCGCCCGCGAGCCGCGTGCGCGCCGCATCGAAGAAGATCCGCTCGAGGCCGGCACGCGCCTGCGCACTGATCACGCCGCCGCTCCTTCGAGCCGCGCGTGCAGCTGCGTCGCGAGCGTCTCGACGGTTGCCAGCGCGGCGGTGATCATCTTGCCGCCGGCCTGGATGTCCTGGAACGTCGCGGCCGTCACGAGGTCGTTGCGGTTCAGGCTGTCGCGATAGCTGTTCGACAATTGCTGCGAGCGCGCCGCCAGCCCGCGCACCTCGCTCGCGACGATCGAGAAGCCGCGCCCGGCCGCGCCGGCGCGCGCCGCTTCGATCGACGCGTTCAACGACACGATCGACACGTGCGCGACGATCGCCGACAGCTCCTGGTTCTTCGCGCGCATGTCCTGGTTCTGCGTGGTGAGCGAGATCATCTGCTCGTGCCAGCGCTCGAACGTGCCGGCCAGCCCGCGCAGCCGCGCGGCTTCGTCGGCGAGCTTCGTCGCGTGCTGCGACAGCGCCGCGCGCTCGGCCGCGAGCGCCTGCAGCGCGTCGCGCCGCTCGTCGGCGCCGGCCGTCTCGCGCGCCAGCGCCTGTTCGAGCTCCGCTTCCCGCTGCGTCCAGGCCTGCGCCGCCTGCGCATGCGCGGCGACGGCCGCGTCGGCACGCGCGTCGGCGGCGTTCAGCGCGTCGCGCAATGCGTGCGTTTCGCTCGCGATCGCGGCGGCGGAACGCGCGCGCAACACCCGCGCGACGATGAAGGCGATCAACGCGGCCGCCACGCCGCCGCTCAGAGCGGCGCCGACCGGAATCATCCACGCCTGCACGTTCACTCCGCTGCGTCGACGTTCGCGATGCCGGCGCGCGCGTGCGCCTCGACGTCCCGGCCGTCGCCCTCGGCCGCGAAACGCGCCGGCAGCGACACGATCGTCTCGAACGCGCGATACGACGCGCCGGCGCGATCGTCGGTGAAGCGCAGCGCGATGTCGCCGCCGTCGCGTTTCAGGAAATTGCGCACCGCGTCCATCCCGACGCCGCGCCCCGACACTTCGGTCACCGCGCGCGCGGTCGAGAAGCCCGGCCGGAAGATCAGCTCGGCCACGGCTTCATCGGTCATCGCCGCGTCGTTGCCGGCGTCGATCCAGCCGCGCTCGCGCGCGATCGCGCGGATGCGGGCGAGCGCAAGACCGCGGCCGTCGTCGCGCAGCACGAAGCGCAGCGCGTCGCCGTCGGCGGCAACCGCGATGTCGATGGTGCCGGCCACCGGCTTGCCGGCCGCGCGCCGCTCGTCGGACGTTTCGATGCCGTGGTCGAGCGCGTTGCGCAGCAGATGCATGAACACGTTCTTCAGCGTCGCGCCGATCTCGCTGCGCACGCGCTGCCCGTTGCTGTCGATATGCACGACCGGCGCGGGCTTGCCGAGCTCGGCCGCGAGCGACGGCAGCGATTCGATCACGCCGCCCAGCGCATCGCCGATCCGCTGCGTGCCGAACTGGCTCAGCAGGCGGCGCACCGAATCGCGCGCGGCGAGCCAGTCGCTCGCGTTCGCGGGATCGGCGCCGTCGAGCATGCGCAGGCTCTCGCTGATATGCGCGCGCTCAACCATCAGGTAGTCGGCGCCGTCACGCGGCACCGGCTCGCCGTCGCGGCCGAGCGTCACCGCGTTGATCGTCGCGTAATGGTCGACCGCGTCGCGCACGCGGGCCAGGTCTTCCATCAACGCATCGCGGTTCCATTCGGGGCCGCCGTCCGCGCGGCGCAGCGATTCGTACGCCTGCTCCGCCTCGTGCACGATGTTGGTCAGGTGCTGCAGGCTGTACGTGCGCGCATTGCCCTTGATCGTGTGCATGTTGCGGAACAGCGCGGCGACGATCGAATGATCGGCGCGCTCGTGCTGGCGGATCATCCGCTCGTTTTCGCTGAGGAAGCCCTTCGCGCTGTGCACGAAGTCGTGGAACTTGTCCTGGCTGATCGACAGGATCTCGCCGATCATCTCGAGCCGGCGCTGTTGTTCGCCCGCTTGCGCGGTCAGCTCGCGAATCTCGGTCACGTCGCGCACGCACAGCATCAGCCGCACGACCGTGTCGGTGTCGTCGGTGATCGCCGACCAGCTCAGGTCGAGCCATTTCTCGCGGCCGTCCGGCATCCGCTTCGCGACTTCGTTGACGAGCAGGTGCTCGTTGAACGCGAAGTTCATGCTGTCCTCGCCGAGACACGCGTGCACGGCCGCTTCGACCTGCGAGCGCGCGTCGGCGCCGATGCTCGAATCGTCGAACACGAGCGCCATCAGGTCGCGGCCCGCGATGTCGTCGGTCTCGAAGATGGTTTCCAGATACGCCGAATACTCGCCGTGCACGCGCGCGCCTTCGACGACGGTCAGGATCCCCTGCTGCATGTTCTGCAGCATCGCCTGGATGTCGGCCGTCTTCTGCTTCAGCTGCGCGGCGTTCTGCTGGATCTTCTCGATCATCCCGTTGAACGCGACGATCGAGTGACCGATCTCGTCCATCCGGCCGACCGGCACGCGCCGCGTGAAGTCCTGGCTCGTCGCGATCTCGCTCATCATCGTCTGCATCCGGCTCAGCGGGCGCGTGATCTGGCGGTACAGCACGAAGCCGAGCGCCGTCAGCAGCACGACGACCGTGCCCGCGACGCCCGCGATCGCGGTCGCCGTGGTCGCCAGCATGCCGTTCAGCGCGCTGATCGCGTCGTCCTTCTGGCGGTTCTTCTCGATGCGCAGCGTGTCGACGATCCCTTCGAGTTCGTCGCGATACTGCGCGACGTTCGCGAACAGGTAAGCCTGCGCCATCTCCGCCTTGCCGTCGGCCTTCATCTTGACGGTGTCGTCGATCGCGGCGAAGTAGTTCGCGGCGCTGTCGCGCGCCTGCGCGACGAGCCCTTGCTGCGCCTGGCCGACCGCCGACTTCGCCTGTGCGTCGAGCGCGGCGCGCAGCGCCGCCTGCTTCGCCTTCAGCTCGTCGCGCGCCTGCGAGGCGGTTTGCGGGTCCGGTGCGTACACCAGCGTCATCGTCGCGATCTGGATGTTCTTCACGTCGGCGACGAGATCCGCCGACGCGAGCGCGCTCGGCACGATTCCCTGGGTAACCTGACGGACCTCGGCGGCGCTCTTGCGCGTCTGGTACACGGCGTACGCGCCGATCGAGGACAGCGCGATGAACGTCAGGACGACTAGCAGCGTAATGCGATGACGAATGGTCATGAGTACAGCTCCCCGCAGCGATCCGGCTTCAATCGCCCTCTGGTCTATTGAAAGAATATGAGCGGCGAATTATCGGGGATGGTGTATGACGGTCCGATGACCGGAAATCAATGGATCGTTGATGAAATTGCAATGATTAATTGCGCAGCCGAATTCCTAAAGTTCCGACGGAATCGGCCGTTAATCGTTATCCGGCAAGGGTTCGCCATCTCCTTTCAGCGCGGCGACGGGCGAATTCGGATATTCGCTTTCCATTCGTAATTCGGCAATTCAAATGGTGTCGATTCCGGCAGAACGCCTGCAAATCGTCGAGGTCGGCTGGCTGCCGGCCGGACATTTGGCGGCAGTTTTCCGGTGGCTGATTCGCAATACGCGCGACGCAGCGCCGGCCGCGATGCCGGACGGCATTCATTCCTGTCGGGAAAGGATCAATCACCATCCGGCGGTTCACGCTGCCGGCTGCGCGGCATAGACTGTCGGATCGTTTCGCTACCGGACCCACGCGATGACCGACGTTGCCCAGCTGACCACCGACCCCGAATCGGGCCTCCACTACCGGCTGCGCGCGGCCGTCGGCCGCCCGGCGGGCCGCCTGTTGCTGCTGCACGGCGTCGGCGGCAACGAAACCAATCTGCTGAACCTGGCCGATACGATCGACCCGCGCATCGAAATCGCGTTCCTGCGCGCGCCGCTGGCGTTCGGGCCAGGCCAGCATGCATGGTTTCCGGTGCGCTTCGGCCCGAACGGCCCGGAAATCGACGCGGCCCGCGCCGATGCGAGCCGCCTGAAGCTGATCGCGCTGCTGCGCGCGCTACGCGCGCGCGACGCCGCGCAGCAAGCCGCCGCGTTGCCGGTCGCGATCGCCGGCTTCAGCCAGGGCGGCATCATGAGCGCGAGCGTCGCGCTCACGTCGCCGTCCGACGTCGCCGCGTTCGCGGTGCTGTGCGGGCGCATCCTGCCGGAAATCGATCCGCTGATCGCACCGCGCGACGCGTTGAAGCCGCTGCACGCGCTGGTGATGCACGGCCGCTTCGACGACAAGCTGCCGCTCGCATGGGCCGACACGGCCGACGCGAAGCTGACGGCGCTCGGCGTCGCGCACGACACGTGGCGCTACGACGCCGGCCACGAACTCACCGCGCAGATGGCGGCCGATTTCAGCCAATGGATCGGTGCGCGGTTCGGCTTGAACTGAGCGCGGTGGGCCGGCCGGGCGCCGGCGCGCGCGGCCGGCATCGTCAGACGCTGCCCGCGGGATCGGCGGCGATCGGCGAGGCAGCCTGGGCCGCGGCCGCAGCAGCGGCATCGCGCGCCGCGCCGCGCTTCGCGAGCTTCCAGCCGACCACCAGCGCGAGTACGACGACCGGAATCATCGCGACGGTCCACGTGCCGCCGGGATAGTCGAACGCCATCAGCACCAGCACGCTGACCAGGAATCCGAGCGTGAGCCACGACGTGAACGGCGCGCCGGGCATCCGGAACGACACCGGGCTCAGCTCGCCGCGATCGACCGCGCGGCGGAACAGGATCTGGCACATCACGATGAAGCCCCAGGTCGTGATGATGCCGAGCGACGCCATGTTCAGCACGATCTCGAACGCCTGCGCCGGCACGATGTAGTTCAGCGGCACGCCGAGCGCGTTGACCGCGACCGTGACGAGGATGCCGCCGTACGGCACGCCGCGCGCATTCATCCGCGACACGAAACGCGGCGCCGAGCCGCCCATCGCGAGCGAGCGCAGCACGCGCCCGGTCGAATACAGGCCCGAGTTCAGGCTCGACAGCGCGGCGGTGAGCACGACCACGTTCATCACCGTGCCGACGTACGGCACGCCGAGCTTGCTGAAGAACGTCACGAACGGGCTTTCGTGGGCGCTGTACGCGGTCCACGGCAGCAGCATCGTCAGCAGCACGACGGAGCCGACGTAGAACAGCGCGATGCGCCACATCACGCTGTTGATCGCCTTCGGCAGCACCTTGCGCGCGTCGGCGGTCTCGCCCGCGGCGACGCCGACGAGCTCGATGCTCGCATACGCGAACACGACGCCCTGCACGATCAGCACGGCCGGCAGGATGCCGTGCGGAAAGATCCCGCCGTGATCGGCGACCAGATGCAGGCCCGGCATCTGCCCGGCGACCGGATGGCCGCTCGCGAGAAACACCGCGCCGACCGCGAGGAACAGCGCGAGCGTCCCGACCTTGACGATCGAGAACCAGAATTCCATTTCGCCGAACACCTTCACGCCGATCATGTTCATCACCGACACGATGCCCAGCGCGCCGAGCGCGAACACCCATTGCGGCACGTCGGTGAACACCGCCCAGTACTTCATGTAGATCGCGACGGCGGTGATGTCGACGATGCCGGTGGTCGCCCAGTTCAGGTAGTACATCCAGCCCGCGACGAACGACGCGCGCTCGCCCATGAACTCGCGCGCGTACGACACGAACGAGCCGCTGGTCGGCCGGTGCATCACAAGCTCGCCGAGCGCGCGCATGATCAGGAACGCGAACGCGCCGCACACCAGGTAGACGAGCGCAAGCGCGGGCCCCGCGCTCTGCAGGCGCCCGCCCGCGCCGAGAAAGAGGCCGGTGCCGATCGCACCGCCCATCGCGATCATCTGCACGTGGCGCGGCTTGAGCTTCTGTTCATAGCCGGCCTCGTGCGACGCGAACATCGCGTCGCGCTCGGCATCGCGGGGTTGCGCGCCGCCGGTCTTGGCCGGCGCGCGCTCGCTGACGTGCTTCATGGTGTGTCTCCGTTTCTTGATGTGTCGCGCCGCCGACGCGGCGCCGCGGGAACGGCGCGCGGGCGGCCGGCGGCAGGCGCCGGCGCCGCGTGGCCGAAATCAGTAAGCGCGCGGGCGGATCAGCGCTTCGGGTTGCAGCGCGTCGTCGAGTTGCGCATCGGTCATCAGCCGGTGTTCCAGCACGACCTCGCGAATCGACTTGCCGCTCTCGTGCGCCTCCTTGGCGACGGCAGTGGCGCGCTTGTAGCCGATGTACGGGTTCAGCGCGGTGGCGAGCGCGACCGAGCGCTCCATCGTGTCGCGCAGCCGCTCGGGGTTCGCGGTGATGCCGCTCACGCAGCGATCGGCGAGCGTCGTGCAGGCCGCGCTCAGATGGCCGAAGCTGCGGAACAGCGCGCTGGCGATCACCGGCTCGAACGCGTTGAGCTGCAGCTGGCCGGCCTCGGCGGCGAACGTCACGGTCAGGTCGTTGCCGAACACCTCGAACGCGACCTGGTTCACGACCTCCGGAATCACCGGGTTCACCTTGCCCGGCATGATCGACGAGCCGGCCTGCACCGGCGGCAGATTGATCTCGCCGAAGCCGGCGCGCGGGCCGCTCGACAGCAGCCGCAGGTCGTTGCAGATCTTCGACAGCTTGACGGCGATCCGCTTCAGCACGCCCGACATCTGCACGAACGCGCCGCAATCCTGCGTCGCCTCGATCAGGTTCGGCGCGGTGCTCAGGTCGAGGCCGGTGATGCGCCGCAGTGCGGCCAGCGCCTTCGCCGCATAGTCGGGATGCGCGGTGATGCCGGTGCCGATCGCGGTCGCGCCGAGGTTGATCTCGCGCATCAGCCAGCCGGCCTCCTGCAGGCGCGCGATGTCTTCGCTCACCATCACCGCATAGGTCGAGAACTCCTGGCCGAGCGTCATCGGCACCGCGTCCTGCAACTGCGTGCGGCCGAGCTTGAGCAGATCGGCGAATGCGTCGGCCTTCTGCGCGAACGCGTCGCGCAGGTGCGCCATCGCCTCGAGCAGTTGCTCGACCGCGAAGCAGGTCGCGATGCGGATCGCGGTCGGGTAGACGTCGTTGGTGCTCTGTGCGAGGTTGACGTGCTCGTTCGGATGCAGATGTTCGTACTGGCCGCGTGCATGCCCCATGATTTCGAGCGCGCGGTTGCAGATCACCTCGTTCGCGTTCATGTTGGTCGACGTGCCCGCCCCGCCCTGGATGACGTCGACCACGAACTGGTCGTGCAGGCGGCCGTCGCGGATTTCGGCGCAGGCGGCGGCGATCGCGTCGCGATACGCACGCGGCAGCAGCCCGAGCTCGCAGTTCGCGTCGGCGGCCGCTTCCTTGACCGCCGCCAGCGCGACGACGAGGTACGGCAGCGACGCGATCGTGCGCCCGGAGATGTCGAAGTTCTCCTGCGCGCGCAGCGTATGGACGCCGTAGTACGCCGAGTCGGGCACGTTTCGCTGCCCTAATAGATCCGCTTCGACGCGAAAGCCGCGTTCCGTCATGGTGTCCCTCCTGTTGTCTCGTTGCGCTGCCGAAAACGGCGGCGTGCACCGCTGTCCGACGCGCGGGATCGCATTCTATGCCTTTGCAGAGTGATGCTCGTTTCTGTATTATCGAAAGCGGTTTTGCGTGGAACGCAACAGCAGGAGACGGATGAACACCATGGCGAGAGACACCGGCATCGATCACCTCGGCGCGATGCGCGCGTTCGTGCGGGTCGTCGAAATGGGGAGCTTTTCCGCGGTGGCAAAGGAGATGCGCGTGTCGACGTCGACGGTCGCGCGCAAGATCACCGCGATCGAGGACGCGCTCGGCGTCGCGCTGCTGCATCGTTCGACGCACAGCGTGACGCTGACCGAGGCCGGCCACATCTACCTGGAGCGCGCGGTCACGCTGATCGCCGATCTCGACGACACGCTGCGCGTCGTCGCCGAGCTGAACGCGCAGCCGAGCGGGCCGCTGAAGCTCACCGCGCCGGTCGCGTTCGGCCGCCGCCATCTCGCGCCGCTGATCGCGCCGTTTCTCGCGCGCTACCCGACGATCCAGCTCGACGTGCGGCTCACCGACAACCACAACGATCTGGTCGCCGGCGGCTTCGATCTCGACATCCACGAGGGCGAGAACTATCTGGACAACCTCGTCGTCCACCGGCTGTCGCGCAACGACAGCGTGCTGTGCGCGACGCCCGGCTATCTCGACCGTTGCGGGCGGCCGGCGACGCCGCAGGATCTGCAGCAGCACAATTGCCTGCGCTACGTGCATCCGGACGGCGATCCGCGCTGGGAACTGGTGCGCGGCGACGAGCGGCACAGCGTGCTTCCGGCCGGCAACCTCGTCACCGATCACTCGGAGCTGCTGCTCGACGCGACCTGCGCGGGGCTCGGCATCGCCGAGTTCGAGATCTGGCTGGTGCGCGACCTGCTCGCGAGCGGCCGGCTCGAGGCCGTGCTGCCGCGCTACCGGCTGCACAACAAGCTGACCGGCGACTACATCTACATCGCGTATCTGGCGAACCGGCGCAGCTCGGCGAAGCTGCGCGTGCTGAAGGACTTTCTGGCCGAACATCTCGCGCACATCGGCGAGCTGTCGGAGGTCGAGCTGATGAAGATTCGCGACGCGCTCGCGTAACCGGCGCGGCGGCGGCCGTGCAATCGCATGGCCGGCGTCGCGCCGGGCATGCGCGCGTCAGGGTCAGCGGCAGCGACATCGCCATGGTCCGTTCGGATACCGGGCTCCACGGCGCGTGCAGCGGCCGAGCGCTTCCCGCGCCCGGCGCGGCGGCTCGCGTCAGGCCGGCTGCAGCTCGAACGGGAAGCGCGCGTGCCCGACTTCGACACCCTGCGTGTTCAGCATGCGCGGCCGATGGAACGCGGCGAGCTGCGCGCGCTGCGCGTCGGTGCCGATCCCCAGCCGCTCGAGCAACTCGCTGACGACCATGTACAGCACGTCGATGTTGCCGTCGCCGATCTTGACCGAGATGCCGAGCGCGCCCTGCGCACCGAGTTCGCGCGTGCGTGCGCAGGCGCGCACGCCGATCCCGTAGCATGCATCGGCGCCGAGCTTGCCGACCACCTGCCCTTCGAACGCGTTCATCAGCACCGTGCAGTAGCGGCCATCTCCGGCGACCAGCTCCGGATGCGCCGTCATCGCCCGATGGATGCGCGCGAGCGCGCGCACGCGATCGGTGGTCGCGACGCTGCCGGCTTCGACCGCATCCGCGCTGCCGGCGAGCGACGCGTAGAGACGCGCGAGCCGGTCGAGCGGGAATGCCGGGGTCGGCAGATTGCAGCCGTCGATCGCCCAGTCGACCTCGTCTTCGCGCAGCCCGCACGCGTCGGCGAGCACCTCCTTGACGCGCAGCTGCATCGGGTGCTCGGGCAGATGGTAGTCGGCGATCGCGGCGCCGAGCACGCGCGCGCCGGCCAGCATGCCGACGTGCTTGCCCGAACAGTTGCTGCACACGCCGGTGGGCGTGTAGTCGCGCTTGATCCACGAGCGGTACACCTCATCCGACAGCGGCGCATGGCCGCCGCAGCGCAGGTCCGACTCGTGCGCATCGACCTTCGCCAGCATCGCGCGCGTGCGCGCGATGTGCCGCTCCTCGCTGCTGTGCGATGCGCACATCAGCGCGATGTCGGCGTCGTCGAAACCGAAGCGCTCGGGCGCGCCCGTCTCGATCACGGACAACGCCTGCGCCGGCTTCGCCGCCGAACGCGCGAGCGTCACCCGGAACGGATCGCCGAACCGGAACAACAACTTGCCGTGCGCATCCACCACCGCGATATCGGCGACGTGCGTATTCTCGATCGCATTGCCGCGGTACGTGACGACCGCTGCGCGTTGGGTGTCCATCTTCTACTGTCTCCTTCGTCGGGGCCTGATTCGCCGGGGCCCGTGCAACCGGTACGGCAGTGTATCGACTCGCCGTTCGAGCGCAGCGCCCACCGATGGAAAGCGGCTTTGCGCGATGCGCAAAGCCGTCGCCGCGCTCCGCGCCGTGAGTATGACGATTTCGTTGCGAAACAATACGATTGTTTACATATTTCCTACCGCTCCGTACAATCGCAATCGCTAATGCGAATCATACGCATTTGTATTGACGTTTTCCGACACGACGGCCGCGGCCGGCCGTGTCGCGACGACGCGTCCGATTCACGCTACTTTCGCTGCCTCTCGCCATGTCCGTCCCGTTCAAGACGCGGCCTCGTGCCGTCGTGTCCGCACTCGCCTGCTCCGTGTTCCTGACGCCGCTACTCGCGCGCGCGGAAACCGCCGCCGCTTCGGCTCCGTCCACTGCTTCGACCGATTCCTCCGGTTCCGCAGCGCCCGCGCCGTCGGCGACGCTGCCGGCCATCGCGGTGCAGTCGTCCGCGCTGTCGGACATGCAGGTGAAGCGTTCGCCGTCGTACAAGTTCACCGCGCCGCTGCTCGACACGCCGCGCTCGGTCACGGTGATTCCCGAGCAGCTGATCAAGGAGAAGAACGTCACCTCGTTCGCGGACGCGCTGCGCTCGGTGCCGGGCATCACGTTCCTCGGCGGCGACGCGGCCGCGAACCCGTCGGCCGACCGTCCGGTGATCCGCGGCTTCGAATCGCGCAACTCGATCTTCGTCGACGGGATGCGTGATTCGGGCGTGCAGAACCGCGAGACGTTCGCGGTCGAGCAGATCAGCGTGATCAAGGGCCCGGACTCCGTGTACGCGGGCCGCGGCTCGGTGGGCGGCAGCATCGACATCGTCACGAAGACGCCGCAGAACGACAACTTCGTCAACGGCAGCATCGGCTTCGGCACCGACGGCTACAAGCGGGCGACGCTCGACGCGAACCGCAAGATCGGCGACACGACGGCCGTGCGGCTGAACGTGATGGGCCACGACGCGAACCAGCCCGGCCGCAACGACGTGTACAACAAGCGCTGGGGCGTCGCGCCGTCGGTCGTGTTCGGGCTGAACACGCCGACCACCGTCACGGTCAGCTACTACCACATGAACTCGTACGACATGCCCGACTTCAGCGTGCCGTTCCGCGCGTCGGGCGGCACGCCGGTGCCGACCGATCGCGGCCGGTTCTTCGGGCTGAACACGCGCGACTACCGCTACGGCCAGACCGACACCGGCGAAGTGCGCGTCGAGCACCGCCTCAACGACGCGTGGAAGCTGAAGAACACGACGATGTTCGGGCGCTCGACGCTCGACTACGTCGCGACGAACCCGCAGATCCTCGCGTCGAATCCGAACCTGATCGCGTTGCAGGCGAAGAGCGGCAAGTACGCGCTGAACAGCATCGCGAACCAGACCGAAGTGACCGGCAGCGCGCAACTGTTCGGGATGAAGCACACGATGACGGCCGGCGTCGAGTTCAGCCATGAGCAGTCGCGCTACGAGGGCTATCTGGTGTCCGATGCCGCCGGCCACAACATCCGCACCGGCGGCCCGTGCTCGGTGGCCGGCAACTGCACGCCGCTCGCGGGCGGCTGGAACCCGAACATGCCGTGGACCGGCAGCATCGTGCTGAACGGCGACAAGGGCTTCCCCGGCGCGACGACCAACACGCGCACCGACACCGTGTCGGCGTACATCTTCGATACGGTCAGGCTGTCCGAGCGCTGGCAGTTCAACACCGGGCTGCGCTTCGACCGCTACGACACGACCGGCAAGCAGGCCGGCGTCGCCGACCTGTCGAATACGTCGAACCTGTTCAGCTACCAGTTCGGCCTCGTGTTCAAGCCGGTGACGAACGTGAGCCTGTACGCGTCGTACGGCACGTCGTCGAACCCGCCGGGCTCGAACGCGGGCCTCGGCGGCGGCTCGGACCAGATCACCGCGACGAACCAGGATCTCGCGCCCGAGCGCTCGCGCAACATCGAGGTCGGCGCGAAGTGGGACGTGCTGCAGGATCAGCTGTCGCTGACGTCGGCGCTGTTTCAGACCGACAAGACCAATGCGCGCGTGAGCGACGGGCTCGGCCATACCGTCAACGCGGGCAGTCAGCGCGTGCGCGGCGTCGAGCTCGGCTTCGCGGGCAACCTGACGCGCAAGTGGCGCGTGTTCGGCGGCTACTCGTACCTGAATGCGATCACGACCGATGCGGGCCCCGGCAGCCCCGGCGCGTCGGGCCTGCCGATGGTGATGGTGCCGAAGCACAACTTCACGCTGTGGACGAGCTACGACGTGCTGCCGCAGCTGACGCTCGGCGCCGGCGCGACGGTGATGAGCAAGACCTACGCCTCGGTATCGTCGACCGTGAAGAAGTGGACGCCCGGCTACGCGCGCTTCGACGCCGCGGCAACGTGGCGCGTGAACAAGACGATGGATGTGCAGCTGAACGTGCAGAACCTGTTCGACAAGCAGTATTACGCGAGCGCGTATCCGATCTACGCGACGTGGGCGCCGGGCCGCTCGGCGATGGTCACGCTCAACTTCTATCAGTAAGCGCGAGCGGCGGGCGATGGCGCGGGGCGGCTTGCGGGCCGATTTGCGTCCCGCCGCGCCCGCCGCTCATCGCCATCGAGATTACGCTTCGACCGCGAGCAACGCGAACGTCGCGAGCCAATGTTCGCCCATGTAGTCACCGGCCACGTGCGCGAGCGCGCTCGACAGATGGCGCTCGGCCGCATCCAGCAGTTTCGCGCGCCGCACGTCATGTTCCGGCAGCGCGTGCGCCAGTGAACGCTGGCACCACGCGCGGCTCAGGTTCAAGCCGTCCAGATGCGCGATCTTGCCGTCGCTGCGATCGCTGACCGTCGCCGGCGTGAACAGCGTCGCCGGTTCGCCGCGCGCGAGATCCGGCAGGAAGCGTGCGAACCAGCCGTCGAAGTCGGCGGCCGGCAGCACGCGCCGCATCAGCTCCGCCTCCATCAGCGCGGGCGACAGGAACTCGTCGCCCGAGGGTTCCCACGCCTGGCACGCGACGTCGTTCAGATGCCAGCGCTTCGCGGTATCGGCGATCAGCGCGGCGAGCCCGTCGCGCCGCGTGGCGCGCGCGAAATCATGCGCGAGCGCGAGCGCGAACGCGGTGTTGAAGTGCGTGCCGACGCGCAGCGGATAGGTCGCTTTCGGCAGGAACGTCTCGAAGCGCGAGACGAACAAGTCGGCGAGCGGCGCCATCGTCTTCGCCCAGCGCGCCGCCTGCGGCACCGCGCCGCTCAGCGCGAGCCGCTCCAGTTGTCCGGAAAGCGCGAGCAGCCACGCCCAACCATAGGGCCGCTCGAAACCTCTGTTGTGCGGCAGCGCGAGATACGCGCGTTCGCCGGCGACGTTCGCGTCGGTGAAATGCGCATCGACGACGGCGACGATCTGCGCGGCCTGCGGCAGCGCCGGATAGCGCTCGAGCACGCGCAGCACGAGCCAGTAGCCGTGCACGCAGGAATGCCAGTCGTAGCTGCCGTAGAAGATCGGGTGCAGCGCACGCGGCCCCTGCACGTCGTGCGGGCCGGCGAGTTCGTGCGTGAGCTTGTTCGGATATTCGCGGGTCAGGTGCGCGAGCGCGAGCGACGCGAATTTCGCGGCCAGCTCGGCAGTCAGTCGGTCGGTCATGGGGTCTCGTCAGTAGCGGAATACGAACGCGTACATCAGCAGCGTATTGACGGCCAGCAGCAGCACGGCGGTCGGCCACTGCGCCTTGATCACGCCGTTCTTGTCCTTCAGTTCCAGCAGCGCGGCCGGCACGATGTTGAAGTTCGCGGCCATCGGCGTCATCAGCGTACCGCAGAAGCCGCTCAGCATCCCGATCGCCCCGAGGATCGCCGGGTTGCCGTGAAACTGATGGACGATCAGCGGCAGGCCGATGCCGGCCGTCATCACCGGGAACGCCGCGAACCCGTTGCCCATGATCATCGTGAACAGCGCCATCCCGACCGTGTATGCGGCAACGACCGCGAACGGCGAATCGACCGGCACCCAGTCGCGCACGAGCCCCGACACCACGCCGCCGACGCCCGCGAGCGCGAACAGCGCGCCGAGCGCCGCGAGCATCTGCGGCAGGATCGCGGCCCAGCCGACGGCGTCCATCGTGTGACGCGCCTCTTTCAGCGCATGAACGGGCGAATCGCGCAGCATCGCGAGCGCGACGGCGAACGCGACGAGCGTGCCGAGCACGAGCGAGATCAGCGTCACGCTCTTCGGTTCGACGAACGGCACGAGCTTGAGCACGAACGTGCCGATCAGCGTGACGACGGGAATCAGCAGCGCGGGCAGGAACAGCCTGTTGCCGAAGCGCAGCGCGTTCGCCGCGCGCCGCGCGGCCGCCGCCTCGCCGGCTTCGTCGGACTTGCCGCGGCCGAGCTTGCCCGAGCCGGCGATCAGCGCCAGCGCGATCGCGAGACAGCCCGTCACGAAGTGCGGCAGCAGCGCGCCGAACAGGAACGTCAGCGCATAGATGGCCCAGAACGCGAAATTGACGACGCGGCGCGGGTTCGTGCGATCCATCAGGTTGAAGCACGCGAACGCGGCGAACATCGCGCCGGCCACCGAGTACAGCGGTTCGAGACCGATCATCGCGCGCCCTCCCGCGCGAACGCGCCGAAGCCGCGCGACAGCCGCCGGTCGAGCAGCGCGAGCCGCGCGCAATGGATCAGCAGCGCGGCGAGCGCGGTCGGAATCGCCCACACCGACAGCTGCAGCGGCTCGATCGAGATGCCGTTCTGTTCGAGAAAGCCCTTGATCAGCAGGATCGACTGGATCGCGATGAAGATGTCCTCGCCGAAGAACACGGCGACGTTGTCGGCCGCCGAGGCGTGCGCGCGGATCTGCTGGCGCACCGACTCCGGCAGCTCGCCGTGGCGGCCGACCGCCGCGGCCTCGGCCATCGGCGCGATCAGCGGCCGCACCATCTGCGCGTGGCCGCCGAGCGACGTGAGGCCGAGCGCGGCGCTCACCTGGCGCAGCACGAAGTACAGCATCAGCACGCGCCCGGTCGTCGCCGCGTGCACGCGCGAGATCATCCGCTTCGCCTGCTCCTTCAGTCCGTTGCGCTCGAGCAGCGCGATCACCGGCAGCGTCAGCCAGATGAGGCCCATGTAGCGGTTCTCGGCGAACGCCTTGCCGAACGCGCTCACGATGCCGACGATGTCCATCCCGCCCGCCAGCCCCGTCGCGAGCCCGGCGATCGTCACGACCAGCAGCGCGTTGAAGCGCAGCGCGAAACCGATCACGACGATCGGCACCCCAATCAGCACCAGCATTGCCGCTCCTTCCGTTGGATGCGCGGCGCCGTCCCGGCACGCCGCAGGCCCGGTTTCGACCGGGTTCAGGCGGCAAAATCTAACACGAGAATTTATCGATAAAAAGTCGATGATTTGCGGCTTCGGGTAAACGTTGAAGCGTGCCGGCACGCGGCGGCGGCGCGCCGTCGGCAGGCTGCGGCGGCCGCATGGCGCCGGTGCGCGGCGCGTCGCGCCGGCACGGGCGCACGCCGGGCCGCGTGGCGCGGCACCGGTGCGGCGACCAGGGCATGTTCACGCTGATAACGGGCTTGCGAACGAGCCTTTGCGCCCGCCGGGCAAAAAGAGAGGGCGCGATAGCCGTAGTAGCTATTGCAACGACGAACGACGACGCCCTGCGCGCGCAAAGGCTCGTTCCCTGTTTGGAAAAGTTCGTTGGTGGGGCTGGCCCGTTATTAGCGCGAACATGCCCTAGACTGGAAAGCATCGCAACGTATGGGAGAGCCGCCATGATCGACGTATTTCAGACCATCGGCAGCCGCGCGTTCTCCGCTCATCTGGCGAAGGACGGGATGGTGACGTTGATGGAGCAGCGCCACGAGGTCGACCGCGTGACGCTCGCCACCGCGTACGCCGCGCTCGTCGAGGCATCCGAGCAGGAGGCCGATCTGCGCGACGCGACGGTCGAAGGGATGATGCGCGCGCTGATCCAGGGGTACGCGCGCAGCCATTGACCTGAGCCGCGCCGCCGAGGCGGCGCGTCGGCCGGCAACCCCGACCCGCGTGCGACATCGCGTCGTGCCTGCGCGGGCATCCGGCACGTTCCCGCATCCGGCGCGATAATGGCGCGCTGCGCGGCCCGCCTGCCGCAGCGTTCGGCGGTCTCGCGCGCAACGGTTGGCGCGCCGCGCCGGCCAACCGGCCGCGTTCGCGCGGATCCGATCCCGATGAAACGCCGCCACACTCCCTCAGCCATCGCGCAATCCGGCATCGATCATGACCAGTGACTTCACCCGCCCGCCCGGCGGCTCGCATGCGGCGCTCGACAGCGCGCGCGGGCCGCGCACGCCGACCGCCGACACCCCGGCGATGGTTCTGCTGGTCGACGACCAGACGATCGTCGCCGAGGCGATCCGGCGCGCACTCGTCGACGAGGAAGGGATCGACTTCCACTACTGCCCGCGCTCGGACGACGCACTGGCCGTCGCGATCGACACGCGCCCGACGGTGATCCTGCAGGATCTCGTGATGCCCGGCGCGGACGGGCTGAGCCTCGTGAGCGCGTACCGCGCGAACCCGGCGACGCGCGACGTGCCGATCATCGTGCTGTCGACCCAGGAAGACCCGGCGATCAAGAGCACCGCGTTCGCGTGCGGCGCGAACGACTACCTCGTCAAACTGCCGGACCGCATCGAGCTGGTCGCGCGGATCCGCTATCACTCGCGCTCGTACATGAACCTGCTGCAGCGCGACGAGGCCTATCGCGCGTTGCGGCAGTCGCAGCAGCAACTGCTCGAGGCCAATCTGGAACTGCGGCGCCTCACGCACTCGGACGGCCTCACCGGGCTGTCGAACCGCCGCTACCTCGACGAATATCTGGCCGCCGAATGGCGCCGCGGCGCGCGCGAGCGCAGCGAGCTGTCGCTGCTGATGATCGACGTCGACAACTTCAAGCTGTACAACGACACGTACGGGCACGTGTCGGGCGACGGCGTGCTCAGGCAGGTAGCCGCGACGATCGAGCGCTGTCTCGCGCAGTCGGGCGATTTCGCCGCGCGTTTCGGCGGCGAGGAGTTCGCGGTCGTGATGCCGGCCACGACGCCGGGCGCCGCGCGGCTGCTCGGCGAGAAGATCCGCCTCGCGGTGGAGGCGTTGCGGCTGGAGCACACGCATTCGTCGACGGGACGCTACGTGACGATCAGCATCGGCGGCGCGAGCATCGTGCCCGCGCCGGGCGTGCCGGCCACCTTGCTGATCGAAGCGGCCGATCGCGCGCTGTATCGCGCGAAGCACGGCGGCAAGAATCGCGTCGACGTGGATGCGCAACCCACGCCGGCGCCGCGGGCGCCGTCGGCGCCCGGCAGCGATCCCGACCGCTCGCCTACGCGGTGACGAGGCGGCGGGCGTAGTCGGCCGCTTCGAGCGGCCGGTCGAACAGGTAGCCCTGTTGCATGTCGCAACCGATCTGCTGCAGGAACCGCGACTGCGCTTGCGTCTCGACGCCTTCCGCGGTCACCTTCATGCCGAGCGAGTGCGCCATCGCGACGACGGCCTGCGTGATCGCCACCGAGTCGCGGTGATCGGGCACGCCCGACACGAACGAACGGTCGACCTTCAGGTTGTGCAGCGGGAAGCGCTTCAGGTAAGCGAGCGACGAATAGCCGGTGCCGAAGTCGTCGACGGAGATCCGCACGTTCAGGTCCGCGAGCGCTTCGAGCATCGGCAGCACGGTTTCCGTGTCGTTCATCAGCACGCCCTCGGTGATTTCGAGCTGGAGCGCGCGCGGATCGAGCTTCGTCAGCGCGAGACAGCGGTAGACCGATTCGACGAGGCCCTCGTGGAACTGCCGCGGCGACAGGTTGACGGACAGCATCATGTCGGGCGCGATCGTGCGGCGCCATTCGGCGGCCTGCCGGCAGGCCGTTTCGAGCACCCATTGGCCGATCGCGACGATCAGGCCCGTGTCTTCCGCGACCGGGATGAACTCCGCCGGCGACAGCGGGCCGAGCTCCGGACTGGTCCAGCGCAACAGCGCCTCCGCGCCGACCGTGCGGCCGCTGCGCGCGTCGACGACCGGCTGGTACGCGAGCCGCAGCGCATCCGACGAGATCGCGCGGCGCAGCGACTGCTCGATCGCGAAGCGGCGCTGCAGCCGCAGGTTCAGCTGCGCGGTGAAGAACGTGAAGTGGTTGCGACCGCGCTGCTTCGCGTCGTACATCGCGGAATCGGCGTTGCGCATCAGCGTGGCCGCGTCGTCGCCGTCGCGCGGCGCGACGCTGATGCCGATCGACACGCCGAGCCAGTACTCGTTGTTCGCGATCTCGAACGGCTTCGCGATCGCGTCGATCACCTCGCGCGCGAGCGCGGCCAGCGCGTCGGGATCGTCGCAGTCCTCGACGAGGATCACGAACTCGTCGCCGCCGACGCGCGTGAGCGCATGGCGGCCGCTGCCGCATACGACGAGCCGCGCCGCGACGCTGCGCAGCAGCGCGTCGCCGGCGTCGTGGCCGGCCGTATCGTTGACCTTCTTGAAGCCGTCCAGATCGATGAACAGGACCGCGACGCGCGCGGGTCCGGCAACCGGGTCGCGCTTGCCGAACAGCTCGCGCATCCGCTCGGACAGCCAGCGCCGGTTGTACAGACCGGTCAGCGCATCGCGCGTCGCCAGATAGCGCAGCTGCTGCTGCGCCTCGCGCACGGGTCCGATGTCGTGGAACGACAACAGCACCGATTCCGGCTGCGTGGCGCCCGGCTTGACGATCGGCACCGCGTTGCCGCGCACCCAGATGATGTCGCCGTCCGCGAGCCCGAAGCCCGCCGCATAGTCGAGCTGCGAGGCGCCCGTGACGAGCGCGCGTCGGCTCGGCCAGTCGTCCGGCGCGATCGACGTGCCGTCCTCGTGCACCTTGTAGAGAATCACCGTCGACAGCCGGCGCCCGACCAGATCGCCCTTCACGCGCATCATCCGGTGCGCGCTCGGATTGCACGCGGTCACCACGCCGTCGCGCGACACGACCAGGATGCCTTCGTTCAAGCTGTTGACCACCAGCCGATGATGTTCCTCGCTGCGCACCAGTTGCCGAGCGATCGAATCCTGGTGCACCGCGAGGCCGACGCTATTGCCGATATCGCGCAGCAGGTCGGTTTCGGTGTCGGTCGGACACCGCGGCTCGTGATGGTAGACGGCGAACGCGCCGAGCACGGTGCCCGCGTCGTCGAGAAACGGCACCGACCAGCACGCGCGCAGGCCGAACGACAGCGCGAGCGCACGATAGTCGGCCCAGAGCGGATCGGTTTCGATGTCCTCGACGGCGACCATCCGGCGTTCGTGCATCGCCGTGCCGCACGAACCGACGGCCGGCCCGATCGGCAGGCCTTCGATCGCGGCGCTGTACTGTTCAGGCAGCGACGGCGCCGCGCCGACGTGCATGTGGATGCGATCCGCATCGAGCAGCAGGATCGAGCAGGCCGCCCCGTCGCCGAGCAACGCCTCGGCACGCCGGCATACCTCGAGGAGCAACTCGGGCAGCGGCGTGTTGCGCGTGATCAGCCGCAGCACACTCTGCTCGGACGCGAGTACTTCCGCTGCGAGCCCGGCGCTGTAGCGAGAACTTTGCGGTTCGGTATTCAATATGAATGCTGCCGTCAGTTCGACCGGGCTATTGCGCCCGATTCGTTGGTTTTATGTGCACTCTTTATCGCCCCGCGTCGACAGGCCCCGCGGTGCGTCCCCTTTCGTGCCCGCCCCGAGCGCGCACGCCCTTACATTTAACACCAATCCATACAAAACAGTACTCTCGCTCGCATCGGGGCTTACGCTCAGTCAATCCACGCGGCCCCAACGGCGCCCCGATTTATCCGACGATTCACGCGCGCGCACGCCCATGGCGCCTGCCTGTGGAACCGTTTCCCGACGCTGCGCCGTCGCGCGCGGGCATGCGCCGCGCCGGCCGCCCGGCACCGCGTCACGGCGGATCGCCGACGAAGCGCAACTGCGCCGACTCCCCCATCAGCAACGCGCGATTGAGCTCGGCGGCCGCGCGCAGGTAATCCCACAAGGCGGTTACGCGCCGCAGCTTGCGCAGATCTTCGCGACAGGTCAGCCAGAAACAGCGCGTGACCACCACGTCGTGCGGCAACACCGGCACCAGCGCCGGCTGCGTGGCGGCCATGAAGCACGGCAGGATCGCGAGCGCGCCGCCCTGCAGCGCCGCGAACACCTGTGCGATCACGCTCGTGGTGCGCAGCCCGGCCGTCGCGCCCGGCACCGCGCGCTCCAGGTACAGCAATTCGCTGCTGAACGCGAGATCGTCGACGTAGCTGATGAACGCATGCTGCGCGAGGTCGTCGGTGCTCGCGATCGGCGGATGGTTCGCGAGATAGTCGCGCGTCGCATAGAGCCGCAGCTGATAGTCACATAGCTTCGTGACGACGTAAGGGCCGCGCTCCGGCCGCTCGAGTGTGATCGCCAGATCGGCTTCGCGCTTGGGCAGATTGACGAAGTGCGGGACGGGCAGCAGATCGACCGTCACGTGCGGATGCGCGACGCGGAACTGCGCAAGCTGCGGCGCGAGGAAAAAGCAGCCGAAGCCTTCGGTCGAGCCGATCCGCACATGGCCCGACAGCGCGTGGCCGGTATTGGCGAGCTGATCGCAGGCGGATTGCACAGTCGTCTCCATCGCGTCCGCATACGCGACGAGCCGCTGCCCCTCGGCCGTCAGCGTGAAGCCGCCCGAGCGCGACTTGTCGAACAGCAGCGTGCCCATCGCGGTTTCGAGCGCGCGAATGCGGCGCGCCACGGTCGTGTAGTCGACGCCCAGCCGCTTGGCCGCCCCGCTCGCGCGCTGCGTGCGCGCGACTTCGAGGAAAAAGCGCAGGTCGTCCCAGTTCAGGCTGCCGGAAGCCGGCTCGGTGGATGGTCGCATCGGTGCGAAAGGCAGGGAAAGGCGGGTGTCTCCGGGCCGGCCGTCGATATGCAGAAATGCATAACCAACCGGATTTCTTGTCGGTAGATCATGGATCTGCGCATAACTATACTCGACCGTGACCTGCGGACCATGAGCCGCGGGCGACAAAATCAGGAGACACCATGCAGACCCGATCCACCCTCGATGAGCACGCGGCCGTCGCGGCGCCGGCGCCCGCCCGCACCGCGAAGCACTATCTGCTGGCCGGTTGGGCCAGCATGGCCGGCACCACGATCGAGTGGTACGACTTCTTCCTGTACGGCACCGCCGCCGCGCTCGTGTTCAACCGCATCTTCTTTCCGTCGCTCGATCCGGTCGTCGGCACGCTCGCCGCATTCGGCACGTTCGCGGTCGGCTTCATCGGCCGGCCGATGGGCGGCATCGTGTTCGGCCACTTCGGCGATCGCATCGGCCGCAAGTCGATGCTGATGATCACGCTGCTGCTGATGGGCGTGCCGAGCATGATCATCGGGCTGATCCCGTCGTACGAGCACATCGGCTACTGGGCCGCCGCGCTGCTGATCGCCATGCGCTTCCTGCAAGGGATGGCCGTCGGCGGCGAATGGGGTGGCGCGGTACTGATGGCCGTCGAGCACGCACCGAAGGGCCGCAAGGGGCTGTTCGGCAGCCTGCCGCAGACCGGCGTCGGGCTCGGACTGATTCTGTCGTCGGTCGCGATGGCCGCGGTAGCCGCGCTGCCCGAAGCCGACATGCTGTCATGGGGCTGGCGCGTGCCGTTCCTCGCGAGCATCGCGCTGGTCGGCCTCGGCTGGTTCATCCGTGCGAAGGTGCCGGAGTCGCCCGACTTCGAGAACGTGCGGCGTCAGGGCAAGGCCGAGAAGTCGCCGGTGACGGCCGCGCTGCGCCGCCATCCGCGCGAGGTGCTGACGATCGTCGGCGCGCGTGCCGCCGAAAACACGTGGTTCTACATGGTCGTCACGTTCTCGCTCGCTTATGCGACGCAGCAGCTGCACCTGCCGAAGGCCGAGATGCTGCACGCGATCACGGCGGGCGCCGCGCTGTCGCTCGTCACGATGCCGTTGTGCGGCCATCTCGGCGACCGCATCGGCCAGCGCCGGATGTTCGCGCTCGGCCTCGTGCTGATGTGCGCGTTCGCCGCGCCGTTCTTCATGCTGCTCGGCACGCAGCAGACCTCGTCTGCGTGGTGGGCCATCGTGCTCGGCCTCGGCGTCGTGTTCCCGATTCTGTATGCGCCCGAGTCGCTGCTGTTCGCGCAGCAGTTTCCCGCGGAAATCCGCTACAGCGGCATTTCGCTGTCGGTGCAGCTGGCCGGCGTGATCGGCGGCGGCTTCGCGCCGATGATCGCGACGTCGCTGCTCAAGGCCGGCGGCGGCCAGCCGCACTACGTGATCGCGTATCTCGTCGGCTTCGGCGCGTTCGCGCTGCTGTGCACCGCGCTCATGCGTCCGGCCCGGGCGTAAGCCGCGCCGCACAACGCTGCACCGCAATCCCTTTTTCCGTTCGACCTCACGTTCGCCGCCGCTGCATGCGCGGCGGACGCGGGGCGACCATTTTTCCCGCACCCACACCGTTTCTCCGGAGAGTGACATGAACGCAGCAGTTCCCCAGACCACCCTCGCGCTGCCCACCGCCAAGCTGCTGATCGACGGCGCCTTCGTCGAATCGCGCAGCGCCGAATGGGGCGACATCGTGAACCCTGCCACGCAGCAAACGATCGGCCGCGTGCCGTACGCGACGCCCCACGAGGTCGATGCCGCGATCGCCGCCGCGCAGCGCGCGTTTCAGACGTGGAAGACGACGTCGATCGGCACGCGCCTGCGCATCATGCTGAAGTTCCAGGAGCTCGTGCGCCGCAATCTCGAGCGGATCGCGCACACGCTGACCGCCGAGCAGGGCAAGACGCTGCCCGACGCGCAAGGCGACATCTTCCGCGGGCTCGAAGTGGTCGAGCATGCCTGCTCGATCGGCACGCTGCAGCTCGGCGAATTCGCCGAGAACGTCGCGGGCGGCGTCGACACCTACACGCTGCGCCAGCCGATCGGCGTCTGCGCCGGCATCACGCCGTTCAACTTCCCGGCGATGATCCCGCTGTGGATGTTCCCGATGGCGATCGTGTGCGGCAACACGTTCGTGCTGAAGCCGTCCGAACAGGACCCGCTGTCGACGATGGAACTGGTCGAGCTGGCGATCGAGGCCGGCGTGCCGAAGGGCGTGCTCAACGTCGTGCACGGCGGCAAGGACGTGGTCGACCGGCTCTGCACGCATCCCGACATCAAGGCGATCTCGTTCGTCGGCTCGACGCGCGTCGGCACGCACGTGTACAACCTCGGCAGCCAGCACGGCAAACGTGTGCAGTCGATGATGGGCGCGAAGAATCACGCGGTCGTGCTGCCCGATGCGCATCGCGAGCAAACGATAAACGCGCTGGTCGGCGCAGGCTTCGGCGCGGCCGGCCAGCGCTGCATGGCGACGTCGGTGGTCGTGCTGGTCGGCAGCGCGCGCGACTGGCTGCCCGAGCTGGTGGAAAAGGCGAAGACGCTGAAGGTCAACGCGGGCTCGGAGGCAGGCACCGACGTCGGACCGGTGGTGTCGCGCAGCGCGAAGGCGCGCATCCTGTCGCTGATCGACGCGGGCGTCAAGGAAGGCGCGAAGCTCGAGCTCGACGGCCGCGACGTGACGGTGCGCGGCTACGAGCAGGGCAACTTCGTCGGCCCGACGTTGTTCTCGGGCGTAACGACCGACATGACGATCTACCGCGAAGAAATCTTCGGCCCGGTGGTGGTCGTGATGGAAGTCGACACGCTCGACGAAGCCATCGCGCTCGTCAACGCGAACCCGATGGGCAACGGCGTGGGCCTCTTCACGCAAAGCGGCGCGGCCGCGCGCAAGTTCCAGAGCGAGATCGACGTCGGCCAGGTCGGCATCAACATCCCGATCCCGGTGCCGGTGCCCTACTTCAGCTTCACCGGCTCGCGCGGCTCGAAGCTCGGCGATCTCGGCCCGTACGGCAAGCAGGTCGTGCAGTTCTACACGCAGACCAAGACGGTCACCGCGCGCTGGTTCGACGACGACGCGACGGCCGGCGGCGTGAACACCACGATCGCATTGCGCTGAACGGGAGCATGACCATGGATATCGCATTCATCGGGCTCGGCAACATGGGCGGCCCGATGGCCGCCAACCTGCTCGCCGCCGGCCATGCGCTGACGGTGTTCGACCTGGACGCGCACGCGCTCGACGCGGCAGTGCGCGCCGGCGCGACGGTGGCCGGGTCGCCGCGCGACGCGGCCGCGCGCGCGTCGCTGGTCGTCACGATGCTGCCGGCCGCGCAGCATGTGCGCGCCGTCTATCTCGGCGATGACGGCGTGCTGGCCGGCGCTCGCGCCGGCGCGACCTTGGTCGACTGCAGCACGATCGACCCGGACACGGTGCGCGCCATCGCCGACGCGGCCGCGCAGCGCGACTTCGCGTTCGCCGATGCGCCGGTATCGGGCGGCACCGGCGGCGCGCAGGCCGGCACGCTGACCTTCATGGTCGGCGCGGAGGCGGCGCTGTTCGCGCGTATTCGTCCGTTGCTGCTCGACATGGGCAAGAACGTCGTGCATTGCGGCGGCACGGGCACCGGCCAGATCGCGAAGATCTGCAACAACCTGCTGCTCGGAATCTCGATGATGGGCGTGTCGGAAGCGATGGCGCTCGGCGCGGCGCTCGGCATCGATCCGGTCGTGCTGGCCGGCATCATCAACACGTCGACCGGCCGCTGCTGGAGTTCGGAAACCTGCAACCCCTACCCCGGCGTGAACGATGCGGCGCCCGCCGCGCGCGGCTATGCGGGCGGCTTTGCCGCGAACCTGATGCTCAAGGACCTCGGCCTCGCGACCGAAGCCGCGCGCCATGCGCGCCAGCCGGTGTGGATGGGCGCGCTCGCGCAGCAGCTGTATCAGTCGATGAGCCAGCACGGGCTCGGCGCGCTCGATTTCTCCGCTTGCGTGAAGCTGTACGACGCGCAGCCGGCGTGACGCGCCAGATGCGCGCGGCACGGCCCGCGCCGCCGGTAGACGGCGGCGCGGGCCGGTAGCGCGGATTGCACGGCGGATCGCCGCAGTCGTGCGGGTGACGCGATGCTCAGCTGCGCGGGTTCGACGCCGTCTCGAAGGTCGGATGGCACTCGAACGCCAGCTCCGAGCGCGCGTCGACGCGGCGGCCGCCGGTCAGCGATTCCTGCTTCAGGCTCGCGCGCATACCGCGCTGCGTGCAGTAGCTGGTCGCTTCGCTGACGGCTTTTTCATGGGCGTCGGCCCACGTCGTCGACACGCCGAGCGTGCGCGTCGTCACGGTGAAGACGTTCGGGTTCGACGTCGTGGTCACGTCGGAGGCGGTCGAGCACGCGGCGAGCAAGCATGCAGCCGCCGCGATGGTCAACCATCGCAGGGATGGAAAAAGTACTGGGATGGACATGAGGGCAAGCGCGCGTCGATTCGACGGCATCGGACAACATGGGCGACAGTATGCCTGCATGATCGCCGAAGATCATGCCCTTTTCAGTGAACAGATTGTTTCGGCTGGTTAAACGATCGCTGGGCGCTCGGCGGGTGGCGCCGCCCGGGACGCGCTGTGTCGTTGCCGTGGCGCGTGGTGTTTGTGCGAGTCGACGGTTGCTTGCGGAGTCGTCGGCGCGCGGCGCATGGCGACCTGAAACTGTGCGCGCTGCTCGATGCACTGCCGATCGCTCGGCAGGACATGCATAGGTTCATGCATGGAGCACGATGCTCCGATGCGCGGGTATTCGGTCGGAGGTGCAGCGCCCCGAGCGTGTTCAGCATGTCGAGCGCCGCTGAGGTCGCCCGCATGTCGCGTGTGCGTCGGCGGATGCGCATCGAACTCCCGTGTCCAGCGGACCGCTCATCATCAATGGTTTGCTCCAATCAGATCGATGCGTACGCAACCAACAAGAAGTAGCCATCGACTACGTCCACGCGCATTGCTCTCATGAATCGCGTTGCGTTTTAAACGCTTTTCCTGCATGTGCGGATTCGGCCGCGATGAGAGCGTCATCTCGTAGGGCGCCGAATCGCTCTTTTTACAAACGTGTGCCGCGAATCGCGCGCTCGCGCATCACGCGCATCGCGCGTCGTGCGCAACGCTCCCACCGTCGGCGCGATCGCGCGCATCTCGCCGTGCGGGCACGCGCGTTGCGGCATCCATGCGCCGCCGCTCTGGCGGACAGCAATCATTCTTCAATCCAGGCGCTGCGTCCCGCGCGATGCTCCGCGCGGCGACACCGCATCGCCAGCAGGTAACTCCTGAACGAGAGGACGACATGAAATCCATTCGAACGATAGTGGCGCTGTGCTCGGTCATCACCATGCTCACGGCATGCGGTGGAGACGGCAACGACGTCGGCACCGTGCTCGGCATCTCGAAGCCGCAGGCACGCTTCATCAACGCGGTGCCGGCCGGCCCGAACCTCGACTACTACCTGAACGCGAAAGTCGATGCGTCCGGCGTCGCGTACAAGGGCGTGACCCGTTATCACGACATCGACTCGGGCACGCAGAACGCCAGTTACGACATTTCGGGCACCAACGCCACCGTCGCGTCGCAATCGTTCAGCGCGGCCAACGGCCACCACTACACGACCGTCGCGCTGCCCAGCACGTCGTCGCCGATCTCGGTGATCGACGATCCGTATGACAAGGGCCTGCTGTCGGACAAGGCGCGCGTACGCGCCTTCAATGCGTCGCCGAACGCGCAGAACGTCGACGTCTACGTCGTGCCGCCGGGGACGGACATCAACACGCAGAGCCCGACGCTCTCCGGCGCGGCGTACCAGAACGCGGCGCCTGCCACGGGCCAGGACTCGATCTATCTGAACGGCGGCAGCTATCAGGTGATCGTCACGACTGCCGGCAGCAAATCGCCGATCCTGACGACTCCGCCGGTGACGATCAACAACAACGCCGACTGGCTGCTCGTGACGATCCCGTCGGGCGGTATCGGTGACGTAACGCCGAACGACATCCACGTGCTCGTCGCCCAGGGCAACGATGCGGACACGTCGGCGCAGGAACTCGGCCCGCAGTAAATGATGGCGGCGGATCGCCGTTCGGCGATCCGCCGCGTGACGGGCGCGCCGTCAGTTGCTGGTGCGCTCGAAACGAATCACATGCTCGACGCGTGCGCCGGCGCCATGCTCGGTCACGACGTCGACGTCGCCGACGTACGTGACCTGCCAGCCGGGCCGCGCGGCGATCAGCGGCATGTTGCCGCCCGGACGGCTTTCGAAGCCGCCGAGGCCGTCGGCCGGCGTGTTCACCGCGTTGTCGAGCGACGCGTTCGAATAGATCACGTTGTCGTGCCATTCATCGGCGCCGGTGCGCGCCTCCATGCCCTTGCCGTCGACGTCGACCGTGTTGTCGGTGGCCGCCATGTTCGCGTTGTCGATCGTCACGATCCGGCTGGCCGCGCGGCGCACCGGGTCGCCGCTGTCGACCGCATGCGCGTCGACGTCGATGTCCGGCAGGCCGGTCGGCGTTTTGCCCGCGACCGATTCGGGCGTTTGCGGCCGTTTGGCCACTTCGGCAGCCTGGGTCGCCGCATCCGGCATGTCGCCACCGGCCGCGGGCGTCTTCACCGGGCTCTGCTTGATCTGTTCCCGCTGCTGTTGCGGGGTTGGGTTCGATTCCGCGTTCTGCATCGCACCTCCTTGTTCGGGACCTTGCAGCGCGGTCCGGACGGGCCGCCGCCGTCGTCAGCCGGCGGCTGCGATCGGCCGCGTGACGAGCGCCATCGGCGCCGGGAATCGCTACAACGGTCCTTGCAAATCTTTCACACACGCGTAGCGCGGCCGCGCGCCCGAGAGCGCGCGTGCCGCCTGGCTCCGCCATTGCGGCGGCGCAGCGCGGGCGGTGCTGCACGTGCCGCCCGGCGCCGCCCCGCGAGGCGCGATCAGCCGCCGCTCGCGCCCGTCGTCCCCGACGCCGCGCCCGGCATGCTGGCCGCGCCGCCGGTGGTGCCGGCCGTGCCGCTGTCGGCGCCCGCCGCGCCGCTGCTCGGCGTGCCCGACGGTGCGGTCGATGGCGCGGGCGACATGCCGCCCACGGCGCTCGCGTCCGAAGTGGCGCCGGCGCCCGTGTCGGTTTCGCTCTTCTTCTGACAGCCTGCCCCCGCCGCCAGGCCGGCGATCAGGATGCCGGCGAAGACGGCCCGCGATACGTGACGAATGGAATATCGCTGCATGACACCTCCGCTTGATGTCGATGAATGGATGGAACTCACCCGTTCGCAATTCGCGTGCCGTCACCGCTGCGCGCCATTCGTTTTTTGAATGGCGGCCTGCCGAATATTTAATTTCCCATCGCGGCGACGGCCGCCCATACTCGCGGACGAATGGGACATATGACGTCCACGGCGGTCCGCCCGCGCTGCATGCACGGCGCACGCCGCGGCCATGGAAGGAGACAACGCGTGCGACCGCAAACCCGCGTCGAAGCGATCGAACGCCGCGCCAGGCTTGCGGCGACGCGCGAACATGCGCATGCGGTTTGCCGCGGCGGACCCGCCTCGTGCATGCGCAGAAAAACCGACGCCGACAGCGAACCGGCCGCCGAATGGCCGAACGCAGATGCGGGGCGGATCGCTACTACCACTGCGCGAGCGGCCGTGAATCGCGGCGTGCCGCAGCCACGCATCGATGTCGCGCGGACGGCCTGTCGGCTGCCGGTGCATCTTCGACGGCTGGCGCACCTTCGAACGCCGACGCACCGCGTGAACGGATAGCGACATGGATAGCGACATGCGCAACCCACCGGCAAAGCACGGCGCTATCGCCGACACCCGCGACGCAGGCGGCGCGCTCGACCTGCTCGACGCGCGGCTGATGCGCATCCTGCTCGTGCTGCTCACCGAGCGCACCGTGTCGCGTGCGGCGGTGCGGCTGAACATGTCGCAGCCCGCGACGAGCGCCGCGCTCAAGCGCCTGCGCACGCTGCTCGGCGATCCGCTGCTGGTGCGCAGTCGCTACGGGATGGTGCCGACGGAGTTCGGCGCGCAGCTGATCGATCCGCTGCGCAACGCGCTGCGGGTGATCGACTTCATTCGGAACCAGCAGCCGCGCTTCGCCGCACGCACGTCGGTGCGAACCTATCGGATCGGTTGCCCGGACTACCTGAACGTGCTGTTCGTGCCGAAGCTCGTCGCGCTGTTCCGCGAACGCGCGCCCGACGCGCAGCTCGTGTTCCATCCGCTCGGCGACGGCTTCGATGCGCAGCGCGCACTCGCCGACGGCGCGCTGGACGTCGTGATCGACAACCGCCCGGCGCACCCGTCGCGGCTCCGGCACGACGCGTTGTTCGACGACCGCATCGTCTGCGTGATGCGCGCGACGCATCCGCTCGCGCGCCGCGGCGCGATGACCGCGGAAGAATTCGCGCAAGCGCCGCAGTTGTGTCCGACGCCGTCGTGGCTGGAGGCGTCCGGCGCGATCGATCGTCAGCTGGAACGCGTCGGGCTGCGACGGCGGATCGTCGTCACGCTGCCGCATTTCGAACTCGCCGCCCATGCGCTGGTGCGCTCCGATCTGGTCCTGACCACGACCTACCGGCTCGCGAGCCACTACGCGAAGCTGCTGCCGCTCGGCACCGTTGCGCTGCCGGCTCAACCGCCCGACATCACGTACCGGCTGGCCTGGGACGAAACCGGCGCCTGCGCGGACGCGGTGCGATGGCTGCGCGGGCTGATCGTCGAAGCGACGCGCGCATGGCTCGACGCAGAAGCCGCGCTGCCGGCCGTCACGGCCGTCGCCGCGCGTGTGCCGACGTCCACCGCCGCACCGCTCGCCGGCGCGGCGGCCGAATCCGCGCGGCGCGGTCGACGCCGGCAACCGACGCAGTGCGATGCGACACCGCAGCCGAGCGCCGCACGGCGACGCGCGCCCATCGGATCGCGATGAAGGCGCGCTGAGGCCGGTGTGCCGACGCGCGCGCGTCGCGTCGCGTGCGGCAGCCGTCGAACGCTCGGTAAAGACTGACATCGCCACGAACGCGACTGCGATGTCCGCGCGGCGCGGCGCCATCACCGATGCAAATGCTGCGCCGTACGATGACGGAGGCGTCGTGCATCGGCGCATCGAACGACTTCGCGAGCAGCTTGGTCCAACGCGCCGCAGCCGGGGCCGCTGCACGCACCGCGATGCCACATAGCCACGCGCGGACGCGCGATTTGACCACCTGCGCATCGCCCCATCGAACGACTTCACGAGCAGCCCGCTCGAACATGAAACGCAACCGCGGCTGCCGCACGCACCGTACCGCCACGTCACCCCGCCACATCACCCAGCCAGAACCGCCCCATCACACACCCACATCGCGCATCGGTTGCACGAGCAACCAATAGGCGACCGCAGCGCCAGCCAGCGCGAGCACACCGCTCACCGTCAGTGCCGTCGAAAACCCGGCCGCGAACGCCGCCGGCGCGACGTCGTGCAGCACGCGCGCGGCCGTCGGCGGCAGGCGTGCGAGCGCCTGCGTGAGATCGCCTGCCAGCAGGCTCGACATGAACCGCGCATCGACGAACGCGCGTACGTCCGGCATCGCGGACAGCCGTCGCACGAGCTGCGCGTGCGTACTGCCGGCCAGCACCGCCCCGAGCACGCCCACCGCCGTCACGATCGCCGAGAAGCGCGTGGTCGTGCTGATGCCCGATGCCATGCCCGTGCGGTTCCGCGGCACGCACGCGATGATCGCCTTCTGCGTGTCGCCGTTCATGATGCCCGCGCCGCAGCCCGTCACGCAGATGCCGAGCGCAACGAGCCGGTAGTCGGCGCCGGCCGTCAGCAGCGCAGTCGCGAGATTGCCGACGCCGATCAGCGCGAGGCCGCCCGCCAGCACGCCGCCGGACGACATGCGCGCAGCCAGCTTCGCGCCGAGCGACGGCCCGACGATCATCGCCAGCGCGAACGGCAGCATGCCGAGCCCCGCGTCGATCGCCGACATCCCGAACGCGTTCTGCAGATACAGCGGCAGGAACGTCATCATCACTTGCGCGCACGCCGCATAGCCGAACATCGCGACGACCGCGCCGACGAAGCGCGGCTGCCCGAACAGCGCGAGGTCGACCATCGGCCGCGCGTGGCGGCGCTCGACGGCGACGAACGCGGTCGACAGCGCGGCGGCGAGCCCGAGGCGGCCGAGCGTCGCGCCGGTCAGCCAGCCGTGCGACGGCGCGCCGATCAGCGCCGCGATCGCGCACGCGAGCGCCGCACCGAACAGCAGGCTGCCCGGCGCGTCCACGCGCGTCGCATGCGGATCGCGCGACTCCGCGATCGCCGCGCGCACGCCTGCCGCGAGCAATGCGCACGCGGGCAGGTTCAGCAGGAACACCCAGCGCCAGCCGATCCATTGCGTGATCGCCCCGCCGATGAGCGGCGCGAGCGCCGTCGCGATGCCCATGCACATCCCCCAGATCGCCCACGCTCGCGCGCGTTCGCGTCCGTCCGGGAAACGGTTCGCGATTACCGCCAGTGCTGCAGTCAGCAGCATCGCGGCCCCACCGCCCTTCACCGCGCGCGCGGCGATCAGCCACGCCGCCGACGGCGCGAGGCCGCACCCGAGCGATGCGAGCGCGAACAACGCGAGGCCGGCTGCCAGCATGCGCTTGCGCCCGAAGCGATCGGCGAGGCCGCCGGCCGGCAACAGGCACGCGGCGAACGCGGTCATGTAGGCGCTGACGACCCACTCGATCTCGGCGAAGCTCGCATGAAAGCCGCGCGCGATGCTCGGCAGCGATACGGCCACGACGTTCGTGTCGAGCACGATCAGCGAGCACGTCGCGGACGCAACCGCGAGCGTCGCGGCGGCAGGCGCGCCAGCGCCGCCGCCCGAGCGGGAAACGGAGGACATGGGGGAAACGGGGGACGGCTGCGGCATCGAGCGCTCCGGAACGGGATCAACGACGCGTATGCTAGGCTTGCCCCACATTGCCCGTCATTGACACACCGGAGCCATTTGATTGACGAAAATTGCAATCATGAATCCGCTCGAATTCCGCCATGTCCGCGCGTTCCTCGCCGTCGCGGAGCACCTGCATTTCGCACGCGCGGCCGACGCGCTCGACATGGCCCCGCCCGCGCTCACGCGACAGATCCAGGAAGCCGAGCGGCTGCTCGGCGTGCGGCTGTTCGACCGCTCGCGGCGCGCGGTCACGCTGACGGCGGCCGGCGAGGCGTTCGGCGCCGACGCGCGCGCCGCGTTCGAGCATCTGCAGCGCGGCCATGAGCTCGCGCTGCGGGCCGAGCGCGGCGAAGTCGGCCGGATCGAGATCGGCTATGTGTCGTCGGCCGTCTATTCGGGCACGCTGCAGCGCACGGTCGGCGCATTCCGCGCGTCGCATCCGCGCATCGACCTGAACCTGCGCGAGGTGCCGATGGACGACGTCGCGAAGCAGCTCGACGCCGGCCGGCTCGACCTCGCATACGTACGCCCGCCGTTGCCGCTGCCGGGCGGCGTGCGGACCGTGACGCTGCAACGCGACGTGTTCGTCGCCGCCGTGCCGGCCGACTCGCGCTATGCGTCGATGCCGACGTTGCGCGCGGCCGACCTTGCCGATGCGCGCTTCGCGGTGCCCGAACAGGAGGGCGGCACGCTCGAAGTCGCACGGCGCGGCCGCTTCGCTCCGGTGATCGACGCGCGGCCGGGCGGCTTGCTCGCGGTGCTCGCGTGCGTGTCGGTGAACGGCTGCGTCGCGGTGATCCCGGACGCGCTGGCCGGCTGCGTGGCGCTGCCCGGCGTCGTATACCGGCCGCTCGCCGGCAAGCCGATCACGTCGGAGCTCGCGCTCGCGCATCGCCGCTTCGAGAAGGCGCCCGCGGTCCGCGCGTTCCTGCGCACCGTCGCCGCAGCCGGCTGAGCACGCGCCGCGGCGGTCGGGCTCGTCACCGCGCGCCACCGCTCGCGCGCGAATAAGCATTGCGCGATTCGATGTTTGCCGCGGCGAAACCGATTCCGTAATCTGCCGGTCAGCCGTGCATGCCGCGCGGATTACCGAGGATTGCATACCGATGA
Source organism: Burkholderia sp. WP42 (assembly GCF_000745665.1). Taxonomy (NCBI): domain Bacteria; kingdom Pseudomonadati; phylum Pseudomonadota; class Betaproteobacteria; order Burkholderiales; family Burkholderiaceae; genus Burkholderia; species Burkholderia sp. WP42. Next base: position 32,764 of record NZ_JQJT01000020.1, on the reverse strand, counting down.
CTTCGCCCGCCTCCCCGGCCCGTCGCCGCATGCTGCTGCGCGCGAGCGCGCTGGCCGCCGCACCGTTCGCCTGCGCCGCCGCATTCCCCGCGCGCGCGGCCGGCGCCGACCTGTCGAACGTGACGCTGGTGCTCGGCGATCAGGCCGGCGGGCTGCGCGCACTGGCCGAAGCCGCGCGCGTGCTCGACGGCGTGCCGTACCGGTTTCGCTGGGCGAATTTCCAGGGCGCCGCGCCGCTGTTCGAAGCACAGCGCGCGGGTGCGCTCGATCTCGCGCCGGCCGGCGACCTGCCCGTGCTGACGGCCGCGCTCGGCGATCCGGCGCTGCGCATCGTCGCGACGCGCGCCGGCTCGCCGACGTCGCTCGGCATCGTCGTGCAGCCCGATTCGCCGGTGCGAAGCGTCGCCGACCTGAAGGGGCGCACCGTGGTCGTATCGTCGGCGCGCGGCAGCATTTCGCAATACCAGCTGTACGGCGCGCTGCGCGAACACGGCCTCGCGGCGCGCGACGTCGACGTGCGCTTCGTGCTGCCGGTCGACGCGTTCGCCGCGTTCGAAGCGAAGCAGATCGGCATCTGGGCGACCTTCGATCCGTATTACGGGCACGTGGTGCGGCGCGGCGCGCGCGTCGTGCGCGACGGCAGCGGCATCAATTCCGGGCTGGCGTTCCTTACGTCGCCGGTCGACACGCTCGACGACCGGCTCAAGCGCGCGGCGCTGGCCGACGTGCTCGCGCGGTTCGCGCGCGCCGGCCAGTGGGCGCTCGCGCATCCGGCCGATTACGCGAGCGTCTATGCGTCGGTCACGCGGCTGCCGCGCGACGCGGCCATCGACATCGTGCGCCGGGCGCCGCTCGCGCAACGCGACGTGAGCGGCACGGACATCGACGTGCTGCAGCGCGTCGCCGATCGCGCGGCCGCCGATGCGATCCTGCCGAAGCGCATCGACGTCGCGTCGATCGCGGTGCGCAACCTGTCGGCGGCGTAACCGGCTTCTCGTACGTTCAGCGCGGCCTCGACATGTCGAGATCCGGCACGTCGTCGCCGAACGTCGACGCGACCAGCGTGCGCATCGCGGCCACCAGCAGCGTCGGCCCCGACTGGTTGAACGTGCAGCGCTCGCCGGCCGCAGGCACGGCCCGATGCAGTACCGCGCGCCACGCGCCGCGGCCGCCGCCGCGCTCGAACGCGCCGAACGGCAGGCGCTCGACCAGCGGTCCGCCGTCCGCCCACGCGGACGACGGCGCATACAGCGCCGGCGCCCCGCCCGGCTCGCGAATCACCGTACAGCCCGCAGCATCGACCCGCGGCGCGTCGAGCGCCTGGGCCATCGCCACCCAGAAATCGAGCGCGGCGCCGGTCAGCTCCTGAACCTGCATCGCAGCCTCCCTCGGCATCGAAAGTGCCCATCGTAGCGCCGATCGCTCCGCCGCCGGGCATCGCGAAGCGCCGCATTGCGCTGCGCCTGCGCCGATACATGTTACGAATCAGCGAATCCTTCCTACAATGAACTCAACACCTGTCGTCCGGTCCGCGGGGGCCGCCGCGCCGCAGCCGAATGCGCGCGCTCGGACCCGTTCGGCAGATATCGATTCGAACCTCACGGTGCAGCACCGGCCGGATCTCTGGGGAGCCGCAGCGTGCCGACGCACGCCAGGAAACCGCTGCTCTCGCTCGTCGTGCCGTTTCATGACGAAGAAGAAGCGATCGGCCCGTGCTTTGCCGAAACGCTGCCGATCCTCGCGTCGGTTGACGGCGTGCAGTTCGAAATCATCTGCGTCAACGACGGCAGCCGCGATCGCACGCTCGAGCGGCTGCTCGCGATCGCCGCCGCCGACTCGCGCGTGCGGGTCGTCGATCTCACCCGCCGCTTCGGCAAGGAAGCCGCGCTCACCGCGGGCCTCGACGAAGCGGCCGCGGCGCCGCGGTGATCCTGATCGACGCCGACCTGCAGGACCCGCCCGCGCTGATTCCCGCCATGATCGAACGCTGGCGCGACGGCGCCGAAGTCGTCGCCGCGAAGCGCACCGACCGCATGTGCGATCCGTACCTGCAGCGCGCCGCGGCCGCGCTCTACTATCGCGTCCACAACGCGCTGTCCGAGGTCGAGATGCCGGAGAACGTCGGCGATTTCCGGCTGATGGACCGCGAGGTCGTCGCTGCGCTGCGCGCGCTGCCGCAGCGGCGGCGCTTCATGAAGGGGCTGTTCGCGTGGGTCGGCTTTCGCACCGCGATCGTCGAGTACACGCGCGCGCCGCGCAGCGGCGGCCGCTCGAAGTTTTCCGGCTGGCGTCGCTGTAATTTCGCGCTCGAAGGCATCACCAGCTTCAGCACGGTGCCTCTGCGCGTATGGACCTACGTGGGCGTCACGTTCGCGCTGCTGTCGCTGCTGTATGGCGCGTTCATCGTCGTGCGAACGCTGCTGTACGGCAACCCGGTGCACGGCTACCCGTCGCTGATTTCGGTCGTGCTGTTCGTCGGCGGGATTCAGCTGATCGGCATCGGCGTGATCGGCGAATACCTCGGCCGCGTCTATCACGAATCGAAGCAGCGCCCCGTCTATCTCGTGCGGCGACGCTATCGCGCCGAGCGCGAGGCGGCCGCAGCGCCCGCGTCAACGCTGCTGCAATTCCCGCTCAAGCGCACGCACGCGGCGCGCCGCCGCACGCCGATGCCCGCGGGCGGCAACGTCGCGGCGCGCAAGGCGTCGTTCAAGTAGAACGGGGCCGCGCCGCTTGGACGCCACGCCGCAATCGATGCGCCGCGCGCGGCGGCCGGTCGTCGCCTGGCTCACGCCGCGCCGCGTGGTCGTGTACAGCATCGTGATGCTGGTGTTCTCCGCGCTGTTCGTCACGATCTGGGCGTGGGTCGCGCATGCGTTCCCCGAGCGCGTGCCGCCGCGCGTCGGCGCCGACTTCTCGGTGTTCTGGACGGCCTCGTACCTGATGCTGCACGGCTCGCCGGCGCAGGCGTACGACTTCTCCGCGTTCTCGCGCCTGTCGGCCGCGCGGTTCGACACGCTTCGCCACGGCGCGTTCGCGCCGTGGCTGTATCCGCCGACCTATCTGCTGCTCGTCACGCCGCTCGCGCTGTTGCCGTTCGCGCTCGCCTATCCGCTGTTCGTCGCGCTCGGCGTCGGCGTGCTCGGCTGCGCCGCCCGGCGGGTGGCAGGCCTCGGCGCCGTGGCCGGCGCGTCGTGCGGGCGCACTCGCGCTGGTCGCCGCGCCGTGCGTGTTCGTCACCGCGACGCTCGGGCAGAACGCCTTCCTCACCGCGTCGTGCGCGGCGCTCGCCGTCTATTGGGCCGAGCGCCGGCCATAGTGGGCAGGCCTGTGCATCGGGCTGCTGTCGGTGAAGCCGCAGATGGCGCTGCTGTTCCCGTTCGTGCTGATCGCCGCCCGCGCGTGGCGCACCCTCGCGTGGGCCGCGCTCGCCAGCGCCGCGTTCGTCGCGCTCAGCGTGCTGGTGTGCGGCGCGGAATCGCTGCGCCTGTTCGTCGCGAGCGCGAGGCTCGCGCGCTCGATCGTGCTCGAGCACGGCGTGGTGTTCTGGCTCGTGTCGCCGACGCCGTTCGCGGCGCTGCGGCTCGCCGGCGTGCCGTTGAACGCGGCCTATGCGGCCCACGCCGGTGTCGCCGCGATCGCCGCCGCGTGCGTCGCCTGGGCCGGCACGCGCGACGTCCGCGTGCGCGCGGCGGTGCTGGCAGTCGCGCGAAGGCGTGCGGCTCGAGCGCAGCCGCGATGAAGTACAGCGCCGCGAACGCCGACACCCGCCAGTTCGACAGGCGCCGCGCGCGCACGTCCTGCATCGCGAGCGACGCCAGCACGAGCGTCGCCGCCGCTTGCACGAGATAGCGCATCGGAGAACCGTCCGTCGGCGCGCCGCGTCCGGGTCCGCCTTACTGCCGCGGAGCCGTGTATTCGTCGGCGACGCGCGGGTTCAGGAGATCAGATCAGCGACGAGACCTTGTTGATCAGCGTCGTGAAGATCGACGACAGCCCCGAGCTGCCGCTGAGCACCGTGCCGACGGCCGCGAGCGCGACCACGACGATGCCGGCCAGAACCGCGTATTCGAGCGAGCTGATGCCCCGTTCATCGCGCAACAAGGTCTTGACGTATTGCAGCATGACAACCTCCGTATGACCGGGCCGCTGATCGACCGTTGATATATTGGCGCTGCACTGCTTCGGGTGGCGCACGACATTCGCCCGTTCAAGACTCATGCTGCGGCCGCTGTATCGGGCCGTCGGCGTCCCCCGGAATCCCTTCGATCGCTGCGACGCGCGACGTGCGCGCGTCGATTGCATGAGCGCATTCAGCACGATGCAAATCACGCTATTTCGTCTAGGGTATGGACAATTTTTTCGGCGATTTCAAATCATTCGGTGTCGGAATGGATTTATGGAAAAAAAAGCAATTCGCGCCGGTAATTGTGCAGCGCACGGATTTACGCCAAAAAGTTCGGGAACGTCCATTGCCCCAACCGCATCCCGCTGCAGCTTTTGCGCAATGCGCGCATGCTCTCAGTTGGCCGACGCGGCCATCGCCGCGCACATCCTCGCAGCTCGCTTCCACGCGGCGCTCCCACCGTCTCCCGGAGGAACCACGATGTCGATCAGCCCCGATACCCCGTCTCGCCCCGTGAAGTCGCCCGGCCCCGACCATCCGATCACGATCGAACCGCATCCGTCGCGCGTCGTCGTCAAGGCGGGCGGCAAGGTCGTCGCCGATACGCGCCGCGCGCTGGCGCTGCACGAAGCGAGCTATCCGGCCGTGCTCTACATTCCGCGCGACGATGCCGACATGTCGCTGCTGCAGCGCACCGACCATGCGACCTACTGCCCGTACAAGGGCGATTGCGCGTACTACTCGATTCCGGCGGGCGGCGCGCGCGCCGTGAATGCGGTGTGGACCTACGAGCATCCGAATCCGGCCGTCGAAGCGATTCGCGGCCATCTCGCGTTCTATCCGGATCGCGTCGATGCGATCGAGGAAAGCGCGGCCGGCAGCGATTGACCGCGACGACGGCCCACCGCGCCGTCGTGCACGCATCGTCGCGTCGCTGATTTGCATATGCGGATTCGTTGGTTGGCCGGGCGGACAGGCCGCCGTATCGTGCTGAGTCGCGCGCGGGGCAGTTCCCGCCCGGTCTGAACCGGGCCACGTTCCCGCGCAGCCCATGAACTCGCCGCAGCCCGCAGGACGCCTCGATGAACGACCTTCCGCCCGACACCCTCGACACCCTCGACACGCCGCCGCAAAGCACGCGCCGCCGCCGGTGGCTGCAAGGCACCGCCGCCGCGCTCGCCGGCGTCGCGCTCGGGCCGCTCGCCGGCCTGCCCGCCCGCGCACAAGCGGGCGGCACGCGGCTGCGCATCGGCTTCCAGAAATACGGCAACTTCGTCGTGCTGAAAGCGCGCGGCACGCTCGAGAAGCGGCTCGTGAGCCAGGGCGTGACCGTGGAGTGGCTCGAGTTTCCGGCCGGCCCGCAACTGCTCGAAGGATTGAACGCGGGCGCGATCGACGTCGGCACGGTCGGCGAGACGCCGCCGATCTTCGCGCAGGCGGCCGGCGTCGACTTCGTCTACATCGGCAACGAGCCGCCCGCGCCGCGCGGCGAAGCGATCGTCGTGCTGCCCGATTCGCCGATCCGGACGCTCGCGCAGCTGCGCGGCAAGAAGGTCGCGCTCAACAAGGGTTCGAACGTCCACTACCTGCTCGTGAAGGCACTCGAGCATGCGGGCATTCCATACACCGACATCCAGCCGATTTTCCTGACGCCCGCCGACGCGCGCGCCGCATTCGTGCAGCGCAACGTCGACGCATGGGTGATATGGGATCCGTATCTCGCGGCCGCCGAGCGTCAGCTCGGCGCGCGCGTGGTCGCGAACGGCGAAGGGCTCGTGCGCAACACGCAGTACTATCTCGCCGCACGCCGGTACGCGCGCGCGCAGCCGCAGATCCTGCGCGCGTTGCTCGACGAAGTCGACGCAGTCGATCGTTGGGGCCGCGATCATGTCGCCGAAGTCGCCGCGCAACTGTCGCCGCTCGTCGGGCTCGACACGGCCACGCTCGAAGTCGCATTGAAGCGCACCGGCTACGGCGTGCAGCCGGTCAGCGACGCAACGCTCGCCTATCAGCAGAACATCGCCGACGCGTTCAGCGCGCTGAAGCTGATTCCCGGCCGCGTGAGCGTCGCCGACGCTCGCTGAGCCGCGGTTGCCGCCGCGCTACGCGCGAGCGCTCGCACCAATGCGCCGCCACTCGTCGTAATCGATGACGAGGCCTGCGTCGTCGACCGCGATGTCGGCCGCATAGGCGCCGCTCTCATAGCGGTACACGCGCTCGGCCGTACGCGTATAGCGTTGCTCGCCGCGCACGAGCTCGAACTCCGGAAAACGCAGCCACGCGGTATGGATGACGGCCGACGCGCCGACCGTCAGTCCGAGCCGCCGGATCGGCAACGTATTGGTCGACGGGCTGAAGCCGAGATCGATGTCGGTCGCACCGTCGAGCGCCGCCGCGTGTGCGCCCTCGATCGTCCACCGCCCCGCTTCGCAGCGGATCTCGAGCCGCTGCGGCGGCGCCGCGCCGTGGCGATGCACGACGCGCACCGAACGCGTGAGCCAGTCGGCGCCGCATTCGATCGCATAGTCGATGCGGAACGGCGTGCCGTCGAGCGCGCCGGCGATCGTACCCGACAGGTCGATGCCCGCGGGCGCGGGCGCGAGCCGGCACCATTCGGCGGCTTGCCAGGTGTGCAGCACCTGCCACGCGACGCATCGGACGGTCGTGGCGGCTTCAGCCCCTTGCCTCATACCGCCGTCTTCACCGGTCACCATCCGCGCCGCCTTCACCATGCCTGCCGATAAATCGCGAGCGCATCGGCTTCGGTCACTTCGCGCGGATTGTTGACGAGCAGACGCGTCTGCAGCATCGCATCGGCCGCCATCCTCGGCAGGTCGGCCTCGCCGACGCCGACTTCGCGCAGCGTGCGCGGAATGCCGGTCGCGACGATCAGCCGGTCGATCTCGTCGATCAGCGCCTGCGTCCTCGCTGCGTCGCTGCCCGTCGCCGACGGCGCGACGATCGCCGCGAGCTCCGCGTACAGCGGCGCGGCAGCCGCCGCGTTGAAGCGCAACACGTGCGGCAGCACGAGCGCGTTCGACAAGCCATGCGGCACGTGGAAAATGCCGCCGATCGGGTAAGCGAGCGCATGCACGGCCGCCACCGGCGCATTCGCGAACGCCTGACCCGCGAACATCGCGCCGACCAGCATCGCTTCGCGCGCCGCGCGATCGTGGCCGTCGTCGCATGCCTTCAGCACATTGCGCGACAGCAACGTCAGCGCGTGCACGGCCAGCATGTCCGACACCGGGTTCTTCAACCGCGCCGACGTATAGGCTTCGATCGCGTGCACCATCGCGTCGATGCCGGTCGCTGCCGTCGCGGCGCGCGGCAGCCCGAGCGTGAGCTCGGCATCGAGGATCGCGACGTCCGCGAACAGCTGCGGCGACACCACGCCCATCTTGCGCGCTTCGCCGACCGTGACGATCGATACGGCCGTCACTTCCGAACCAGTGCCGGCCGTGGTCGGCATCTGCACGAGCGGCAGCCGCGGCGTCGCGACCTTGTCGACGCCGTACATGTCGGCCAGCGCCTGGCGGCCCGGCGCGAGCACGGCGATCAGCTTCGCGACGTCCATCGACGAGCCGCCGCCGAGGCCGAGCACGATCTCGGCGTCGGCGGCCACCGCGCGCGCGGTCGCTTCGAGCACCACGTGCTCGGGCGGATCGGCGACGACGTCGTCGATCACGCTCACCTGCCAGCCGTGCGCGGCGAGGCTCTCGAGCGCGGGCGCGAGCACGCCGCTGCGATGCAGGAACGCGTCGGTGACGACGCACAGCCGCACGAGCGACGGAAAGCGTTCGCGCAACAGCGGGCCGAGCCGGCGTGCTGCGCCGAATTCGACGATCTGCGTCGCGACGGTACGGAATTGAAACGGGTTCATCGAGCGGCTCCCGGTTGCGTCGCCGTGCCGGTGTCCGGCTGCACCATGTAGCGCGTCACGTCGCGGCGATCGAGCAGCGGAATGATCTCGCCGATGCCGATGCGCTGGAAATGCGGCGTTTCCCGATGTGCGTCGAGGCCGCCGGCGTCGCGGTAGCGCTCGAGGATCACGATGTGGTCGGGATCGACCGGCGACCGGAAGTACGCGTAGTCGAGGTTGCCCGGTTCCGCTCGCGTGGGCGGCGCGAGCTGCGCGAGCAGCTCGATCACGCGCTCGCCGTTGCCGGGTTTCGCGAAGTAATGCGCGATGACCTGCAGGTAGGGTTCGTTCATGCTGCGCTCCGGAGTCGTCGGCTGGTCGGCACGCCGACACGGCGCGCGCACCTCGACGTCGCATTGTATTGAATCGGCGCGACGCGCGCAGAGCGCGACCGTCGCGCGCTACCAGGGCACCGTGCGGCCCTGGTAATCGAGGTATTCGAGCCCCGGGCGGCGGCGCTTGTCGAGCAGGACGTTCACGAGGCCCGGCACGCTTTCGTCGATCGTCAGCCGCGCATCGGGGCCGCCGAGTTCGGTGCGGACCCAGCCGGGCGCCATCAGCACCATCGCGCGCGCCGTACCGGCCTGACGCGCGGCGAAGCTGCGCATGAACTGGTTCAGCGCGGCCTTGCTGCCGCGGTACACCTCGCGCATCCCGTTGACGTTGTTCGACACGCTGCCCTGCCCCGACGACATCGCGCCGATCAGGCCGTCCGCCGTCACGAGATCCTGCAGCGTCTCGATCGTGCGCATCGGCGCGAGCGCATTCGTGATCATCACGCGCACGAACTCGTCGGTCGTGACTTCGCCGATCGTCTCGGCCGGATCGTTGCTCGTGCCCGCGTTGACGAACAGCATGTCGAAGCGCCGCCCCGACAGGCGCGCGCGCAGAGCGCCAAGCTGCGCGGGCTCGCAGATGTCCAGCGTCTCGATGTCGAGCCGCGCGCCGACGCGCTCGGCGAGGTCGTGCAGCTTCGAGCGGCCCGAGCCCGCGCGGACCGTGCCGGTCACATGCCAACCGTGATTCAGGAACTGCTCGGCCATCGCGAGCCCGAGGCCGCGCGATGCGGCGACCAGCAGGATCGAGGGTGTGCCGGCGTGCGAGAGAGTCGGTTGCATCGTATTCACCTTGGAGATCGTTCGTCTCCGGCTACTGTAGGCGCTCGCCATCGGATGCACCAGACGCACCGAACGCAATCCACGATTGCACCGGACGCCATGTCACGCCGCGCCATGCCTTATGCTGTCGGGATGGAAGACCTCGATCTGAACCTCGTCACCGCGCTCGACGCGCTGCTCGGCGAAGCCAGCGTGACCGGCGCCGCGCGCCGGCTGGGCTTGAGCGCGTCCGCGATGAGCCGCACGCTCGCGCGCTTGCGCGCGGCCACCGGCGACCAGCTGCTCGTGCGCGCCGGACGCCGGCTCGTGCCGACGCCGCACGCGACGGCGTTGCGCGAGCGCGTGCACGCGGTCGCACGCGAAGCGCAGGCCGTGCTGCGGCCGGCAGCGGCCGACCTCGACCTCGCGACGCTGTCGGCCACCTTCACGCTGCGCGCGGCGGCGTCGTTCATGGAGATGCTGGGCGGCCCGGTCGTCGCCGCGATCGGCGACGTCGCGCCCGGCGTGCGCGTGCGCTTCGTGCCGCGGCTCGCGCGCGACCCCGGGCCGCTGCGCGACGGCTCGGTCGATCTCGACATCGGCAAGCGCGGCGACGACGCGCCGGAGTTGCACACGCGCGAGCTGTTTCTCGACGCGCACGTCGCGGTGGCGCGCAGCGGCCACCCGCTGTTCGCCGCGGCCAGAATCACGCCGGCGCGCTACGCGGCCTGCCGCCACGTGATCGCGGCGCAGCTCGGCGACTTCGGCGGCCCGGCCGACGACGGCGAGCGCACGGCGGTGGCCGCGCACAACGTCCACGTGGTCGTGCCCGGCTATCCGGACGCGATGCGCGTCGCGGCCGGCACCGACCTGATCGCGCTGGTGCCGCGCTCGAGCCTCGGCAACGCGCTCACGCCGGGGCTCGCGGATGCGCTAGGGCTGCGCAGCTTCGCGATCCCGGTCAAGTTGCCCGAGATCCTGATCTCGGCGCTGTGGCACCCGCGCATGCACGGCGACCCGGTGCATCGGCGGCTGCGCGACGTCGTCACCGACGTCTGCAAGCGTGCGTATCCGCAGCGTCGCGCGCCGCGCCGCCCGCGCTGACCGTACACGGGACTGCCGCACCGTCGTTCTCGACTCCGTTCGCGGCCGCCGTTCCGTGGCCGCCAGGCGCCGGCCGTCGCGCCACACCAAGGGGCGGCGCCCCCGACCGTTCGGCTAAAATGCCGCACTTTCCCTCCTGTCCGGCCCGCTCGTCCATGCAACCCGCCTCCTCTGCCCGATCCGCCGCTCACGGCGCCGACGACGCATCTTCCGCGCGCGACCTCGTCTACGGCCCCAACGACCGCCCGGCGCCGACGATCGCGTTCGTCGCCGCCCTGCAGCACCTGCTGGCGATCATCGTGCCGATCGTCACGCCGGGGCTGCTGATCTGCCAGGCGCTCGGCGTCTCGAGCCGCGACACGACGCTGATCGTGTCGATGTCGCTGGTGATCTCAGGCATCGCCACGTTCGTGCAGTGCAAGCGCTTCGGCCCGCTCGGCGCGGGGCTGCTGATCGTGCAGGGCACGAGCTTCAACTTCGTCGGCCCGCTGATCGCGGGCGGCAGCGTGATGGTCAAGCAAGGCACGCCGGTCGAAACGGTGATGGCCGCGATCTTCGGCGTCGTGATCGCCGGCTCGTTCGTCGAGATGGCCGTGTCGCGCATCCTGCCGTTCGTGAAGCGGCTGATCACGCCGCTCGTGACCGGCATCGTCGTGCTGCTGATCGGGCTCACGCTGATCAAGGTCGGCCTCGTCAGCATGGGCGGCGGCTACGGCGCGATGGCCAACGGCACGTTCGCGAGCGCGCAGAACCTGACGCTGTCGTGCGTCGTGCTCGGCACCATCATCGTGCTGAACCGCGTGCCGATCGTCTGGGTGCGCAGCACGGCGCTGGTGATCGCGCTCGCGATCGGCTATGCAGTCGCGGCGGCGCTCGGGCGCCTCGACTTCACCGGCATGCACCAGGCCGCGCTGTTTCAGGTGCCGACGCCGCTGCACTTCGGCATCGGCTTCTCGTGGTCGCTGTTCGTGCCGATGCTGATCATCTATCTCGTCACGTCGCTCGAAGCGATCGGCGACGTCACCGCCACGAGCAAGATCTCGAACGAGCCGGTCGAAGGGCCGGTATGGATGCGCCGGATCAAGGGCGGCGTGCTCGTGAACGGGGCGAACTCGCTGCTGGCCGGCGTGTTCAACACGTTTCCGAGCTCGGTGTTCGCGCAGAACAACGGCGTGATCCAGATCACGGGCGTCGCGAGCCGCTACGTCGGCATCTGGATCGCGGCGATGCTGGTCGTGCTCGGGCTGTTCCCGGTGGTGGCCGGCGCGCTGCAGGCGGTGCCCGAGCCGGTGCTCGGCGGCGCGGCGATGGTGATGTTCGGCGCGGTGGCCGCATCGGGCATCAACATCCTGTCCGGCGTCCACCTCGACCGCCGCGCGCTGCTGATCATCGCGGTGTCGCTCGCGCTCGGCCTCGGCGTGTCGCAGGTGCCCGACATCCTGAACAGCCTGCCGCATGCGCTGAAGAACGTGCTGGCCTCGGGTGTCGCGACGGGCGGCATCTGCGCGCTGGTGATGAACTGGTTTCTGCCGGAACGGCAGTAACGCCACCGACGCCGGCACGGCGCGATCTGATCGTCGCGCTCGGCGACGCCGGCCGCCGCTGCTTGGCCCGCCGCCCGGCAGCCGCTAGAATCGCACCATGTCGCCAGCCACCTCCATCGCCCCGCCCGAAATCGCCACCGTCCCGATCAAGGAACGGGCAACCATCGTGTGCTATCGCGCCGAGCAGGTGCTGCTGGTCGCCCGCATGTCGTCGCGCTGGGCGCTGCCGGGCGGCACGATCAAACGCGGCGAAACGCCGCTCGAAGCCGCGCATCGCGAATTGCTCGAGGAAACCGGCATCGTCGGGCAAAGCCTCGTCTATTCGATGCAGTTCAGCGGGCTCGCGAAGGTGCACCACGTGTTCTTCGCGGAAGTCGGCCCCGAACACAAGCCGACCGCCAGCAACGAGATCGACAAGTGCAAGTGGTTCGCGATCGATCGCGTCGCGGCGCTGCGCGCCAGCATCCCGACCAAGCGCATCGTCGAACTGGTCTACCGGCACGAGATCCTCGCCTAGGTAGACGCCCCAGCCCCGCCGGCTCGCACGAGCCGATATCATGCGCCCACGGTCCGTCGTCGCGTTCCCTCTCGAGCGAGCTGCAGATGAACAGTGCGTACACCTACCGCGGATACACGATCGATGTCCGCTGCGAATTCCGGCTCGACCTGCCGCACGCGCGCGCGTCGCTGGCCGATCCGCCCCGGTTCGGGTTCGTCGCCATCGTGCAGGTGCGCGCGGGCGAGCGCGCCACGCGGCTGCTCGCGCCGATCCGGCTCGCCGACGACGGCGGCCGCCTGTTCGACACGACGCGCACCGCGCTGTGCGCGGGCCAGGCCGCTGCCGAGATCATCGTCGACGATTTGCTGGCCGACGCCGGTTGCGCGAACGGGCGCGCCCGCTCGTAACGCGCCGGCGTCAGTGCATCCGCTTCCTGCGGAATTCGTGCGTCGAGTAGACGGCGAGAAAGATGCCGAGCATCGCGATGCCGGATGCCAGGAAGTCGTGGGCGGCGCCCGTGCCGTTCAGCGATTTCGGAAAGAGGTCGAGGCTCAATCCCGCCGCGGCCAGCAGCACGCCTGCCGCGACACCCCATGCCGGTCCGATGGTCGTTTCTTTCGTGTTTTTCATACAGCACCCGTCTACAGTCGTTGCCAGGCGGTGTGCGCGCATTGCGCCGCGTTCACCGCTCACGTCCGCACTATAACGAGGAAAAAAATACCGCGGGTTCGGTGCTTTTCCCCATCAAGTTTTTGCCTCGCGCGGCCGATCTAAGCCGCGCCGTCCGCTGCTATCACGTTCGGCCGAGCGCGCTCGTTCGTTCGCGGCGCGCCGCACTGCGGCGACGCTGAGGCGGAACGTGCGCCGCCAAGCCAGCCCCTTTACGCGTGGACGCAGAATTTACCGTTCGTTGCAAACCTGTCCACACTGTGGGCGCCGCGCGCGGCTATGCTTCGGTCCATCCACAATCATGATGGAAGGGGACAAAACAATGAACAATCAATTCTGGAAGGCCGCGTTGTGCGCAGCGATGGTGCCGTTCGCGCTGGCTGCGTGCGGCGGCGGCGGCGGCGGCGACGGCGGCAGCACGCAAACCGGCACGCTGCACGTCGCGATGACCGATGCGCCGTCATGCGGCTTCGATCATGTCTATGTGACGGTGTCGCAGGTCCGCGTCAATGCGAATGCGAATGCTGCCGATAACGATGCAGGGTGGTCCACCGTCGCGCTGACGACGCCGCAGAAAATCGACCTGCTGTCGCTGACCAACGGCGTCCTCGCCGATCTCGGCCAGACCGCGCTGCCCGCCGGCCAATATCAGCAAGTGCGGCTCGTGCTCGCGCAAAACCAGGGCAACAGTCTCGCGAATTCGGTCGTCCCGACCGGCGGCACCGAGCAGGCGCTCGCCACGCCGAGCGCGACGCAAAGCGGCTACAAGATCATCCAGCCGTTTACGGTGCAGCCGAACACGCTCGTCGACCTCGTGCTCGACTTCAACGCGTGCAAGTCGATCGTCCAGCGCGGCAACGGTACCTATGCGCTGAAGCCTGTCGTCACCGCCACGCCGACCGTGGTGAGCGGCGCGATCGCGGGCTACGTCGCCGCGGCGGAAGCCGGCGCGACCGTCTATGCGGAGCAAGGCGGCAAGGTCGTGCGCGGCACGGTGGCCGACAGCACCGGCAAGTTCGTGCTGTCGCCGCTGATCCAGAGCTCGACGCAGGGCAACTACGACGTCGTGATCGTGCAGAACAGCTTCGCGTCGGGCATCGTGCGGTCCGTACCGGTCGTGGTGAACACCACCACTTCCGTATCGGCGCAGAGCGCGCCGATCGCGCTGCCGGCATCGACGATGAGCACGGTCAGCGGCACGGTGACGCCGAGCGCCGACGCGCTGGTGCGCGCATTGCAGACCGTCGACGCGAACCCGTACGAGATCGCGTCGATCAACGCGAACATGGACACCGGCGCGTATGCGCTGAACCTGCCCGTGGCCGCGCCGATCGTCGGCACCTACTCGGGCACGTTGCCGGTCGCGCTCGCCGCGTCGCCGGGCGCCGCCGGTCAATACACGATCGAGGCGGACGCAGCGTCGGGCGCGACGCAAGCGACGAACGTCAACGCAACCACCAGCCAGTCGAACGTCAATTTCACGTTCTGACGCTCGGCAGCAACCACGAAAGGGCCGCACGGCCCTTTCCTCGATAACGGGAGAACGATGTGAAGAAAGGGGTTATTGCGCTGCTCGCGGCAGCGAGCGTGGTGGGCGCACTCAGCGGATGTGTCGCCTACGTGCCGGGCGCGCCGGTCGTCGTCGCGCCGCAGGGCGGACCGGGCAACGGATTCTGTCCGCCCGGCCAGGCGAAGAAAGGCAATTGCTGATGGAACGAAGCCCGCTTCCCAAGCGGGCTTTTTTTCGTCCGCAGCCAGGCCGGCACGATGGCAGCGCGGCATCGGGACGTGGCGCAATCGGGCCACATCCCGATGCTCGGCACGCACACGGCGCCATCATTTCGAAACGGAGTCCGGAACAATTCAACGTTCCGACTTTCTCACGCGCAGACACCCTGCCCCAACGCCGCGACCGAACGTCGCACATCGTACGCAGCCTGCGCAGCATTCCATAATTTCAACGGTCCGATGCGCCTTTTCCAGCGGGCCTCTGAGCGCGAAATGCGGATTTGCAGGCCGTCGATTCGATGAAATGGCCGTGACATGCCATGCTTATCCTCATATCAACCGGCGCCGATCGTCCCTACTCTGCCCATTCCGTGCATCGCTTCCGCGACCTGCGTGCGTTCGACGCGACGTCGCATCCGGAAATACCCGCACATCCTGACGGCAGGTGATCGTGAACCCCAATCTTCGCAATGCCGCGCTCGGCGCCGCACTCCTACTTTCTCTTTCTGCATGCGGAGGCGGTGCATCGTCATCGACCACCGGCGCCGTTTATATGGGGCCGCTGCGCAACGCGTCGGTCAGCGTCTATGCGGTCGCGGCCGACGGCTCCGCGTCGGACCAGCCGATCGCGCAAGCGGTGACGCGCGACGACGGCACGTTCGTGCTCGGCGGCGCCGTGCACTATCCCGTGCTCGTGCGCGCCACCGGCGGCGTGTATGACGAGGAAGCGACCGGTACGCGCACGACGCTGCAAGGCGACCTCGAAGCTGTCTTCACGGCTGCGCCGGCGCGGATGATCGTGTCGGTCTATTCGAACGCGATCGTTCAGGCCGCACGCGCCGCAGGCGGCTTGACCGGCGCGAACCTCGCGGCCGCGATGGCGCAGGTCAACGCGTTCGCCGGCGGCTTCGACGTGCAGCAGACCCCACCGGCGTTCGTCGCGCCCGGTACGGCGCTCGCTGCCGCCGCTCTGTCCGACGGCGCAAAAATGGCGCTGGCGCTCGGCGCCGAATCGCAGAGCCGCACCGACACCGGCGCATCGGTTCAGGACAGCACGCAGAACATCGTCGCGCAATCGGCCAACGGCGACACGCTGGCCGAGTGCAATACCGGCGCCGGCAATCCCGCGGCCGACGGGACGCTCGCTGCGCCGCCCGGCGGAAATTGCGCGGTGACGACCGGCGCGGCCGGCTACGCGGTGAATCCGCGCAATCGTTCGGGCATCGCGTCGGTGGCGATGCTCAAGCCGGTGGTCCCCGGCAAGCCGGCGACGATCACGGTCAGCGACGGCGCATGCCGCGATCGCGTCGCGCTCTACAACGAGCAGTTGCCGCTCTTCACGAGCCGCAAGAACGACGTGCAGGCGCGGCTCGGACACGACGTGACCGTCGACAACTGGTCGAGCTTCGCCGACGGCGGCTCGTGGGGCCCGCGCGCGGCCGTCTACGGCGCGATCACGACGGCGTCGTGCGCCGGCGACGTCGCGACGTTCCAGCGCGAGCTGTTGCTCGCGACCGAGAACTACTGGGTCGACCAGGAGCTGAACTACTGCCATCACCATATTCCGGGCTGGCTGCCGCCGGCTTCGCGCCCGTCGTTCTTCAACTCGGATACGTCGTCGAAGTCGATGACCTGCGCGCCGCATCGGCGCAGCAACGGCGTGCAGACCACCGCGACGCTCGCGAACGCCGACATCAAGTGGCAAGGCGTCGACTGTTCGGACTTCACGTCGTGGGCCTACGATTTTGCCGGCATCACGCACGCAAGCGGCAACCTGCAGACGGGCATCGGCACGCAGGCATGCTCGACCGGTTCGGACCCGCTCGCGGCCGTGACCGATCAGGCCGGCGTGCTGCTCGACATCAATCAGGACAACGTCGCGCAATTCGTCGATCATCTGCGCCCCGGCGATCTGCTGTACATCACCGAAACCGCGCATCCGCAAGCGGCGCCGCAGAGCATGATGTCGGGCTTCGTCGTGTCGCACGTGGTCACGTGGACGGGCAAGCGCTTCAGCGACCTGCGCAACGGCCCCGAAGGCCAACGCTACGATCCGGCGGTGGCCGGCGCGAGCGGCTCGCGTCTGGGCGGCGATTTCGGCGGCTTCTTCTCGCGTGCGGACGGCGGGACGACCAAGGTGCAGCCGTCCGAGATCGGCACGACCGACATGGACCCGTGGATGATCATCGACAGCCACTATGCGGGGCCGGCGTACCGTCCGTTCATCCTGAAGACGCCGAAGCTGAACGCCGACTGGTACGTGACGAGCCTGTCGCACGTGCGCCGCGTGATCGACCCGGAATCGGCCAGCGCCGACCCCGTGCTCGCGCCGCTCATCATCACGAAGGAAGCGACGGGCCAGGGGCAGTTCAGCCGCTACGTGGTGCTGAGTTCGCCCGCGGGGCGCGCGGCGACGAATGCGCACAAGCTCGTCTATCAACTGTCCGGCGCGAAGGGCGTGCCGACGTGTTACCGCACGCCGGCCGACACCCCCGCGCAATGACGGCACGACGGATGCCGACCGTGTCGGCTTCGTCGGCTTCGTCGGCTCCGTCGCCAACGGCGACGACCTAAACGCGCGCTGGCGGCGGCGCCTGCAGGTCGTCGTCCGGCAGCACGCCGAGCGGCACGAAGATGTAGCCGCGGCCGCGTACGGTGCGGATATAGCGATAGTCGCCGAGCGCGCCCTCGACCCCATTGCGCAGCCTGAAGATCAGCACGTCGAGCCCGCGCTCCGCGCGCCCGGCGACGGCCGGCCCGAGCCGCGCGAGGATCTCCGCGCGCGACAGCACCCGCATCGGCTGCGCGATGAACACTTCGAGCAATGCGAATTCGCTCGCGCGCAGCCCGAGATCTTCGCCCGCGCGCGTCGCGCGGCGCGTCACGAAATCCACGTCGATGTCGCCGAACGCATAGCGATCGACGTGGCGCGGCGTGCGCGCCGCATGCCTGCGGATGGCGCAGCGCACGCGCACCGCGAACTCCATCGGCTCGAACGGCAAGACGAGATAGTCGTCGGCGCCGGCCTCGAACGCGACGAGCTTGTCGGCCAGCTGCGCGCTGCTGCCGAGCACGATCACCGGCAGGTCGCAACCCGCGCACCGCAGCGCGTCGAGCGCCGCGCAGACTGCCGTGCCCGGCGGCTCGACGCGCAGCACGATCAACGCGGGCGCCACCGCGGCGACGCGCGCGCGCAGCATCGACACGTCGTCGAGCACCGACATGCCGATGTCACAGCCGCGCAGCAACGCACGAATCATGCCGCGCATGCGCCGGTCCGGCTCTGCGACGAGTACTTTTGTCAGCATCGGAAATCGTCCGGCAGGACTGCGGCGTGCGCGTCGTCGCCATCACGTCGACGTGCCGACGACGACGCGCGCACCGGCTTCGGCACGGCGCGACCGCCTAAACATGCAGACAGCAATCGAGGCTCATCAGGAAGTATTCGAAGCTCTTGCGGATCGACGTCTCGACTTCGCGCACGTCGCGCGCGTCCGGCGCGCGGCCGAGCAGCGTCGCGACGATATCGAGCGCCTCCCACGGATGGCGGTCGTCGTACTCGGCATGCAGCCTCAGCCAGCGCATCGCGCGATGCCGCACCGACGCATCGAACTTCTCCTCGTACGGCGACGCGCACAGCAGCGCGCTCCACTCGCCCGTGACGCCTTCGATCGCGTAGTTCGTCGCGGCGATGCTCGGCGCCAGCGCGTCCGCGCTGCCGCTCTTCCAGCACCAGTGGCTCAGCGCGAAGCCGGCGAGCGGCGCGTCGGCGCCGAGCAGCATGTCGCGCGTCACGCCGGACTCGGCGGCCCAGTTGGCCCAGTGATCGACGTGATTCTGCTCGACGCGGATATTGCGGATCAGATAGCGCCGCGCCTTCTCGTCGCCGGGCGACCGGTACGCGGCGGTCTTCACGAGGTTCATCGCCATGTACTCGGGAAACTGACTGACCACCGCCCAGCCGGTCACGAAGAACGTGCGCAGTTGCGCCGCCGTCAGCGTCCCGTCGATCATCGCCGCGAACACGGGATGCGCGCGGATGCGGGCCTTCAGCTCGTCGGTCGCGCCTACCACGTCGCGCAGCCACGCTGGATAGCTGGCCAGGTCCATGATGTCGCCGCTCAGCTCGAATGGAGCATTCATCTGTTGTCCTCCGTGGTTCAATGGAATCCCCCTTCCTGCCAGGGCACGGGGCGGCCGAAGTAATAGCCCTGGCAGTAGTCGACGCCCAGCGTGCGCAGCATCTCGGCCGTCTCCGGGTCCTCGACGTGCTCGGCGACGGTCCGGTACTGCATCACGTGCGCGATGTCGTTGATCGCGCACGCGATGCCACGCTTGACGTGGTCGGACGTCATGGTCGCGACCAGCCCGCCGTCGATCTTCAGGTAGTCGATCGGCAACTGGTGCAGATACGAGAACGACGACATGCCGGCGCCGAAATCGTCGAGCGCGAACCGGCAGCCGAGATCGCGCAGCTCACACATGAAGCGCGATGCGACTTCCAGGTTGCGGACCGCGCTCGTCTCGGTGATCTCGAAGCACAGCAGCGACGGCTCGAGCCCCGACGCCGACAGCTCGGCCATCACGAACTCGACGAAGCGCTCGTCGGTGATCGAGCGCGCCGACAGGTTCACGTTGTATTCAACGTACTCGCGCCGTTCGAGCCGCGCGAGACGCCGGATCACGTTGCTGACCACCCAGCGGTCGATCATCGTCATGTGGCCGTAGCGCTCGGCGGCCGGCAGGAACACCGGTGCGATCAGCTTGCCGTCGGCGTCCGGGACGCGCAGCAGGATCTCCACGCGCTGCGGCGCGCCGTCGCCCGACTGGATCGGCACGATCGGTTGCGCGTGCAACTGGAACGCATTCGTTTCGAGCGCCGTCTTCACGCGGCGGCTCCATTGCGTGTGATACGCCGGGCGGCCGGCATGCAGGTCGCGCGGATGCGCGACGTGCACGCGATTGCGGCCGCCGTCCTTCGCGACATAGCACGCGAGGTCGGCCATCTGCATCGCCTTCTCGATGCTCGCGGGACGGCACGCGAGATCCAGCAGCCCGATGCTGACGCTGATCTTGAACGGTTCGCCGTCCCACGTGAACGTGAAGGCCTCGAGCTGCGCGCGCATGCGCTCGGCCTTGCCGTCGTCGGGCGCGACGTTGCGGCAGGCCGGCAGCAGGATGCCGAACTCGTCGCCGCCGAGGCGGCCAAACACGTCGCCTTCGTCGAGACAGCCGCTGAACACCGCCGTCGCGTCGCGCAGCAGCACATCGCCGGCCGCGTGGCCGCATACGTCGTTCACTTCCTTGAAGCCGTCGAGGTCGAGCACCATCAGCGCGCCGCCCGCGCCGTCGGCCAGCATCTCGCCGAGGCGCCGCTCGAACCCGGTGCGGTTGATCAGGCCGGTCAGCGCGTCGTGCGACGCCTGCCACGTGAGCCGCTCGATCAGCTGGTGCTCGCGCGTCATGTCGCGCAGGGTCAGCACGTGGCCGACGCAACGGCCCGCGGCGTTGGTCATCTTCGACAGCGACGCGCGCACGGGCACCGCCGTACCGCATACGCGGATCAGGTTGAGATCGCGCGTGAACGTGTGGTCGCCGCCGTTGCAAAGCGTTGCGAGCAGCTTGATCGACATGCCGGTCGACGTGTCGATCAGGTCGAGCACGTCGTTGATCGGCTCGCCGACGCACCGCTGCGCCGTCCTGCCGAGCAGTTGCTCGGCGGCCGGGTTCACGGTCTCGATGCTGCGCGTGAGACCGATCGTGACGATCGCATCGACGACCGAACGAAGCGCGGCGTCGGCAAATGCGAGGCTGCGGTCGAGCTCGGTCTGCATCGACGACTGCTGGCGTTGCGCGCGGCTCGCCCAGCGCACCGACAGCAGGATGATCAACAGCGACGCCACCACGTACGACAGGAGCAACTGGATCACCGCTGAACGGAATTCGGCGCTGAGTTCGTCGGAGAAGCGTTTCGGCAACGGCTCGATGCGCGAGTTGATGTCCCAGAGGTCGCGGTTCAGGCGGCTCGTGCGCGCGACGTCGCCCGCGTGGACCGACTCGCGCAGCGCACCGGCGAGCCGGCGCAGGTCGAGCAGATGCCGGTCCGCCTCGGCCCAGTACTGCAGCGCGGTGTTCACGTGCGCGAAGGAGTTCAGGACCGGATAGAACCACACGACCGCGGTCGCATCGACCGGGTTGATGCCGGCCGCGATCATCGCGTAGCGGGCCACGTCGTAGTCGGCCGGCACGCCGATCATCGCGCGGTGCGCAACGCTGAACGACACAAGTGTCGCGTCCGCGAGCCGGTAATCGTCGAACAGCTTTTCGTCGCCGGTGTCGGCGTAGCGGCTCAACAGGATGACCTCGTCCTTCTGCGCCTTCGACCAGCTGCTTTCGCCGCCGACGTATACGCGCAGCGACATGATCACGACCAGACTGACGGCCACGAACCCGGCCAGCGTCACGATCACGACGACGACCGGCAGGATGCCGAGCGCCGGGCTCCACGGCCACACGTGAAACGAGCTGCGCTGACTCTGAAACTTCGTACTGTTTTCCATACCTTCACGACCGCTTTCTGGTTCTTCTCGATCCAACCTGCCCGGCGCGTCGCCGGAAATCCCGCGTTCACGCATCCATGCTTCCCCGTGTACTGCGCACCGCCGTTCATGCCGCTGCTGCGCGACGCACAGGTATCGGCTGCGCAGCATCACCTGCAACCGACGGCTAGACCATTCGCGCGCCGAGCGCCGGTAACGCACCGGCGTCGAGTGCGAGGAGGCGCCGCGTTTCGTCGCGGATCGCCCGATGACAGCCGCAACTCGCTCGTTCGAGGCGCGCGAGATCCGTCAGCACGATGACGCCGCGACGCTGATGAATCAGGTCGAGCGCGTGGATCTGTCGCGTGGTTTCGGTGACGGTCTCGCGGCGCACGCCGAGCATCTGACCAAGCATGCCGTGCGTGACCGGGATTTCGATGCTGCGCGAGCGCTCGTAGCCGATCAGCAGCCAGCGCATCAGTTGATGCCGGATCGTGTGATGGCGGCTGCAGAACATCACCTGCGACGCCTGGGACAGCACCAGACTCATCCGCACGAACACCTGCCGGCGGATCGCCGCCGAGGCGGCACACGCGTCGGCGAAACGGTGCGTACCCAGCCGATACGCGAAGCCGCCGCCATAGACGACGACCCGGCGCTGCATCGCACTGCCGACGATGTCGTCGCAGACGACGCCTTCTCGGCCGATTTCCGTCACGCCGAGCGTGCCCCTGCCCGACCCCGTGAATTGCAGCGACACACCGGCCGTCACCGGAAAATAGACGGCGTCCAGGTTCTCGCCGGCATCACATAAAAGCTCGCCGGTCCGCAGCGTCGTCAGCCGCAGATGCGGCGCCAGTTTCGAACGGCTATTTCCGTCGAGCGAGGCCAAGAAATGATTGGCGACGAGTGCATCCGGCAACTCGACGACATTGTTTTCCCGATGTGTCACGGCACGCCTCGTACGTTGGATTCCTGCCCCACGGCAACCGCACCTTTCGGTGTTTCAGCGTGCCGGGCTTAACGGTTTATTCAACGCTTTATGTCGCGGCGACGTTGAGCAAAAAGGTATCACGCAGCCCGGCCAATGGGGACGCGCCGCCCCACTACATGAAGTAATTTGACAGTTCGTACGGCTAATGCCTTCTCATTCGAATGAAGATTGGCCAATCTGATTCGCCGAGGCATCAAAAACGGAATGCGAAGTATTGATTTACGTCAATTCATTAATGAAAATGCATCGCGATGCGTTTGCCTCGGAAATAAATATCGTTTCATGGTCCGAAGTTAATGCGGGAAGTGTGCGTTATCGAGCGGTTTGCCGGTCGCATCTGTGGAAGGCAAGCCGCACGCCGGCGCACGCGATGTACTCGGAATGAATGTGACGGCGCACGGCGCCCGTCGGGGCGCCCATCGAACTGCGCCATGAGACAAGCCGGTTTCCGCACGCCCACAGCGGGACGGGAAACCGGTGAATGGGAACGATTGGGCACGGCGCCCGGAGCGGTACACCGTGCGCGATTCAAGTCAACGCAATGTGGCCGGCCGCGGCATCAAGCGCGCGCGTAGGCAAGCAGTTCGTCGTTCAAGCGCTGCGCATGCGTCAGATACAGCGCGTGCGGCCCGCGTTCGTACACGCTCAGCGTCGCGTGACGCACGCGCTGCGCCGTGACCGCGCCGGTCAGGCTCAGCGGGGCGGTCTGGTCGTCGTCGCCGTGAATCACGAGCGTCGGAACGTCGAACTTGTCGAGGTCGGGCCTGAAGTCGGTCTCGGAAAAGGCCGCGACGCAATCGAGCGTGCCCTTCAGCCCGCCCTGCAGCGCCATGAACGACGTCCAGTCGAGCGCGGCGCGCGAGATCGTCGAGTCGGGCCGGTTCGAACCGGTAAACAACGGCCAGAAGCTCTCGAAGAATGCGGCGCGGTCGGCCAGGATGCCGGCACGAATGCCGTCGAATATGGCGATATCCGCGCCGTCGGGGTGATCGTCGCGTCGCGCCACCAGCGGCGTCACCGAACCGACCAGCACGGCCTTCGCGACGCGGCCCGTGCCGTGGCGGCCAATGTAGCGAGCCACTTCGCCGCCGCCCATCGAAAAGCCGACGAGTATCACGTCGCGCAGATCGAGCGTCTCGATCAACGTCGCGAGGTCGTCGGACAGCGTGTCGTAGTCGTATCCCGTCCACGGCTGATCGGAGCGGCCGAACCCGCGCCGGTCATACGCGATGCAGCGAAAGCCGTTCGACGCGAGATGATGCATCTGGACGTCCCACATGTCCGCATTCAATGGCCAGCCGTGAATGAATACGACGGGACGGCCGGCGCCCCAGTCCTTGTAGTGAAGCGAAACGCCGTCGCGTGTCGTGAACGTGCTCATGCCGATTCCTCGGTGGTCGAAAGTTGGTGGCTACCACTGGCCGCCACGGATTCGGGCAGCTGCCCGGTGAGGCTCGCGGCGTGACGATGGCGGTGCAGCGCACTCAACCGCCGGTCCAACCGCTCAGGAACTCGAGCAACAGCGCATTGACGCGCTCCGGTTGCTCCTCCTGCGGGAGATGGCCGCAGCGCGCGATCGGCTCGGCGCGCAGATTGGTCGCCATCGACTCCCACACGGCCTTCATATCGAACATGCCGCCGACCGCGTAGAAGTCCTCGCCCCAGATCGCCATCGTCGGACATGCGATGCGGACGTCGGCGTCCGCCTTGTCCTGCGCGACATCCTCGGCGTTCGCCCGATAGTCGGACATCGCGCCGCGCACGGCGCCCGGCCGCTTGTACGCCTTCACGTAGGTGTCGAAGTCTGCGCCTTCGATCGTGTGCGGGTTGTAGCACCAGTCGGAAAAGAAGTGGCGAAGCCACGGCTCCTCGTTGCCCGCGATCAGCGTCTCGGGCAGGTCCGCGACCAGATGGAACAGAAAGAACCAGTACGCCCGCGCCGTTTCGGGGCGCATGTTCTCCGCCACGATGCGCGTCGGCACGTTGTCCATCACGACCAGCCGGTCCACCCGCTCCGGGTGATCCTTCACCAGGCGCGTCGCCACACGCGCGCCTCGATCGTGGCCGACCAGCGCAACCTTGTCGATGCCGAGCCGATCCAGCAGACCGACGATATCGCGCGCCATGTTGCGCTTGTCGTATCCGGATGCGGGTTTGTCGGTTTCACCGTAGCCGCGCAGGTCCGGTGCGATCACGCGATACGTGCGGGCCAGCACCGGTATCTGATGACGCCACGCGAAACTGGTCTCGGGAAAGCCGTGCAGCAACACGACTACCGGCCCGCTGCCGGCGTCGAGATAGTGTTGGCGGATACCGTTCGCGGTGAGCGTGTGATGCGTGACTTCGACATCGTTCGACGTTTCCATCGGTCGTTCCTTCGAAAAAGGCGCATGGAGGAGCGCCGCTGCGCTGCCGCGTCAGCGGCCCGGTGCAGCGCCGGCATCCGGCACCGGCGATGCGTCGTAGTTGACGGGCACCCAGTCGAAGCCGTCGCCATCCGCTCTGACGTGCCCGAGGCCCGGAAAGGAGACATGCGCGGCGCCGACGAGGTAGCGTCGCTCGGCCACCTCGCGCAGGATCTCGCGACGCGATTCGCGCGCCTGCGGCGGATCGCTGTCGTACGCGACGGTGGCTTGCGGATGCCGAAGCTGAATCGCGGCGACGTGCACGACGTCGCCCCACACGAGCAGATGCGCCGTGCCGCTTTCGACGAGATAGGCGATTTGACCGGGCGTATGGCCGGGCAGCGAGATGGCGCGAATGCCCGGTTCGATCACGCCCGCTCCATCGAACGTCTGGAAGCGCCCCGTGGCGCGGTACGGCTCGACCACCGCGGCCGCTGCGTCGAAGAACGGCGCGAGAAGCGGCGATGCGCCCGGCTTGTTGGCCGGATCGAGCCAATAGTCGGCTTCGGTGCGATTCGCCTTGACGATCGCATTGGGAAACACGGCCGCGCCCTTCGACGCGATTCCGCCGATATGGTCTTCGTGCATATGCGTCAACAGCACTTCGTCGACCTGCTCGGGGCGATAGCCGGACGCGCGAAGATTGTCGACGAGCCGCCCGCAGCAATCGCCGTACAGGCTCCCGGCTCCGGCATCGATGAGGATCAGCTTCTTGCCGGTGTTCACGAGGAAGGCATTGATGGAGCCCTGCACCGGCTGCTCGAGGAATGCGCGATGCAGATCGCCGTCGATGGTCGCGTTCGACACGCCCTTGACCACCGTGTCGATCGGGAACGCATGCGTTCCGTCGGAAAGCGCCGTGACTTCGAACTGGCCCACCATCGTTCGGTAGAAGCCCGGCGCCTGCTTGCCGGCAAACGGGGCGGCGGCGAACGCCGCGACGCTCCAGGCTGTCGCGACGACGGCCAATACTGACGCGACGTGCTTGCGTATCCTTCTCGATCGGTTCCCACGATCAGTCGTCATTACCGTCCTCGGTGCATGCTCAGATAGGACGAGCATAGCGACCGCGCGGCACTGGCGTCCCTAAAGTTCCTGAATCGTTCTGTGCGGTCGGGCTTGACGCGGGGGGCGGGTCGATCGACACCGCTGGACGACGCCGTGGCCGCTTCAACGGCGCAGGCGCTGCTGGCACGCGACGGGACGTCGGGGAGAGATCGCGAAAGGTGGGGAAAGCGTGTGTGGCGAAAGGCAGCGAACCGCAATCATCGGCCGCTGAAATCCAAAACAGCCGCCGAAACGTTCACTGGCTGCCTGAACTGCCAAGATCCCGCCGGGATCGGTACAACGAAACCGCCCGGCGCCTGCCCGACCGGCTCGGTCAGGCAGGTGCCAAATGATGGCGCCGGGCGGCGTACGGCTTACTGCTTCGACTGTCCAGCAAGACGCGCCTTCAGCAGCGTCAACAGCAGCTGATCCCGCTCGGAAGCGAGCGTCTGGAAGTCACGGCCACCCACTTCCTCACGCAAGCCCGCGATCATCTTTTCGCGCACTTCCTGGGTGAATTCGAAGTCGCCGAGCGGCGTCCACCAGGTGACGAGCGGGCCGGCAAACTGATTGTAGAAATGTTCGATGCCGCCTGCGCCGCCGCCGAGATGATTCAGCATCACCGGCCCCATGACACCCCAGCGCAAGCCCGGCCCCCACGAGCAAGCCGCATCCGCATCGGCCACGCTGACCACGCCTTCGCTGACGAGCGACATGATTTCGCGAACCAGCACACCCTGCAGTCGGTTGGCGACGTGGCCCGGCACTTCCTTGTTGAGCCGGATCGTCTTCTTGCCGAGCGCGGTGTAGAACGCGTCCGCGCGATCGATCGCCTCGGCAGCGGTCCGCTTGCCCGCGACGAGCTCGACCAGCGGAATCAGATGCGGCGGGTTGAACGGGTGGCCGACGATGCAGCGCTCGGGATGCCGTTCGCAACCCTCCTGGATGTCCGTCATGGTCAAACCCGACGAGCTGGTCGCGATAATGACGTCCGGACGCAGCATCGCATCGAGCTGACGATACAGTTCGTGCTTGAACGGCAGACGCTCCGGACCGTTTTCCTGGACGAAGTCGACATCGGCAAGGTCGTTCATATCGGTCGTAAACGTCAGGCGCGCCTGCGAGCCGCCCGGCACGACGGCGCCCAGCGTTTCCATCGCAGGCCACGCCTTTGCGATGTACTCGCGCAAGGATTTTTCCGCGCCCGGCGCGGGATCGGTCGCCACGACGTCGAACCCCTGAGCCAGAAACAACGCACTCCAGCTGGCTCCGATGACCCCGGTACCGACTACCCCGATCTTCCGAATATTCTTGCTCATATGGCGACTCGCAATGACTGATAGAGAAATTGGCGCGACGCCGCAGACCGCCGGCGTGGTCTCACCTACTCTCGTGGACCGTGGACCGCGCAGCATGCTGCATTCGGGGTGGGTCAGCGAGCCGGACGGCAGCCTGCATCGAAACGAGTCGATTGCGTCGCGCCTCAAAGTCTAGTCGAGCAGAACCGCGACGCTCCAATACTTTGTGGCACCGACCCTATGCCTCGGCGCTATACTTTCGCGATGGAAATCCGACACTTTCGATATTTTCTGGCGATCGCCGAGGCGGGGAGTTTTGCGGAAGGGGCCAAGCGACTGTGCATTGCCCAGCCGTCGCTGACGCGGCAAATTCGGGCGTTGGAGGACCAGCTTGGTTGCCCGTTGTTCGTGCGGTCCTGGCATGGCGTGCAACTGACGGATAGCGGCGAAATCCTGCTCAGGGAAGCCCGGCTCGCCGTCGCCCAGTTCGACCTGGCGCTCAAGCGCACGCGGGAAGGCAAACAACATCCGCGGAAACTCGCTCTCGGCATGATTCCCGGCACGGAAGACGAACTGATGGGGCGCATCTCGGCCGCCCTCGGTCCCGAGTTGCAGGACATCGCGATCGACGTTCACAGCAAGCTGCATCTCGATCTGATTCGCGCGCTGGAAAACGGCCGCATCGACGCGGCATTCGTCCGCCAGGGCGATATCGGTCCGGAATGGACGAGCCGGACGGTCCAGGCCGAAGACCTGATCGCCATCCTGCCTCGCGGGCACGCGTTGCTGAACAAACGCCGCCTGTCGCCGGCCGATCTGTCCAAAGAACGCATCATCGCGGTGGCCGCGGCCGCCGCGCCCGCGCTACGCGCAACCATCGACGCATTCCTCCATCAGGACGGCACCGCGCCCGCAAAGCCGCCTCTCGAGGCCGACGGAATGTTGAGCATTTTCTCGCTGGTCGCCGCGACCGGACTCTGCAGCCTCGTGCCGAGCCATTTCGCGCGCATGCTGCCCAAGGGGATGGCTACGCGACGCCTGACCGCATTTGATAGCAGCCGGCTCAATCTCGTGCTGGCCTATGCGGGCAATCGCGCCTCGCCGATCGTGTCGCGTCTCGCCGCGCAGATGGGCGCAACGGTCAACTGAATCGAGCCTGCCCCGACCGGACGCAACGTCCCGCATCATGCCGGCGAAAGATCGCGCGGCGCCCCATCCCCGATCACTCGTTGCATCGCACGCAGCCGCAGCGCCATGCGATGACCGAATTTGCATGTCGGGTTGAGCAACGCGGAATTCAATTTCCTCCAGGCATGCAATTCATAAAAAGAATTCAATTTATTTAAGAAAAATCGAAATCTAGACTGTTCACAGCCGGGGTTACCTGATGCCTGTTTCCGGTGCGAGCGACGCGGGCTCAGCGCCCGCAGATCCGGCGCACCACCCTCGCCTCTCGAAAGTTTTGCCGACCAAGGACCCATTGTGAACATCAGCGACGTCAAGCAACGCGCAGTTTCGATTCCCCTCACCAGCCCGACCTATCCGCAAGGCCCGTACAAATTCGTCAATCGCGAATTCCTGATCGTGACGTACCGTACCGATGCGAAGAAACTTCGGGAGCTGGTTCCCGAACCGCTCGAAATCGACATGGACAATCCGCTCGTCAAGTTCGAGTTCATTCGCATGCCGGATTCCAGCGGCGGATTCGGCGACTACACGGAATCGGGGCAGGTCATTCCCGTGACGTACAAGGGCCGCCGCGGCACCTACACGCACGCGATGTTCCTCGACGACCACGCACCGACTGCCGCCGGCCGCGAGCTGTGGGGTTTCCCGAAGAAAATGGCGAAGCCGTCGCTCGAAGTCGACACCGACACGATCGTCGGCGAACTGCGCTACGGCAAGGTGCTGGTGGCGAGCGCGACGATGGGCTACAAATTTCAGGAGCTCGACGCTCAAGCCGCCAAGGCGACCATCGAGGCGCCCGGCTATCTGCTGAAGATCATCCCGCACGTCGACGGTTCGCCGCGCATCCTCGAGCTGGTCGAATACCGCTGCCAGGACGTCACGATCAAGGGCGCCTGGACCGGCCCGGTCGGCCTCGAGCTGTTTTCGCACGCGCTCGCACCGCTGAAAGACCTGCCCGTGCTCGAGATTCTCTCCGGCACGCACATCCTGGCCGACCTTACCCTCGGCCTCGGCCACGTCGTTCACGATTACCTCGCCCATCCGTCCGCGCACCACGCGCACAAGGAGGCCGCCGACGCCCTGGCGTGAATGAGCGAGCGAGGCGCACACTCCCGGGCGTGCGCCTCACTGCCGGCGACATCGTAACCATCGCGCACCGCTGCAATCCGACGCGCATTTGCACTTCGGGCGATAATCCGTCGGTCCAATCATCGCCAAGAAGTGCAATGGACTTGAAGGCATTTCGCTATTTCGACGAGATCGTCAGGCAAGGGAATTTCGGCAAGGCAGCCAAGCGCCTTCCGCTGTCTCAACCGGCACTGAGCAAAGCGATTCGACTGCTGGAAGACGAACTGGGTGTCACGCTGCTCGAACGCGGCAGACGCGGCGTCGCCGTCAAGCTCACGTCTGCCGGCGAAGTCGTTCTGCAACATGCGAGAGCCATCCTGGCAGAGCGCGAGCGGATGCAATTCGATCTCGACGCGCTGCGCGACCTCGATCGCGGCGAACTCCGTCTGGGACTGCCACCGGTCGGTAGCGCAGAGTTGTTTGCCGCTCCTTTGGCGGAATTCCGCGAGCGATATCCAGGCGTGTCGATTCATCTGCACGAACATGGCAGCGCCGAACTGGAGCAAGCCGTGCGAGACGGCGAACTCGAGCTCGCGGCAACGATGCTGCCGGTGCGAACCGATCTGCAAGCGATGTTCATCCGGCGCGAGCCGATGGTGCTCGCGGTACCTCGCGGCCATGCGCTCGAAACGCACGTCCGTGTCCACCTGCATGAGCTGAATGGCGTGCCGTTCATTGCGCTGAATGAAGGATTCGCATTGACGCGCAGGCTGCGCGAAGCGTGCATTGCCCAAGGTTTCACGATCAACGAAGTCGCGCATAGCGCCCAGCCGAATTTCGCACTTGCGCTCGTCGCGGCGGGTTTGGGCGTGACGTGTCTGCCGCGGCTGGTCGCGCGCCGACATGGCAATGCCGGCGTACGCCTGATCGACCTCGATGCACCCGGACTGGAATGGCGTGTCGCGATCGTATGGCGCAAGGGCACGACGCTATCCTGGGCCGCACGTGCGTGGCTCGACCTCATCAAGCCGGACGATGCCGGAGTTCCCCTCGACTAGCGACGCAAGCCGACAATCGCGGCGCGCCACGTCGGCCGACGACCCACCTGCCGGGCCACGCCCTCGCCCGCATCCGGCATTGCGGCCCGCTGCGTCAGCGTCCACGAATCGCTGCGCCGATCATGGTCACCGATATCTCGCGCGCTTTCCTTCCAGAGTCACATGAAGATGGATTTTTTCGCTGCAATTGGCATATTCGTACGCGTCGTGGAGTCGGGCAGCTTTACCGCCGCCGCCCGGCAAGTGAACGGCTCGACCGCCCAGATCTCGCGCGCCGTCGCATTTCTTGAAAGACAGCTCGGGGTCCGCTTGCTCAACCGCACGACGCGTCACATCGGCATGACGGAAAGCGGCGAACGCTACTTCAAGCGCGCGAAATCGATTCTTGCGGACATCGAGCATGCGTCGGCCGAAGCGCGCAACCGGCTCGCAAAGCCGTACGGAAAGCTGCGGGTACACGCGATGCCGAGTCTCGGGTTACGTTACCTGACGTCCGCGATGGTTCAGTACCAGGTGTCGAATCCCGACGTCAAAATCGAACTGACGCTGTCGGAACGATTCCCGAACCTGATCGAGGACGGCATCGACGTCTCGCTGATGGCAACGGCCGACTTGCCGACTTCGAGCTATGTCTCGAAGGCGCTCGGCGGCAACTACAGCGTACTCGTCGCGTCGCCGGACTACGTGCAGAGAAGCGGCATGCCGTCGACGGTCACGGACCTCGCGGCACATAGCTGCCTCACCTTGAACGCGCCGAACTCGGCTCCCGAAAAATGGCGTCTGCACGGCCCGGACGGCGAGCATGCCCATCTGGTTCAGGCCTCGCCGTTTCAGGTCAACATGCCGGATGCCATGCGCTTCGCGCTGCTCGCGGGCGCCGGCATCGGCCCGCTGACGCTGCATTCGGCGATCGACGATCTTCGCCGCGGCACGCTGGTTCGGGTCCTGCCGGAATATCGCGTCAATGCGCTGACGGTGTATGCGCTCTATACGTCGAAGCGCTATCTGGATGCGAAGGTCAGCACCTTCGTTCAGCATCTGCACGGCATCGCCTTGCCCGCGTTCGAACCCCTCGACACGCTCGTCGCGGCGAATCGCTAACGAGAGGCGCCGGCAATCAGCCGGCCTGCCGACGGGCCTTCCACGGCTGCTGGCGGTATGTCGCCGGCGTGCTGCCTGTCCAGTGCCGGAAGGCGCGATAGAACGCCGTCGGATCGTCGAAGCCGACACTATTGGAAACGGCCTCGATCGAATCGTCCGAGCGCGTCAGCCGATAGATCGCAACGTCCCGCCGCACGTCGTCCTTGATCGCTTGAAAACTCGTGCCGTCGTCCGCCAGGCGTCGTGCCAGCGTACGCACCGACACGTGCAATTCCCGCGCGACCGTCTCGATCGTCGGCATGCTCGGCAACGCATTCTCGATCAACCGGCGAACGCGATGACAAGCCATCTGCTCGGCAAATGAAGTGAAGATCCAGTCTTCCGGCGCGCGGCGCAGGAACTCCTCCAGATCCGGCTTTCGTCGGGAAATCGGACGATCGAGGTAACCGGCATCGAAGAAGAGGCAGGTCTTGTCCCTGCCGAACCGCACCGGTCCGGGAAACAGGTACAGCAAGTCCCCCGACTGCGTCGGCCGAAGGAATCTGAATGAAACTTCGCGCAGCGCGATCTTCTGCCCGATCAGCCATGACGCGACGCCATGGACGAGCTTCAGCATCAGCTCGCTGCCCAGCGCGCTGACCGGCCGACCATCCGGATCAGGAATGAATTCGACGCAGGCGAGCGCGCCCTCTCGCCACGACGCGAGGCGAAAATCGTCGAGTATCAGGCGAAAGAACTGACCGATACGGTTCAACGCGACATCGAGCCGGGGTGCATCGATCAGACTGAGGCAAAGATATTTCAACAGCCCGCTTCTCAACGGACGACTGAACATGCCGGGCATTTCATCGTCCAGCTCCGTCGCCAGCAGGCGATACAGCGTCGCGAACTGCTGCTGCGTCACGCGCGCGGCCGGCTTCTCCAATAGGTGGGCCGGGATGCCGGAGCGTTCGGCAAGGCGCACGACGACTTCGCGTTCGGCCCCGGCCAGAAAGCCGTTGACCACCGAGATCGGGACTGTGGCCAGCGGATAGGTCGAAAAGCTGTCTAGCACGGTATCGAATGTTTTCTTGCCACTACGTTCGAAGGCGATGGCGTGCAAGGTGCTGCGGCATGGTCGACAGCCGACGGATGGCGTGTCGACGGCCGGCTCCTCCATCGCGCTACCGCGACAGAGGAGCCGGGGAGCTTGCGCTCACTGGCTACGCAATGCCGTCGTCAGCCCAGCGCGCTCACGAGCTCCGGCACGAGCGTGAACAGATCGCCGACGAGACCGTAGTCGGCCACGCTGAAGATCGGCGCTTCCGGATCCTTGTTGATCGCGACGATCACCTTCGAATCCTTCATGCCGGCCAAGTGCTGGATCGCACCCGAGAT